>JBBSHJ010000004.1:0-65030 GCA_038253135.1 Mycobacteriales bacterium | reverse complement strand
GGCCACAAGATGGCAATTCGACGACCGGCCGCCTCAACCTCCGCCGCGTCGATCGCCACGGGCTCAAGCATATCGAGAAGAGCACTAGATGGCTGAGTTATTTACGGGCGTGTCCTTAGGCCGGGAGGCTGGCCACTAGGCGGCGTTGGCGCCATCCCGGACGCCCCCATCACCCGCGGGTTGACGAGCATAGTTCGGTGAGATTCCCGCGATTGCAGTCGATGCGTTGCAGCGATGGCTATCCAGCCTGACCAGGGGTGAAGGAATTCTGGAATCCGAGCTGGATCACCATCAACAAGTGAACGGAGTGTTCCCGATCCGAAGACGGACCGGCGTCAATCCGCTCGACCGAACCGAAAACATGCGCCGGAACCCACGGGGTATGTAGACCCTCTCGGCGAAAGGCCCCAACCGCACCAGCACACACATCATCGAGCGTGGCGAGCAGTGTCGCAGCCAGCGGATCCTCTTGCGGCGATCACATCGCAGGCATGACCAGCAGGCTCAGGTGTCCACGATGTCTGCGGAGGGCGCGACGTGCAGTCGACGGTCGGTGGTGACCAGCGGCGCGTTCCGGGATACGGCCAGCTGCACGTACAGCGCGTCGACCAGCCGTAGCTGGTGGCGTCGGGCCCAGGTCCCGAGGAGAAGATCGGCTACCGGGTGGCGCTGGATGGGAGCTGCGGCGAGTTCGTGAAGCTTAGACTCGACACTGTCGGCCTCAAGGTGGCCGGCCCGGTGTAACCGCCCCAACGCTGAGAGAACTTCGGCATCGATGTGAGCGGGTGCATGCAGGGTGTGGCCGGCAATCCGCCGGCGAACAGCGCCACCTAGTTCGTTGCCCAGCAGAAGATCGACAAGGGCGGACGCATCGACCGACAGCTTCAGCCATGATGCGTTGGAGGCTCGTCCCGCGCGGCGTCAAGTGCCTCCAGGGCACGATCATGAGGCACTCGCTCAGAAGGTGTCGTCGTCGCAAGTGCGGCCAGCCAGTTATCGGTGGAGCGCGAGGCAAGGCTTCGTCTGACGGCTTCCTGCGTCACCGCCGACAGGTTCAAGCCCGCCTTCTTGGCCTCCGCCGCGAGCTCGTCCGGAAGGTACACGTTTCAACCGAGTCACACCACTCACGATACTCACTAATGTGTCGCAGCAGCGGATCCCCTTGCGGGGCATCCTGACTCTCGGCGCGCGGTCGCTGCCTCGAGCACCCGTTCGAGTCGGTTCACCCAATGCCAGGTCGCATGGTTATGCAAGCGTCCGTCGGCACGGCAAATCTCTCGCCCTCGGCCGGCCAGCGCCTGACGCGGCGGTCGCCCCGCACCGGGATCAGCGCCGCTGCATTACGGGTCATCGAGACGGCCGTACGACGCTCTGCCACGATGGGCCGCATGCCGCTCGTCGCCGGGGTCGACTGCTCGACCCAGTCCACGAAGGTCGTCGTCTGCGATGCCGACACCGGCGCGATCTTGCGGGAGGGCAAGGCGTCCCACCCCGACACCTCCGAGATCGATCCGGAGATCTGGTGGCGGGCCTTTCTGGCCGCTTCGGACGGCATCCTGGACGGCGTCGAGGCCATCGCGGTCGGCGGCCAGCAGCACGGCATGGTCCTGCTCGAAGCGCACGGTGCCGTCGTGCGCGACGCGCTGCTGTGGAACGACACCCGCTCCGCCGCCGCCGCGACGGCCCTGGTCGACGAGCGAGGCGGGCCCGATGCGTGGGCGGCCGCGACCGGTTCGGTCCCGCTCGCCAGCTTCACCGTCACCAAGTTGCGGTGGGTCGCCGACCACGAGCCGGAAACGGTACGCCGTACCGCCGCCGTCGCATTGCCGCACGACTGGCTCACCGCCCGGCTGCGCGCCGGCGGCGGCCCGGTCGACATCTCGGCCCTCACCACGGACCGCGGTGATGCCTCGGGCACCGGATACTGGTCGCCCGCCGACGGCAGCTACCGCGCCGACCTGCTCGCCGCGGCCGCCCGCCGCGAGCTCGCCGTGCCGAGAGTCGCCGACCCGGCGGAGGCGGTCGGTACGACGCCCGACGGCGCGGTGCCCGCCGGGATCGCCCTCGCCGCCGGCACGGGCGACAACATGGCCGCCGCGCTGGGGCTCGGGCTCGCGCCCGGCGACGTCGCGATCTCGCTCGGCACCAGCGGCACCGTCTTCGCGGTCGCCGACGCCCCGACCGCAGACCCCAGCGGGCTGGTCGCCGGATTCGCCGACGCCACCGGCCGTTTCCTGCCGCTCGTCTGCACGCTCAACGCCGCCCGGGTGCTCGACGCGGCTGCCGCGCTGCTCGGCCTCGACATCGCCGCGTTCGACCGGCTGGCCGCCGAGGCACCCCATGGTGACGGGCTCGTCGTCCTCCCGTACCTCGACGGCGAGCGCACCCCCGACCTCCCGGCGGCGACCGGCCTCGCCTACGGGCTCACCCGCGCGACGTCCACGCCGGCGCACTACGCCCGCGCCGCGACGGAGGGAATGCTGTGCGGTCTGGCCGACGGGCTCGACGCGCTGCGGGCGCAGGGAGTCGTGACCCGCCGCGCGGTGCTGATCGGCGGGGCGGCCCGATCGGCAGCGGTGCAGGCTCTCGCCCCGGCCCTCTTCGGGGTGCCGCTCGCCGTCCCTGAGCCGGGGGAGTACGTCGCCCGCGGCGCGGCCCGGCAGGCAGCGTGGGCCCTACGTGGCGGGGCCGAGCCACCCGAGTGGCCGGTGGCCTCGGCCGTGCTGCCGACAGCGTCATTGAACAGCGTCACCAGGACGGCGTACGCGCAGGTCCGCGATGCCGCGCTTCCCTTGCTACGCAAGGATTTCTGATGCCCGACGGTCGACCGAACATCCTGCTCGTCTGCACCGACCAACAGCGCTACGACACCCTCGGGGCCTACGGAAACCCGTCCGTGCACACACCGGCGATCGACCGGCTGGCCGCGCCGGCACGCTCTTCGAGCGCTGCTACACCGCCAGCCCCGTCTGTGCGCCGGCCCGGGCCAGCATGATGACCGGAGTCCTGCCGCATGGGCACGGCCTGTGGGCCAACGGGGTCGCTTTGCCGCCGGGCCAGCCGGTCTTCAGCAAACAGCTCGCCGACGCCGGCTACTTCACCGCCCTCGCCGGCAAGATGCACCTCGCGGCGGCGTACGGCGGGCGGACCGAGACACGGTACGACGACGGCATCGAGCACTATGCCTGGGCGCACGACCCGGCGCACCGATCGCCGGAGAACGCCTACCACGGCTGGCTGCAGCGCGAACATCCCGAGCTGTGGGCCGACCCGCCGCCGGCCCCGGGCGGTTTCGACGCCCGGCCCTACGACGACATGCCCACCCAGGCGCACTTCACCACCTGGGTCGCGGACGAGGTCATCGACATCCTCGAGAACCGGCCGGCGGGCCGGCCGTTCTTCTGCTGGGCCAACATCTTCGACCCGCACCACCCGTTCGTCGCTCCGCGCGAGTACGTCGAGCGCTACCGCGACGCCGACCTCCCCGCCCCGATCCGGCCGAACGCCCCCGCCGATCACAAGCCGGCGATCCAGGACGAGACGTCGCGGGAGACCTACGGCGGGGCGCTCCCGGGTTTCCTCGACTACACCGCCGAGCAGGTCCGCGCATTCACCGCCCGCTACTACGCCATGGTCGACCTCATCGACGACCAGGTCGGGCGGATCCTGCAGAGCCTCGATCGACTCGACCTGGCCGAGGACACCCTCGTCGTCTTCACCAGCGATCACGGCGAGATGCTCGGCGATCACGGCCAGCTGCTGAAGGGCCCGCTCTGCTACGAGGGCGCGACCCGGGTGCCGCTGATCCTGCGCTGGCCGGGCCACGTGCCGGCCGGCGTACGACGCCCCGAGATCGCGTCCCTGCTCGACCTGCCGACGACGCTGCTGGCCGCAGCCGGGTTGGGCGCGCCGGACCGGATGACCGGTCGCGACGTCATCGCCGGACCGGGAGCCGGGTACGCCGTCTGCGAATACCGCGACAGCGGGCACCCGCTCGATCCGGCCGCGCACGTCACGATGCTGGCGACCGAGACCCACAAGCTCGTCGCGCACCACGGCCCGCCGGCCTCGGCACGGCCGGCGACCGGCGAGCTCTATGACCTCGCCGACGATCCGGACGAGCTGGTCAACCGGTGGGACGACCCCGCCTGCGCGGCGGTCAAGGCCGACCTGCTCGCCCGGCTGCTCGACGTGCTGGTCGCCGCCGAAGACCGCTCGGCGGGCCGGGAAGCCTTCTGGTGACACCCCCGCCCCGTGAACCCCCGCCCCGTGAACCTCACCCCGACCTGCCGCCTTCCGCCGTACCCGTGAATCGTTTTCTCACGACGGAAGAAGGCGGCAGGTCGCGAGGCAGCCCGGCCAGGGCATTGCAACGTCCGGAAGCGGCGATCGAAGTCGGGCCGGGACGCTGGCGGCCGGCGGCCGCTCCGTGATCGAATCGAGCGGACCTCAACCTGCGAACCGCCCAGAGGGGATCACCGTATGCGCGTCGGAGTCGGACTCGTCGGATACGCCTTCATGGGGGCGGTGCACTCGCATGCCTGGCGGACGGCCAATCACTTCTTCGACCTGCCGGCGCAGGCCGAGCTGGCGGCGGTTTGCGGCCGCAACGCCGAGGCCGTCGCGACCGCGGCGAAGAAGTTCGGCTATGCCGCCACCGAGACCGACTGGCACGCGCTGATCGCCCGCGACGACGTCGACCTCGTCGACGTCTGCACGCCCGGTGACAGCCACGCCGAGATCTCCATCGCCGCGTTGCAAGCCGGCAAGCACGTGCTGTGCGAGAAGCCGCTCGCCAACACCGTCGACGAGGCGCGGGCGATGGTCGCCGCCGCGGACAAGGCCCGGGCCGACGGCGTACGCAGCATGGTCGCCTTCAACTACCGGCGCGTCCCGGCCGTCGCCTACCTGCGCCAGCTCATCGCCGACGGCCGGCTCGGCACCATCCGGCACGTGCGGGCGCAGTACCTGCAGGACTGGATCATCGACCCGGAATTCCCGCTCGCCTGGCGGCTGCAGAAGGACAAGGCCGGCTCCGGCGCGCTCGGCGACCTCGGCGCGCACATCGTCGACCTCACGCAGTTCGTCACCGGCCAGTGCATCGCCGGCGTCTCCGCGATCACCGAGACCTTCATCAAGGAACGGCCGCTGCCCGGGTCGGAGTCGACCGGCGGCCTGAACGAGACCGGCTCGGCGACCGCCAGAGGCGCGGTGACCGTCGACGACGCGGCGCTCTTCACCGCCCGCTTCGACGGCGGCGCGATCGGGACATTCGAGGCGACCCGGTTCGCCCAGGGCCGCAAGAACGGGCTGCGCGTGGAGATCAACGGCGACGGCGGCTCGGCCGTCTTCGACCTGGAGCGGCTCGACGAGCTCGAGTTCTTCGACGCCGCACTGCCCGCACCGGAAGCGGGTTTCCGTCGCATTCTCGTGACCGAGCCCGAGCACCCGTACATGGCCGCCTGGTGGCCGGCCGGACACATCATCGGCTACGAGCACACCTTCACCCACGAGGTGCGCGACCTGCTCGAGGCGATCGGCACGTCCGCGGATCCCGCTCCGAGCTTCGCCGACGGGCTGCAGGTGCAGCTCGTCCTTTCCGCCGTCGAGCGCAGCGCCGGTGCCGACTCGACCTGGACCGAGGTGGCGAAGGTATGACCGACACGTGGAACCCGACGCGGTCGGACAATTTCACCTTCGGCCTGTGGACCGTCGGCTGGCAGGGCGTCGACCCCTTCGGCACGGCGATCCGGCCGCCCCTCGACCCGGTCGAGGCCGTGCACCGCTTGTCCGAGCTCGGCGCCGCGGGCGTGAGCTTCCACGACAACGACCTGATCCCGATCGACGCCGACGCCGCCGAGCGGCAGAAGATCCTCGACCGGTTCCGCGCCGCGCTCACCGAGACCGGAATGACGGTCCCGATGATGACGACCAACCTCTTTTTCCACCCGGTCTTCAAGGACGGCGCCTTCACCGCCAACGACCGCGACGTACGCCGCTATGCGATCGGCAAGACGCTGCGCAACATCGACCTCGCCGCCGAGCTGGGCGCCACGACCTACGTCTGCTGGGGCGGCCGCGAAGGGGCCGAGAGCGATGCCGCGACGGATGTTCGCGCCGCTCTTGACCGCTACAAGGAGGCGATCGACGCACTTTGCGGCTACATCACCGAGCAGGGCTACGACATCCGGCTGGCGCTGGAGCCGAAGCCGAACGAGCCCCGCGGCGATATCTTCCTGCCGACGGTGGGGCACGCGCTGGCCTTCATCCACTCCCTCGAACGCCCGGACATGGTCGGTCTCAATCCGGAGGTCGGGCACGAGACCATGGCGGGACTCAATGTCGTACACGGCATCGCCCAGACCCTCTGGGCCGGCAAGCTCTTCCACATCGACCTCAACGGTCAGCACGGGCTGAAATACGACCAGGATCTGCGCTTCGGGGCGGCCGACCTCAAGAGCTCGTTCTTCCTCGTGGACCTGCTCGAGTCGGCGGGGTACGACGGCCCGCGGCATTTCGATTACAAGCCGATGCGCACCGAGGATTTCAGCGGTGTGTGGGAATCGGCCGCCGGCTGCATGCGGACCTATCTCATCCTCAAGGAAAAGGCGACGAAATATCGCGCCGACCCCGAGGTGCAGGAGGCGCTGGCCGCGGCGCGGGTGCCCGAGTTGGCCAGGCCCACACTCGATCCCGATGAGCCGCTGGCCGCGCTGCGCGACGACACGTCGTACGACATCGACAAGCGCGGCGAGCGCGCGATGCACTACGAACGCCTCGACCAGCTGGCCATCGACCACATCCTCGGCGTGCGCTGAGGAGAAGGAGAAATCGCCATGGCTCGACCCTTTACCCTCTTCACCGGCCAGTGGGCCGACCTTCCGTTCGAGGAGGTCTGCAAGCTGGTGTCGTCCTGGGGTTTCGACGGCCTGGAAATCGCCGCCTGGGGCGACCATTTCGAGGTCGACAAGGCGCTCGCCGACGACAATTACGTCGCCGACAAGAAGTCCATGCTGGAGAAATACAACCTCAAGTGCTGGGCGATCTCCAACCACCTCGTCGGCCAGGCCGTGTGCGACAACCCGATCGACGCGCGGCACAAGGACATCGTGCCGCCCGAGGTCTGGGGAGACGGCGATCCCGAGGGGGTCCGGCGACGGGCCGCCGAGCGGATGAAGGACACCGCCCGGGCCGCCGCCAAGATGGGCGTCAAGACCGTGACCGGCTTCACCGGGTCGTCGATCTGGTACACCGTCGCGATGTTCCCGCCCACCCCCGGCGAAATGGTCGCGGCCGGCTACCAGGACTTCGCCGACCGGTGGAATCCCATTATCGACGTCTTCGACGAGGTCGGGGTGAGATTCGCGCTCGAGGTGCACCCGTCGGAGATCGCCTACGACTACTGGACCGCGCGCCGCACGCTCGACGCGATCGGCAACCGTCCCGGCTTCGGGCTCAATTTCGACCCGAGCCATTTCGTGTGGCAGGACCTCGACCCGGTCGGCTACCTGATGGATTTCCAGGACCGCATCTACAACGTGCACTGCAAGGAATCGGTGCGCCAGCTCAACGGCCGCAACGGGCGGCTCGGATCGCACCTGCCGTGGTCCGACCCGCGGCGGGGCTGGGATTTCGTCTCCGTCGGGCACGGCGACGTGCCGTGGGAGGGGATCTTCCGGATGCTCAACGAGATCGGGTACGACGGCCCGCTGTCGATCGAGTGGGAGGACGCCGGCATGGACCGGCTGCGCGGGGCGCCGGAGTCGCTGGAGTTCCTGAAGAAGCTGGTCTTCGACAAGCCGACCACCGCCTTCGACGCCGCCTTCTCCCGGGATCGTTGAGCCCCGCGTGTCGATCCTCTCCCCGCTCTCCGACCTGACGAGGGTCACGGCGGGGCGCTCTCGTGCCGTCAACGCCGAGAATCCGACGGGGGACAAGGGCGGCGGCGGCCGCGCCATCGAAGGCGTCGGTGCCCGCGCCGCCCGCCAGCTTGGACAAACCTGGAAGGTCGCGCCGTGCGCGACGGTCGAGGCCGGGTCGACCTATTCGATGGCCGAGATCGAGGGACCCGGCACCATCACCCACATCTGGATCACCGTGGATCCGGCCTGGTGGCGTCGGCTCGTGCTCCGGTTCTACTGGGACGGGGCTGACCGGCCGGCCATCGAAGTCCCCTTGGGTGATTTCTTCTGCAACGGCTGGTGCCAGCCGGCCAACGTGGTCTCGGTCCCGGTGGCCGTCAATCCCAAGGGCGGCTTCAATTCCTACTGGCCGATGCCCTTTCGCAGGTCGGCGCGCATCACGGTGGAGAATCTCTGGGAGGAAGATGTCGAGGGATTCTTCTACCAGGTCGACTACGAGCTCGACGAGGTCGCGGACGACGCGGCCTACCTGCACGCCCAGTGGCGACGCTCCAACCCGCTGCCGGACAGGACCGACCACGTGATCCTCGACGGGGTGCGCGGTCGTGGGCATTTCGTCGGCACCTACCTGGCCTGGGGATCCAACAGCAGCGGGTGGTGGGGGGAGGGTGAGCTGAAGTTCTTCCTCGACGGTGATAAGGATTTCCCGACGATCTGCGGCACCGGCACCGAGGACTACTTCGGCGGCGCCTGGGGATTCGAGGAGGCCGGCGGCGTCTACAGTACGTTCACCACGGCGTACCTGGGCTTCGTGCAGGCCCTCGGCGGCGAGTCGATCCACGCATCGCAGCGCCGACTCGGGATGTACCGGTGGCACCTGCAGGACCCGGTGCGCTTTGCCGAGGATCTCAAGGTCACCGTGCAGGCGCTGGGCTGGCGCTCGGGCGGGCGATATCTCCCGTTGCGGGACGACCTCGCCTCGACCGCGTGGTGGTACCAGAGGGGCGAGCCCGCGCCGTACCCCGAACTTCCCGACCGCGACGGGCTGGAAGTGATCTGACGCGGTCGGCCGGTAGCGTGGCGGCGCTGAATCGTTTTCCGAGCACGAAGTTTCTGAGCACGGAGGAAGAGCATGACGGTTGAAGGCCCGGGCCTGTCCGACCTGACCCGCCTGGTCGACGCGCAGAGCCGGTCGATCAGCGCGGAGAATCCCACCGGCGCCAAGGGAGGCGGTGGCCTGGCGAGCGAGGGCACCGCGTCGCATGCCGCGCGCGAGCTGGGCCGGGGCTGGAAGGTCTCGCCCTACACCCACGTCCCGGCCGGCGAGACCCTCACGCTCGCCGAGATCGACGGCCCGGGGCAGATCACGCACGTCTGGCTGACCATTCACTACGAGTGGTGGCGCCGGCTGGTGCTGAGGGTCTACTGGGACGGTGAGGACACGCCGTCGATCGAGACTCCGCTCGGCGACTTCTTCTGCAACGGCTGGACCGTGCCGTGCCGCGTCTCCTCCGAGCCGATCGCCGTCAACCCGCTCGGCGGCTTCAATTCCTACTGGCCGATGCCGTTCCGCCGGTCGGCCCGGATCACCGTGGAAAACCTCTGGGACGAGGACAGCGTGTCGCTGTATTATTCCGTCGACTACGAGCTCCGCGCCATTCCCGACGACGCGGCCTACCTGCACGCCCAGTGGCGCCGCGACAACCCGCTGGAATACAAGACCGACCACACCATCCTCGACGGCGTCCGCGGCCGCGGCCATTACGTCGGCACCTACCTCGCCTGGGGCTCGAACAACAACGGCTGGTGGGGCGAGGGCGAGATCAAGTTCTTCCTCGACGGCGATGCCGGCCAGGGCGGCGAGGAGTTCCCGACCATCTGCGGCACCGGCACCGAGGACTACTTCGGAGGGGCCTGGTGCTTCTACGAGAAGGACGACGCCGGGGAGCTCGTCTACGCGCCCTACTCCACGCAGTACCTCGGCTTCCCGCAGGCGATCCTCCCGAACAAGGGGGCTGTGATCGCGTCGCAGGCCCGCTTCGGCATGTATCGTTGGCATATCAAGGATCCGGTGCGGTTCGCCGCGGACGCCAAGGTCACGATCCAGGCGATCGGCTGGCGCTCCGGCGGGCGCTACCTGCCGCTGCAGGACGACATTGCCTCGACGGCGTACTGGTACCAGCTCGAGCCACACGCCGAATTCCCGGCCCTCCCGGACCGCGACGGCCTCGAGGTCATCTAGTCCATGCCCCCCGAGCCGGCCGCCGCGCCGAACGTGGTCCTGATCTGCGTCGATCAATGGCGCGGGGACTGCTTTTCCGCGGCCGGGCACCCGGTGGTCATGACGCCCTATCTGGACGGCTGGCTCGAGCGGGGCACGCGGTTCGATCGCGCGTATTCCGCGACGCCGTCGTGTGTGCCGGCCCGCGCATCCTTGCTGACCGGGCAGAGCCAGGAGCGCACCGGCCGGGTCGGCTATCAGGACGGCGTTCCGTGGGATTACCCGCACCCGCTCGCCGGGGAGTTCGGTGCCGCCGGCTATCAGACGCAGGCGGTGGGGAAGATGCACGTCTTCCCTGAGCGCAACCCGATGGGCTTCGACGATGTCGCGCTGCACGACGGCTACACCCATTTCACGCGATCGACGTACGACGATCTGACGGAGGTCGATGACTACCTGGCTTGGCTGCGCGTGCAGGTCGGGTACGACGCCGACTACGCCGAGCACGGCCTCAACTGCAATTCGGTCGTCGCCCGGCCCTGGGACAAACCCGAATACGTGCATCCGACGACCTGGGTGGTCACCCGGTCGATCCAGTTCCTGCGCGAGCGCGACCGCTCGATGCCGTTCTTCCTGTTCGCGTCGTTCCACCGCCCGCACCCGCCGTACGACCCGCCGCTGTGGGCATTTGAGCAGTACATCGACCAGGAGATGCCCGAACCTCCCGTCGGTGATTGGCTCGACGTCTGGGCGGATTACGACAATCCGCGCTCACCCGAGTCACCCGTGGCGACGTACGATCCGCGACTGCTGCAGCGAGCCCGGGCCGGCTACTACGGCCACATGTCGCACATCGACCAGCAGCTCGAGCGGCTCTTCGAGGAGCTCGCGGCCCAGGGTGCGACCCGAGGAAACACCGTGATCATGTTCGTCGCCGATCACGGCGAGCTGATGGGCGATCACCACCTCTACCGCAAATGCGCGCCGTACGAAGGTTCCGCGCGGATTCCGGTCGCGATATCCGGCCCAGGAATACCGGCCGGCGTCGTCGACGACTCGGTCGTCGAGTTGCGCGATGTGATGCCGACCCTGCTCGACGCCGCCGGCATCGGTATCCCGGAGACCGTCGACGGGAGGAGCATTTTGCCGCTGGCCCGCGGCGAGGCGACGGCATGGCGGGAGCACCTCCACGGCGAGCACCTGCACCTCGGGGACCAGTCGGTGCATTTCCTCACCGACGGCAAGGAGAAATACATCTGGTGCAGCGGCACCGGGATCGAGCAGCTCTTCGACCTGCGCGCGGATCCGCAGGAATTGCACGACCTCGCCCGCCAGCCCAGCTCCGCCGATCGACTCGGGCAGTGGCGGGGCAAGCTCGTCGACGAGCTCCGCGCCCGGCCGGAGGGGTATGTCGACGGTGACGCGTTGGTGCCCGGCCGCCGGGCCGGAGCATTGATCCCTGGTTCACGGACCGCAGCGGCGACGAGCCGCTGACCGCACGAAGGAGACCGCGGGAATGGCACTTTTCGACTTCGCTCGGGCCGAGCTGGAGACCTACCAGCCCACACGAGACGAGCAGCCCGACTATGACGCTTTCTGGGCCGCAACGCTGGCCTCGGTACGCGAGCACGACCTCGGCGCGACGTTCACGCCGTACGACGCCGGGCTGACCGAGATCGAGACCTTTGACGTGAGCTTCGCCGGCTGGAACGGCGAGCCGGTCAAGGGCTGGCTCTTGCTGCCCGCGCACCGCGCCGGGACGCTCGGCTGCGTCGTGCAGTATCACGGGTACAACGGCGGGCGGGGCCTGGTGCACCAGTACCTGATGTACGCCGCGGCCGGTTACGCGCACCTGCTGATGGACACCCGCGGGCAGGGCGGCGGCGACACCGGGGACGCGCACGCCGACGCTTCCGGCCCGCACGTCGCCGGCTACATGACCGACGGGATCCTGGACAAGGACGTCTACTACTACCGCCGGCTGATGAGCGACGCCGTCCGCGCGGTGGAGACGGCCCGCGCGCACCCGGACGTCGATCCGGACAGGATCGTGGTCGCCGGCGGCAGCCAGGGCGGCGGGCTCACCCTGGCCGCGGCCGGTCTCGTCGACGGGCTGGCCGGCTCGATGCCCGACGTACCGTTCCTGTGCCACTACCGCCGGGCCACCGAGATCGTCGACACGGCGCCGTACTCCGAGATCCAGGCCTACTGCCGCACCCGGCCCGAGGACATCGAGCGGGTCTTCACCACACTGTCCTACTTCGACGGGGTCAACTTCGCCGCCCACGCCGGGGCCCCGACCCTCTACTCGGTCGGCCTGATGGACATGGTCTGCCCGCCATCCACCGTCTACGCGGCGTACAACCACCATGCGAGCACGGACAAGGCGATCGAGGTCTACCCCTACAACGGTCACGAGGGCGGCGCGGCCCGCCACGAGGTGGCCAAGCTGGCGTTCGTACGCCGCGTGCTGGGCTGAGGAGCACGGAGCGGAGCACGACAAGCTGGGCTTGCCCACCCCGGCCCGACCCGCATCTTCTTCTTGGCCGCCGGCGTGTCGCCTCCACCGCGGCCAGCGGGGAGTGTCGGGGTGGTCCTGCCTACCCGGATCGACCCCGTTGCCATCGGCTCGCGCCTCCGCCGGCCCGCGCTTGCACGCCCGTCGCGGGGGAACTGCGCCAGCGTGGGGGAGCGTGCGCATGAGGTAGCATCACAGATCGCTGCGCGCGATCCCCTGTAGCTCAATTGGCAGAGCGTTCGACTGTTAATCGAAGGGTTGTTGGTTCGAGTCCAACCGGGGGAGCACCTCCGTCCGGCCGTCGGTTCGCGCCGGATCCGAGTGGCGTACTGGTAGCTTCCCGGCCGGACTGAGCCGATGAGGTCGGTCTCGGCAGTGCCCGGGGTGGGAGCGTCCGCCATGCAAGCGGTGCGCGCCGACGGTGGCTACATGGTTCCGGTCGCAGAGGTGCTCGTGGCCAGGGACGGGGCGAGACGCAGCAGGGACGGCCCGTGCATCGGCCTGGTCTGCGCCGGGTTGGCGCTGGTGATCCTGACCACGGCGTCGGTGAACCTCGTCCTCAGCGACTCGCCGTACGGCTGGGACATCGTGCTGTGCGCCGTCGGGCTCGGCCTGCTCGGCTTCGGCTGCTGGCGGACCGCGGCCGCGCTGTCCGGGCTGGTCGAGCACCACCTGCCCGCTGGTCGGGACGCTCGACGATCAGGTCACCCTCGCGCACCGTCCTCGCGTGCGCGCGCGTGCGCGCGCGCATGGCGTCGGGCCGGCGCGTTGCCCACGGAAGAGGGCACCCGCGGTCGCGGTCAGCGGGCGGGCCAAGCTGACCGTCGGCTCGGCCGGGCCGCGCTCGGTCAATGCCAGGGGCCTCATCCTGATGGACACGATGCATCGGAGTGCTCGTCGGCACAGGGTGGGATCGCACACAGCGCCCGGAATTCGGTCGCAGCGGGCCGCCGCGCTTCGTACATTGGTACAGCTATGCGCGACTTCCCTCCTGTAGTCGACGCCTACAGCGCATCCGCCACCGCAGAGCCTGATACCCGTACGCCGGGTGCGTTTCTCCGTTGGTTGCTGCGCGATCAGGCCGACGTGCTCACCGGCAACGCGGTTGCCGGTGTCCTTTGGTATATCCCGCCGACGGTGGGTCCCTTCCTGCTCGGCAAGGCGATCGACAAGGGGATCCTGCCCGGCTCCACGTCGGGCACGCTCTTCTGGGGTCTGGCGCTGCTCATCGTGACGATGGCCGGCGCGATGTGCGGCATGCTCTTCCACACCATGGCCGTGCGCGGCTGGCTGATCGCCCTCTACGGCACGACGAAGCTGGTCAACCGCAAGACCGCGCAGCTCGGCCACATCCAGGGGCGGCGGCTGCCGACCGGTGAGGTCCTGAGCGTCTCGTCGTCGGACTCGGACACCTTCGGGTCGCTGATCGAGGTGACCGGCCGCGGGCTGGCGTCCCTGGTCGCCTTCCTGACCGTGAGCGCGATCGTGCTCGGTACGTCGGTCAAGCTCGGCCTGCTCGTGCTGGTCGGCCCGCCGCTGCTGGTGGCGATGGCCTTTCCGCTGCTCAAGCCGATGGAGCGCCGCCAGGCGGTCGAGCGCAGCCGCAACTCCGAGCTGACCGGAATGGCCACGGACATCGTCGCGGGCCTGCGGATCCTGCGCGGCATCGGCGGCGAGTCGACGTTCGGCCGCAACTACGCCGGCCAGTCGCAACGGGTGCGCTCGGCCGGCGTGGCCGCCGGCATCTGGCAGTCCATCACCGACGGCGTCGCGGTCCTGCTGCCGGGGATCTTTCTGGTCCTGCTGATGTGGCTCGGCGCCCGGGACGTGCTCCACGGCCGGATCTCCACCGGCCAGCTGGTGGCGTTGCTGGGCTACGCCATGTTCCTGACCGGCCCGGTGACCAACTTCTTCCAGTTCTTCCAGAAATGGACCCGCGGCATGGTCTCGGCCCGCAAGGCGATCGCCGCGCTCGGGCTCACACCGCCGTGGCACGACCCGCAGCAGCCACGCCCGCTGCCTACCGGGGCGGTCATCACGGACGAGGCCACCGGCTTCGTCGCGCAGCCGGGTGAGCTGACGATGGTGGTGAGCGCCGCGCCAGACGAGACGGCCGCGCTCGCCGACCGGGTCGGGCGCTACCTCCCCCCGGCCGCGCACTCCGCGCCCGCAGTCGACGACAAGGTCGCCGGCGCGGCCGCCAAGCGTGAACACGAGAAGCGCCTTGCCGCGCAAGCGGAAATCGCCCGAGCGGACGAGGCGCTCGCGGCCGGTCCGTGGGGGGTGCGGGTCGGCGGTGTCGACCTCGCCGATGCCGCGCTGCGCGACGTACGCGAGCAGATCGTGGTCTCCGACACCGGTGCGATGGTCTTCTCCGGCACGTTGCAGGACCTCGTCGACCCGCACGGCATCCTCACCCGCCGGCAGGCCGAGGCGGCGCTGCACACGGCCGCGGCCGAGGACGTCTTCGAGGCGATGCCCGGTGGCTGGCAGGGCCGCATCGACGAGCGGGGCCGCGGCCTGTCCGGCGGTCAGCGGCAACGGCTGGTGCTGGCCCGGGCGCTGGCGCGGGACCCCGAGGTGCTGGTGTTGGTCGAGCCGACGTCGGCCGTCGACGCGCACACCGAGGCCATGATCGCGGCGCGGCTGGCGGGGTACCGGCGCGGTCGTACGACGATCGTGATGTCGGTTTCGCCGCTGCTGCTGCATCACGCCGACCGGATCGTCCTGCTCGACGGTGGCCGGGCGGCTGCCGACGGCACGCACGACGAACTGCTGCGCGACGACCCGGCGTACCGCTCCGTCGTGGTGCGCAACCTCGACGCTCCCGATGAGGGGTCCCCCGCGTGAGCACCGCCGACGCATGCTTTTCCGCGGAGGCGGCTATGGGCACCGCCGACGCACGCTTTTCCGCGGAGGCGGCTATGGGCACCGCCGACGCATGCTTTTCCGCGGAGGCGGCTATGGGCACCGCCGACGCACGCTTTTCCGCGGAGGCGGTATGAGCACCGACGTCGACCACGCGCGCGGCGCGGCCATGGCGGACGAGCTCTTCGAGGGGTCGGCGGCCACGTGGCGCGACGACGGGCCGGCCGTCGAGCCGGCCGTGCCACCGGAGCTGATCCCACCGACGTCGGGGTCGGTGCGCGAACGCATCGGCGCCTGGCATCGCCGCCACCTGCTCCGGGCCGAGCGCGCCAACCGCTATTTCGCGGCCTCGCGCGATCCGGAGAACGGCCTGCCGGTCGCCGACAACACCGCGGTCGTGTCCTTCATGCGCGGGCTGATAGGGGACCGCAGGCGCGGCCTGGCCCTGCTCATCGTGCTCAACGTGCTGGCCGCCGTGTCCGGTCTCTTCGTGCCGCGCCTGCTCGGCTCGTTGGTGAATTCGACCGCCGGCGGCGGCACGGTCATGAGCCACGTCAACGCGCTCGCGCTGGCGGTCAGCGGCATCGTGATCGTGCAGAGCGCCCTGACCTTCGCGGCCAACGCGAGCTCGACGATGTTCGGCCAGGACCTGCTTGCCGCCGCCAGGGAGTACGTCGTGCGCGCGGTCCTGCGGCTCCCGCTCGGCACGGTCGAGCGGGCCAGCACGGGCGACCTCGTCACCCGTATCACCCGTGACGTTGGGACGATGAGCGCCTCGGTGCAGTGGGCGATGCCGCAGGCGATCATCTCCGGGCTGACCGTTGTCCTCACGTTTGTCGCGCTCGTCATCAACTCGCCGATCCTCGCCGTACCCTCGCTCGTCCTCGTCGCGCTCGCGGCGCTGCAGATCAGGCGCTACCTCGCCCGCGCCCCGAAGGGCTACATCACCGAGGGCGGCACCTACTCGCGCATCAACACGACGATGACCGAGACCGTCGAGGGCGCTCGCACGGTCGAGGCGCTCGGCCTGCAGGACCGGCGGATCGGCCGTAACGACGACGACATCGCAGTGTCCGCGCAGGCCGAGCGTTACACGATGTCGCTGCGCAATCTGCTGTTCATCGTCATGGACGTGGCCTTCAACGCGCCCCGCGGTGTGACGGTCCTGCTCGGCGCTTACGCCTACGGCAAGGGCTGGGTCAGCCTCGGACAGATCACCGCCGCCGTGCTCTACATCGAGGGCCTCTTCGGCCCGCTCGATCTCTTCGTGTCGACCGTCGACCGGTTGCAGGTGGGCGCCGCATCGACGTCGCGGCTGCTCGGGATCGCGACGATCCCGCCGGACCGCGAGCCGCAGGACGAGGATCCGCAGGGCGTGCACCTCGTCGGATCGGACCTGCGATTCGCCTACCGGGAGGGGCACGATGTCCTGCATGGGATCGACATGGATCTCAGGGTCGGCGAGCGGCTGGCCATCGTCGGGCCGTCCGGCTCCGGCAAGTCGACGCTGGGTCGGCTGCTGGCGGGGATCAACGGACCGAGGACCGGCTCGGTCACCGTCGGCAGCATCGACCTGGTCGCGCTGCCGCTGCCGGTGCTGCGGACCGAGGTCGCGCTGGTCACGCAGGAGCAGCACGTCTTCGTCGGCTCGGTGCGCGACAACATCATCCTGGCCCGGGAGGACTCCGATGACAGCGTCGTGCAGTCGGCGCTGGCCGCGGTCGACGCCTGGGACTGGGTCTCCCGGCTGCCCGACGGGCTCGGCACGAAGCTGGGCGCCGGCAACACCGCGCTGACTCCCGCGCAGGCCCAGCAGATCGCCCTGGCCCGGCTGATCATCGCCGATCCGCACACCCTCGTGCTGGACGAGGCGACGTCGCTGATCGACCCGCGCACGGCCCGGCACCTCGAGGGCTCGATGAACGCGTTGCTCACCGGGCGCACGGTCGTCGCGATCGCGCACCGGCTGCACACCGCGCACGACGCGGATCGGATCGCGGTCGTGATCGACGGCCGGATCGCCGAGCTCGGCAGCCACGACGAGCTGCTCACGCTCGACGGGGAGTACGCCGCCCTGTGGCGGGCGTGGACGTCGTAGAACCGCGGGACGGGTCGGCGGCTACATCCCGGTCTCGGAAATCAGTTCCGCGGCAATCTGCTCGGGATCGATGTCGGGCCTACCATGGGTGGTGAACCAGCCCGCGATATTGCGCACGTCGCGGACCAGGAAATCAGGGCCCTGCGGATTGGTGATGACGTCGACCGCTTGCGGGACATCGATCATCACGAGCCGTCCGTCATGGACGAGCAGGTTGTACGCCGACAGGTCGCCGTGCGTATAACCGGCCCTGGCGAGCGTCGACATGGCCGCAAGGCATTGCTGCCAAAGGGAACGGGCCTCTTCCTCGGAGGGCCGGATTTCGGCGAGCCGGGGGGCCGCCCCGCCGTCGTCATCGCCGATGAATTCGAGGAGGATCTCCGTGCGGTCGAGCTGCACCGGATAGGGGACGGGCGCGCCTAGCTCCCACAGCGTTGTTAGCACGCCGAATTCGGTGATCGCCCATTCCGTCGCCGCAACCTGGCGACCAAACCTGGTGCGATTCGCCAGCGCCCGGCGTTCGCGGGATTTTCGCACGTTGCGACCCTCGAGGTACGCCACGTCTCTCCGGAAGGCCCGATGGTCGAGATCGCGATAGCGCTTGGCGGCCATCAGAACGCGCCGGTCGGTGTCGGGAATTCCGCGCTCGACAAGGAAGACGTCGGCCTCCTTGCCGGTCTTGAGGACGCCGAGCTCGATGTCGACCGCGGCGTCCTCGGTGACGACCCAAGCCGGAACCGGTTCGGGACCAGCCGTGATCCCGGGAACGTTGTAGGTGGACCACCGGTCGCCGGCCGGGCGCTCGGCGCTCGCTTCGGTGTCCGTGCTGTCGACCAGCTCGAGCGGTGTCCGGTCGTCGAAAACCTTGGCGCGGGTGCGGGTGCGCATGACGCGCGCGGCCGCCCGCTCGTGATCGTCGCGGTGGCGCGGCCGGCCGTCAGGGGCATCGTCGTCGTACAGGTCGAACTTGCGTGGCACTGGTGAACTCCAGGGGATGAGCCGCCCCAGGTCGGCGTACCGCGCTCAGCTGCGCGGCGAGACCGTGGAGGCGGGGAGGGATGTTGCGGGCACGTGAGTGCCCAGCACGCTGGCGAACATCGTGGTCCTCCTTCGCTCTCGGGACGCGCCGACAAGTCAACCGGTCGCGTGGGGTCTGCCCAGAGCGTGGCCGATCGGACGCATCGTGGCAAGCCCATTTCGGTACGCCGTCCCTGATCTCGTAGGCTGGCCCAGCGCCGGGGCGGTAGCTCAGTCGGTCAGAGCAGCGGACTCATAATCCGTCGGTCGTGGGTTCGAGACCCACCCGCCCCACCGGACGTCACGCGCGGACTCGGCCACGACGAGCTTGACGAGCGCTGAGGTATCCAGATGGTGAACCACGGTCAGTACCTCTCCGCACCTCTCATCGCGGTCAGCTCGCCGGTGCTGGCGCCTTCCGTCAGTCGACGCAGTGATCGGCCTCGAGTGCGGCGACGATGCGTGGCCGCAGATCGGCGGCCGCGATGATTTCGTCGACGGAGCCGACACCCACCGCTCGCTGGATGCTGTGCACGGCGTCGAATTCCGTCGCGACCTCGCCGATCTTCTCGGCGCGGACGGTGGTGCGCAGCTCGGCGAGCTCGGTGGCGAGCTGGGCCCGCTTGGCGCCCTGCGCCCGGTTGACCTCGCCGTCGAGTTGCCTGACCCGGCGGTCATCGGCCGTGCGGGCGTCCACGTCGCGCGCGAAGACGACCGCGGCTGCCGGTGCGCCGCCGATGACGGACGCGAAGGATCCTTCGACGGCGAGCACGGTCATCTGCGGGTTGAGCGCCTTCGAGAAGACGACGAACGCGCCGCCGTGGTAACGGGAGACCACGACAAAGACGATCGGCCCGTCGAAGTTGACGACCGCACGGCCGATTTCAGCACCGTATTCGAGCTGGAGGTGCCGCATCGAGTCGGGCGAGCCGTCGAAGCCGGACAAGTTTGCGAGCACCACGACCGGACGGTTTCCGCTCGCCGCATTGATGGCGCGGGCAACCTTCTTCGACGACCGGGGAAAGAGCGTGCCCGCCGTGTAGGTGTCGGGCCCGTCGCTGGGCGGATATCCGCGCCTTGGCACCGATTTCGACTCGATGCCGATCAACGTCGCCGGCAGGCCACCGAGATGCACGTCCTGCACGACGGCGGTCTCGGCGTCGGCCATGCCGGCCCAGCGCTCCAGCGGCTGGTGGTCCTGGTCCGACACCGACCGCATGAGGGTGCGAATGTCGAATGGCTTCTTCCGGTCGCGATTTGTGCGGGCCGAGAAGATGTCACCGACCGTTGTGAATTCGGTCCCAGGGGCGGAGTGCGGATAGGGCGTGATGTCCCGGTCGACGGGGTCGGTCGTGGCCGCGCGGCGCGGTCGCTGCTCGCCGGGCACGACGTAACTGTGCGCATAGTGAGCCATGAGAATGTCGCGTGCACCGGTCAGATCTGGTGCCCAATACTGCGCCTGCCCGTTCGGTCCCATGACCCGGTCGTATCCGCCGATTCCGAAGTTGTCCTCGGCGGAGACGCCACCGGCGAAGTCGAGCGTCTGCTTTCCGGTCAACACCATCGCGCTGTCCGGCGTCATGACAAGGATGCCCTTGGTGTGCATGAGCATCGTGGCCTCGGCGTTCCAGTAGGGCTGGGCCCCGACATTGATGCCGGCGACGACGATATTGATCTCGCCTCCGGACTGGGTGAATTGGACGATGCGCTTGAGCGCGCGGGCCACCCAATCCATGTTCTCGGTGCCGGAGTCCATGGCGATCCGCGCGCCCGCCGAGACGGCGAACCACTCGATGGGCACCTTCATCTGCTCGGCGAGATCGAGGGCGGCCACGATCCGCCGGCACTCCGCCTCGGAGACCGCCCCGAGGGCACGGGTCGGATCACCACACATGATCAGGCGGGTCACGCCCTCGGGACAGACAGCGGTCGGCGTGGAGACCACGCCGACGATGATCCCGGCCGTGTTGAGGCCGTAGGGCCGGTCGACCGGCGCCAGCCGGTCGCCGTCTTCGAGGTCGTACTCCGTCGACGTACCACCGCGCCCGGCGATGAGCGCCTGCAGCTCGTAGGGGTAGAGCAGGCCTCGCCGCCGAGCGCGTTGCACCTTCTCCGCGTAGTCGTCGAGCGGGTGCAGCGGCTCGGTCGGCGGCGGCTCGATGCTCGCTCCGACGCCCGATCCGGGCTGGGAGTGGAACCGCGCCACGACGGGGGCGGCCGCACCGTCTCCGGTCGCCACCCGACCCTGGACGACCACCTCGTCGATTCCGGCGTCGACGCTGAGCGGCACGATCTTCGATTGCAGCGCCGTGAGCTGCTCGAGCGGTGCCTCGACCACCGGCCAGAGCTGCACCCACACAAGATTGCCGTCGAGATGCCCGCCTTCGGCGGCTCGCTCGCGCCGGATGGCCTCGATACAGTTCGCGACCGCCCGCTCGACGTGCGGCAGCGACGTCACGGTCCCGTCGTCGCCGCGTACGACGACCAGTTGCCGCACCTGCGCCATGGCGACCAGCCGTCGATCGGCCGGGTTACCCCGCGCCGTGCAGCGGTAGAGGAGCACGTCGGCCGGTGCCTGCAGGCGGACGACGTCGAATTCGCGGAGGCGCCACAGATTCAGCCGCCGGCCGACCATGGGGTGCATGTCGCGAACGAGCCGATCCTCGACGATGCGAGCGTCGATGGAGCCGTCGTCACGATGGAAGGTGTAGTAGCGGACCGGCCGGTCCCCGCGCGGGCCGACAGCGACCGCGACGCGCCGCAGCCCGGGATCGGCGGCGAGCGGCGCGAGCATCTCGACCAGCTGCGCAGCCGTCCCATCAGCATCGTCGGGGGCATCCGGCCAGCCGAGGTAGAGGTCGACCACCGCCTGCTGGCCCACTCCCCGATCGGCCACCTGCGCCTGGACTGCGCCGATCAGCCCGCCGTTCGGCGTGAGCTCGGAGACGAGGCCGACGGTCGACACGAGACGGACTGCCTGCCCGTCGAGCACGTAATCCGCGACGGCGAACGGCCGGCCGTCAACCGATCTCGGCCGCGCGTCGAGCGCATGCTCGCGATAGTGCCGCCTGATGAGCACTTCGAGCATCGGCTCGTAGTCGGGTACGCCGTCCCGGAGCCGATCGAAGAGAAATCCGACGATCGGCTCGGGAATGGCGGCGAGCGCATCGATCCGGGCCGCGCGGTCCGCCCCCTCGGGATCGGCCGCCAGGTGCTGGACCTGCCGCCGGGCGTCGGCCAGCACGCTGGCCCGCTCGGCATCGACGAGCGGTTGGTCGAACCACCGGAACCGGGCGCTGCGAGCGAGATCTCCGACGACCGGGATGCGTCGCTGGGTGGCGAGCACGAGCCGGTCGAGCACCTCGCGGGCCAGCCGAGCCGTCCCGTCCGGAGGACATGGCTCGGCCACCCACCGCTGCAGGATCGACGTGGCCAGGGCGACGTCTAGGGTGGACCGCTGCTGGGCGAGGAAGACCCGGAAGACGGCGTCCTCGAGCTCAGGCGTGCGGTCGAGCCCGGTGGTGCTCCCGGTGACGCCCCCATTGGCGCCCCCATTGGCGTGCCCATTGACGTCCCCAGAAATGCCCCCAGCAATGCCGTAGTGCCGCAGCACCCGGGAGAGCCGGTCCCGGAACGAGTCGGGGAGCTCGCCGCGATCGGCGTCCAGGCTCTGCAGGTAGCTGTGGAAGTGCTCCCGCGGGCTGTGCACGGTGTGCTCGGTGTGCTCCTGTTCGTCGACCGGGCGGTTGCGGCCCAGCTCGGCGATGTCGGCGAAGACCGCGAGCATGTCCACCTCGTCGGCGACGCACGGCGTGCCGGCTGCGGCGAGCTCATCACGCACCTGCAGGTAACTCTGCAGGAGATGGCCGTCGTCATCGGGATCGACGTCGTAGCCGAGGAGCAACGCGGTCAGCTCGGCACGACATCGCGCCGCTCGGTCGCGCGGATCGGCCGTCGGGGTGACCGAGGCGTCGGGAAGATCGAGGTCGGCGCCGGCGCACGCCGGGACTGCCGTGGTCGGCTCGCTGCCCGCGCCGGTCGGCTCCAGGCGCACGAGCGGCGCGCCGGTCTCCACCTGGCTGCCGGCCGAGACGAAGACCTGTTTCACCGTCGCGGCGAGCGGAGCCGTGATGACGGCTTCCATCTTCATGCTCTCGAGCACGACGACGGGCTCGCCGGCAGCGACCTCGGATCCGGGCGGCGCCGGGACCGCGACGACGAAGGCGGGCGAGGGGGCCCGCAGCACACCGCCCTCGTCCCGGCTCACCCGGTGGGCGACCCCGTCGATCTCGACGAGGCGCAGCGGGCCGTGACCGGCGGTGAGCAGCCGATGCGTGCGGGCACCGACGCTGATGCGGGCGGTGTGGGCGTCGAGGCGCTCGAGCTCGGCGTCGACCCGTGCCGTACGGCCGTCCGGTGCGAGCACGCCGACGCGGAAGCGCCGGGGTCCCGTCTGCAGCACCGTGACCTTGTACGTCGTACCTCGCAGCTCGAGCTCGAGCGGCCGGCCGGCCTCGTGCTGGGCCTGCGGCCGGCCGCCGCGGGAGGTCTCGAAGAGGCGGGTCCGCTCGAGCAGCTCCTCGGCTTCGTAGGCCTCGATGCCGGCGGCGACGAGCGCGACGCCACTGTGCTCGTGGGAGACCAGCCGCCCCTCTGCGCGGGCTCGATCGATCCACCCGGTGTCGGCCGTGCCGTCGAGGAACTCCGGCTGCGCGAGCAGGTCGAGCAGGAAGGTCTTGTTCGTCGTACCGCCGTCGATGACGACCGCCGTCTCTCCGACCGCTCGGCGCAGTCGGGCGATGGCCTCGTTGCGGTCGCGGCCGTAGGCGATGATCTTGGCGATCATCGAGTCGAAGTCGGCGGGGATCTCATCACCCTCGCCCATGCCCGTGTCGACGCGCGTGCCCGGCCCGGCCGGCAGGCGCAGCAGCGAGATCCGGCCCGGTGCGGGCGCGAAGTCGCGGTCGGGATCCTCGGCGTTGAGCCTCGCCTCGATCGCGTGACCGACCTCCGCCGGGCGTGGCCCGTCGAGCCGGCCCCCGCCGGCGATGTGAATCTGGGCCTGGACGAGGTCGATCCCCGTCGTGACCTCGGTGACGGGGTGCTCGACCTGCAGCCGGGTGTTGACCTCCAGGAAGGCGAACCTGTGCTGCCCGGGCTGGTAGAGGAACTCCACCGTGCCGGCCCCCTCGTAGTCGACGGCGAGGGCGAGCCGCTCGGCGGCCTCCTTCAGCTCGCGGACCTGCCCGCCGGCGAGGACCGGTGAGGCCGACTCCTCGATGACCTTCTGGTTGCGCCGCTGCAGCGAACAGTCACGCACCCCGACCGCCCATGCGGTGCCCTGTCCGTCGGCGAGGATCTGCACCTCGACGTGACGGGCTCCCGTGAGAAGCTGCTCGAGGAAGAGCACCCCGCTGCCGAACGCGCGCTGCGCCTCCTCCCTGGTCCGCACATACGCCTCGCGGAGCTCGTCGGCGGACCGGATCAGCCGGATGCCTCGACCGCCGCCGCCGGCGCTGGCCTTGAGCATGAGCGGGTAGCCGACTCCCCGAGCCTGATCGAGGGCGTCCTCGAGCGTGTCGACCGACCCGTGGCTCCACGGCGCCACTGGCAGGCCGGCCCGCTCGGCGATCAGCTTGGCGCCGATCTTGTCCCCGAGCTTGCGCATTGCCGCGGGGCTCGGCCCGATAAAACTCACGCCGACCCGCCGGCACAGCTCCGCGAACGCCGGATCCTCGGCGACGAAGCCCCAGCCCACCCATACGGCGTCCGCGGCGGTCTCGGCCAGCGCGCGCTCGAGCACGGCGAGGTCGAGATACGGCCGGTTTGCCGCGGGACCAAGGCCATGCGCCTCGTCGGCCTCCCGGACGAACATCGCATGCCGCTCGGCGTCGGTGAAGAGGGCGATGGTCGTCATCGGCCGCTCGCCGGCGCAGGTTCGAGCATTGAGATCGCGTACGGCGTGGATCAGCCGGATGGCCGCTTCGCCGCGGTTGACGATCGCGATGCGGGAAATGGCTCTCGGCGTCATGGTGACGAGCCTGTCATGCGATCTCCGGTGCTCCGCAATCGATCCCCGCCGGCTGCGTGTCGCGAGCCGACCGCGATGCGGGCGACGAGTCGTGCACCGGCCGCGGTGGCTCGGTTGCTCGGCCAGGCGCGGCGGGTGTGTGATCCTCGGGTAGCTGGGTGAGCGCAGCGTATCCGGAGGTGGTGATGCAGCGGGCGGTACGGCGATGCGCCGCCGTCTTCGCGGGCGCACTCCTCGTCGCGGGCTGCGGATCGCACGGCTCGGTGAAGTCGGCCGAGCAGAGGTCGTCGGCCCGAGAGTCGTCAGCGGGGCCGCCGTCCTCCTCGGTGGGTTCCGTGCCGTCTCGGTCGGCGTCGCAGAGCACCGCGCCGACCCTCAGCCGGTCGCGCCCCGGCAGGTCGGCTCGGTCTCCGGCACCGCCCACGCCCACCTCGGCGACGCCGGTGACCTCGTCGGCACGAGCCTCGGCAGTGCCGATCCGGCCGGTCACCCGCGCCGAGCTCGGCGCGAGCTGGCACGCGGGCTGCCCGGTCAGTTCCGAGGACCTTCGCGCGGTGTCGATCAGCTACCTCGGTTTCGACGGCCGCACGCATCGGGGCACCCTCGTCGTCGCCGCGTCCGTTGCCGAGAGCGTGGTGCGCGTCTTCGGAAGCCTCCGAGAATCCGGCTATCCGATTCGCCGGATGCAACCGAGCGCGGCGTACGGCGGCAGCGACGAGAAATCCATGCTCGCGGACAACACCTCGGCCTTCAACTGCCGTCCCATCACCGGTGGTGGCGGCTGGTCCAAGCACGCTTACGGCAAAGCGATCGACGTCAATCCGTTCGAAAACCCGTATATCAAAGGAAATCTGGTCGACCCGGAGAGCGCGCGGAAATACGCCGATCGCGACCAGCGGGTGCGCGGCATGATCCACGCCGCAGACGCGGTGGTTAATGCCTTCGCGGCGCGAGGCTGGTCGTGGGGCGGCTCCTGGACCAGCCCCACCGATTACCAGCATTTCGAGCGCTAGTCGTCGCCGTCTGAAATTATGCCGAGCTCGCCATTGCCGGGGAAGTCGAGCACCAGGCGCGGGTGAGCCTCGTCCCGGTCTCGGTGAGGACGACGTGGGGGAGCGTCACTGCCACGCGAATCCCGGGCCCGCGGGCGCGAGGGCGCAGCCGTCCTCGAGCCGGGGAAAGGCCTCGGGGGAGGAGCGCAGCCCCGTCTCCAGCCAACACGCGGTCGGTCCGGCCATCAGCAGGCTCAGCGCTGCCGGGCCACCCCCGTGCGAGGCATACGGGACGTCGTACGCCGCCGCCAGCGACGCGATCTCGCGAATGGCCGTCGGCCCACCGGCGCGGCGCAGGTCCGGCTGGATCACCCCGACTGCGCCGGCCTCGAGGAAGTCACGGAACTCCCGCGCCGTGTAGAGATTCTCGCCGGTCGCGATCGGGACAGGTACGCGTCGCCGCAGCTCGGCGTAACCGCGCACGTCGTACGCCGGCAACGGCTCCTCGAACCACGCGACACCGAGATCGGCAAAGACCAGCCCGCGCCGGATCGCCTCATCAACGCCGAGCGCCTGGTTCGCGTCCACCATGACGGCGACGCCGGCACCGACCTCGGCGCGGACGGCCTCGATCCGGGCAACGTCATCGGCGAGGTCGCCGGCGGCCACCTTGATCTTGACCCCGCGAAATCCCTGCTCGGCGGCGGCGGCGCAGACCGCCCGCAGCTTGTCGAGGTCGTAATTCGACCAGCCGACCATCGCGTAGGCCGGCAGCCGGTCACGGCAGGCGCCCCACAGCCGATAGGCCGGCACGCCGTGCGCCCGGCCGAGCAGATCCCACAGGGCAACGTCGATCGCGCTGATCCCGAACGTCGTCACGCCGCTGCTGCCGTGATATTCGGTCTCCGCCCGCATGGCCTCGACGACGGCGCCGACGAGCTCCGCGTCGCTGCCGCGCACGATCGGCGCCAATTCCGCCGAGATCAGGGTGGCCAGCGTTCGCGGCGCGCCGTCGAGGCGACCGAACGACGTCTCGGACCGGCCGGTCAGGCCGTCGTCGGAGTCGATTTCCACCGAAACCGAGCCGCCGCCGGTCAGTGTCTGCAATGCGTCGCGTATCGGATCGTCCGCGTGCGGCCGTTGACGGAAGGACACGCGGACGTCGGTGACCCGCATGGTCCGCTCCTACTGGCTGAAGACGTGCTCGGAATACCAATTCCAGGTCTCGGCGAGCCCGTCGGCCAGGTCCACCTGGGGGGTGAACCCGAGACGTTCGTGCGCGAGGTCGTAAGTCGCGAAGTTGCGTTCCACCTCGGCGGTGCTGCGCGGATTCGGGTCGATGTCCAGCGGATGGTCGTCGCGGCCGGCGGCCCTGATGCACGCCGCGGCCAGGGTGCTGACATTGGTCTCCACCCCGGAGGCCAGATGGAAGACGCTGCCGCCCGGCTCGTCGGAGCCGAGCGCGAGCACGATTCCGGAGCAGATGTCCTCGACGTAAAGGTAGTCGCGGGTCTGCTCGCCGTTGGCGAAGATGGTCAGCGGGGTGCCGTCGTGGATCGCCTTGAAGAACACCGTGATGGCGCCCTTCTTGTGCCCGCTGTAAGGGCCGTAGACATTGGCGAACCGCACGCAGATGGCCCGCATGTCATAGCTGTGCGAGAACGCGTGGGCGTAACCCTCGCAGGCCAGCTTGCTCGCCCCGTACGGCGAGATCGGCTTGGGCAGCGTGCTTTCGTTGACCGGCGGCCGGGCATTGCCGATGATCGCACCTCCCGTCGAGGCGAGGACGATCCGCTCGATGCCCGCGCGGCGGGTCGCATCGAGCGTGTTGAACGTGCCGATCACATTGTTGTCGAGGTTGGCGCGGGGATCGGAGACGGAGTCGGGCACCGAGCCGGCCGCGGCGAGATGGACGACCGCATCAGCCCCCGAGACGGCGCCGGCAATAGCGTCGGCGTCCCGAAGATCGCCTTCGATCAGCGTGGCGTCGGTGCCCTCGAGGTACGACGGGCGCCCGTTCGACAGGTTGTCGAACACCGTGACCGCGTCGCCGGCGGCCAGTAGACGCCGGACCAGATTTGCCCCGACGAAACCGGCGCCACCGGTTACCAGCACGTGAATCGGAACCAACTCCTCGCTCGTCCGCAGGCCCGCTCAGCGGGCCTGACCCATGGGTTACTTGTGAAGGGCGCTGCCCTCGAGCCACTGATCCCACGGCACGGTCCAGTCGTAGATGTCGTCCCGGCTCGATCCGAGTTGCGGTGCTTGGTGGCCCGGATCGGTGACGATGACCGGGTCGCCGAACAGCGACGAGTTGTAGAACTGCGTCGCGCGCTGGGTACTCAGGTTGATGCAGCCGTGGCTGACATTGCGCACGCCCTGATCGGCAAGGGTCTTGTCGTAGGCGTGCACGAAGACACCGTTATTTGATAATCGGGTCGCCCAATTGACTTTGACGTGGTAGCCGAATCGCGGATTGTTGAAGTTGGTCTTGAGGTATTTGTCCATCACCAGGTAGGTACCGACCGGCGTGATCCGGTTCTTGTCCGTCTCGAGACCGAACGACGCCGGGAAGTTGTAGAGGATCCGGTTGCCGTTGCGGACGACGATGCTGTGCGCCTGCATGTCCGCCGTAGTCATCTGGGCCCGGCCGACCCTGAAGTCGAGGCTCATGTCGGTGGCCCCGAACCCGCCCTGACCATAATCCACGCCATAGACCAGCACGGAGACGGAAACCTTGGTGCCGGCGGCCCAGAAATCCTTGGGGCGCCAGTGGACCCGGCTCCAATTCTCCTTGCCACTCTTGATGGGCGGCAACCAGGACCACGAGCCGGCCGTCGGCGGGTCGGTGACGACCTTCAGCATCTTCTGGGCCGCCGCCTTGTTGTAGACGGGCCCGTGGAACTGCAGCATGATCGGCGCGCCGATGCCCACGATGGCACCGTCGTTGATGTATTCGAAGTTCGCCGCAATGATCTTCTTGGGCTTGACCGTGGTGAAGGAGCCGGTGATCTTGCTGATCACGCCGTTCTTGCCGACGGCGTCTCCCGACCATTTGTAGAGCCGGTTGTAGGCGAGCGGCTCGGCCACCGTCCAGGACTTGTTGTCCTGGGCCATGATGCCCTTGACGTCATAGCCCCTCGGGTTGGTGAGCGACACGTCGTTGATGGTGCCGTCCGGCACGGACACGGTGACCTTCTGGCGCGGGGTTACGGTGTTCGGCTGGCCGGTGTTGAAGATGACCTTCGGGCCCTTCGGCTTGGGTTTCGGTTTTGGCTTGGGCTTCGGCTTCGTCGACTTGGGCGCCGACCCCGACGACGGCGACGGCGACGGCGACGACGACGACGGCGACGGCGACGACGACGGGGCCGGCGTCGTCGCGCCCTTGGAGGTCGGGCCGACGGACGCCGTCCCGGACGAAGCGGCCGAGCTGGCGGACGGCTTGGACCCCGAGCCCTGCGAGTTGTTGCTGCACGCCGCAAGCAACGAGAGCACGACCAGCACCGCCGCGGTCACGGCGTACCGCCGGCGCTGCGCGCGGCGCACCGCATTCGTCTCCTGCCGCACTGAACTCACCAGCGTCCTCCCGGTTGGGGTGTGTGCCCGGACCATCGGTCCGACCCTCACGTTCGCTGCAGAAGCGTAACCCGCCAGACTGTGCCCAATGCGGCACGGCCGTGCCGCGGGCCGAAGTCGGTGAGTGGGGAGGCGAGACGCGATGACCGGGCAGCCACCCAACATCATCTATATCCACACGCACGACAGCGGCCGTTACGTCCAGCCCTATGGCCACGCCGTGCCGACCCCGGCGCTGCAGGGCCTGGCCGAGCGCGGTGTCCTGTTCCGGCAGGCGTTCTCGGCGGCGCCGACCTGCTCGCCGAGCCGCGCCGCGCTGCTCACCGGGCAGTGGCCGCACCAGTCGGGGATGCTCGGCCTGGCGCATTTCGGCTTCCGCCTCAACGATTTCGGGCAGCACGTCATCCATCCGCTGCGCGCGGGCGGCTACCGCGCGGTGCTCGCCGGTGTGCAGCACATCGCTGCAGGCCCGGCCGCGGCGCGGACGATCGGGTACGACGAGCAACTGGACACCGGTGACGGGAGGGCTGCCGGGGTCAGCGCGGCGGCGGTGGACTTCCTGCACCGCGGGCATGACGCACCGTTCTTCCTGTCCGTCGGGTTCACCGAGACGCACACGGTCGCCAATCCGCCCGCCGGCGTTGGCGTCTTCGGCTACCCGCCGGTCGAAAGCCGGTACGTCGCGCCGCCGCCGCCGCTGCCGGACTCGCCCCCGACGCGGGCGGACATGGCCTCGTTCATCGCCTCGGCCGCGGCCATGGACGACGCCGTGGGACGCGTCCTTCGCACCCTCGACGAGACGGGACTGGCGCCGAGCACGCTGGTCATCGCCACGACCGATCACGGCGTCGCATTGCCCGGCATGAAGTGCACGCTGACCGACCACGGCATCGGCGTGCTGCTGATCCTGGCCGGACCAGAGCCCTTCACCGGCGCCCGCGTGGTCGATGCGCCGGTGTCGCACCTCGATCTCTACCCGACGATCTGCGATCTGGCCGGCGTACCGCACCCGTCCTGGCTGCAGGGGCGCTCGCTGGTGCCGCTGCCGGACGATCCGGATCGGGAGATCTTCGCCGAGATCAACTATCACGCGGCGTACGAACCGCACCGCGCCATCCGCACCGGACGGTGGAAGCTGATCCGGTCGAACGGGGCAGACGTGGACTGGGGCGGTCCGTCGCACAAGCCGCTGGCCAACGTCGACGACACGGCGAGCAAGCAGCACTGGGTCGAGGCCGGCTGGGCCGATCGTCCGGTCGCCGCGGTGCAGTTGTACGACCTGCTCTTCGACCCGCAGGAGCGGCACGACGTGGCCGACGATCCGGCGTACGCCGACGTCCGGCACGATCTCGACGCCCGGTTGACGACCTGGATGCGGCGCACCGCTGACCCACTGCTGCGCGGGCCGATACCCCAGCCCGACGGCGCCCCGATCCGGCCGCCGGACGCCCTGTCGCCGAGCCGATCAGCGCCGAGCCGATCAGCGCCGAGCCGATCAGCGACGATCGTGTCGTAGGGGACGCCGCACAGGATGCCCAGCACCGCCACCGCGGCGAGCGGGCCGAACCGCCGGTGCACGCCGACGGTGAACATGGCCACGATTCCCGCGCCCACGGCCGCGCTGGAGAAGGTCGTGGCCAGTGTGGTGATGATGGCGATGGGGATCGGCCAGCGGCGCCGGAACCAGGTTACGGCCACGCAGAGCACGCCCGTCCCGAGATCGATCCATTGCAGCGGACCGGACCCGAAGTGCGGCAGGAGGCCGTTCCAGAGCACCGCGCCGATGCCGGCGGCGATCAGCATGCACACGACGTCGACGATCGAGTCGCGCGCCGTACGCCGCTCGCCGTCGGTGATCGGCCGTGGTGTGGCGATGATGCGGGCCAGGCGGCCCGGCAGCCGGGTGGGGTAGTCGGGCCGCAGATCGTCCGGCACGGGTGCCAGGTTGGCGCCCGCAGCGGTCAGGCCGGTCTCGGTCGTCATGACGCTTGGCAGCGGGGCCGCCGAAATCCGGTGGTGCCGTAGCCACGGCGGCACTGGCGCCTGCCCGCGTGGAGGACCGATGATGACCGACGGCTCGAACGGCCGCGTTCCCGATGACGGCCGTCCCGACGGCAGCGAGCCGGCGGACAGCGCCCGGGCGGGAGCCACCGGCATCAGGATCAGCGACGACGAGCGCGACGCGCTGGTCGCCCGGCTGACCGCCGCGTGCGGCGAGGGCCGGCTCACGCTCGAGGAGTTCAGCGAGCGGGCCGACGTCGTCTACGGTGCCAGCACGATCGAGGAGGCGCGGGCCACGGTCCGGGACCTGCCCGCAGCCGCCGGCGCGCCGACGGGAAGAACGAGCGAGGGCGGTCGCGACAAGGAATGGCATGTCACCCCGATCGGGGGGATGACCCGTCGCGGGCGCTGGACGTTGGCGCGCCGAACGGTCGCGGTCGCGCTCGTCGGCGGGCTCGACATCGATGCCCGCGAGGCCTCGCTGTCGGCACCGGAGGTCGAGGTGACGCACGTGGCCCTGATCGGGGGCGTGACGATCGTCGTCCCGCCCGGTGTCCGCGTCGTCCTGTCCGGCTTCTCCGTGCTCGGCGGGCAGAGCGTGCACGTGGATGCCGACCGGGCGGATGCGCCGACGATCCGGCTCCGCTATCTCTCGATCATCGGCGGCGTGAGTGTCCAGACGCGCACGCGCGGCAAGAGGTAGCGGACCGTGCGGTTACGGGCCCTCGGGGAGCCCGACCTCGTGGACGGTGACCCGGTCGAGGTCCCGCAGACCGGCGGACGCGCTCTCCGCGTGCTCATCGCACAGATAGAGGTCGGGCTCGTCGCGGAGCGCCAGCACATGCGTGACGCGCTTGCGGCACTGTGGGACGGAGCAGTACTGACGCTGCACGGCCCGCCGCCTCTCCGATCGGTTGAGTCCACCATAGGCCGTTTGCCTACCGAAAGGCGATCCCATCAGGCGCGCTCACCCGCGCGCTGGACGTCAGTCACCCCTGTGGCTCCGCCGTGACCCGGTCGGGGACAGCCGGCACGAAGCGCACCCCTTGACCGGGCCGGAGCTGAGCCGCGGTCCCGATCGCCCGCTGGGTCAGCACCGCGACCACCGGATAGCCGCCGGTCGTGGGGTGGTCGGTGAGGAAGACGATGGGCCGTCCGTCCGGCGGCAGCTGCACTGCTCCGGTCACGGCGCCCTCGGAGGGCGCAGTGGCCCCGGCGTCCGTCGGCAGCGGTGGGCCGTCGAGCCGTACGCCGACGCGATCGCAGTCCGCCGTCACGACGTATCGGCCGTGCAGCAGTGGCCGAAGGTCGGCCACGACGCACCGCGGTCCCGGCGACACCTCCAGCGCCGCCGATCCGAACGGCACGGCCGTCACGGCAACGTCGGTGGCGGGCATCGGCGTCGCCGGGTCCGTGCCGACAGCGAGGACGTCACCCGCCCGCAGCGGCGGCGGTCCGAGCCCGGCAAGGACGTCACAGGAGCGGGAGCCGAGCACCGGCGGGACGTCGAATCCGCCGCGGACGGCGACATAGCTGCGCAATCCCGTCGGCGGCGTACCGAGCTCGAGCGTCGTGCCCGTATCGAGGCGCACCGGCTCGGCGGCCCGCACCGGGCGCCCGTCCCGGCGCAGCGGGCACGGCGCGCCCGTGACGGCCACGGTCACGGGGCCGTGAGCCCTGATCGTGAGCCCGCCCAGCGTCGCTTCCAGGGCCGCGGCCGGATCGCGATTGCCGAGCAGCCGGTTGGCGAGCCGGCACGCCACCGGGTCGGCGGCGCCAGAGCGGCCGACACCGAGCGCGGCGTATCCGGGCCGGCCGAGGTCCTGGATCGTGGTGAGCGGACCCGGGGCGATCACCCCGACCGCCCGCGTCATCGCGGCTCCACCGGAACGAACCGCACCCGGGTGCCTGGTGTCAGCACCGCGGGTGGGTCGCGGTCCAGATCCCACACGCTCGCGTCGGTCCGGCCGAGGAGGTGCCACCCGCCGGGCGACGCGGTCGGGTAGACCGCGGTGTAGTGCCCGGCGACGGCTACCGAGCCGGACTCGACGCGGACCCGGGGCGAGGCCCGACGCGGCAGCTGCAGATCGGCTGAGATCCCTGTGAGGTAGGCAAACCCGGGCGCGAATCCGCAGAACGCGCTGACGTATGCACCGCCCGCATGCGTGGCAATCACGTCCTCGCGCGACCGCCCGAGCGTGGCCGCGACCTCGTCCAGGTCGGGCCCGTCATAGCGCACCGGGATCTCGACGAGCGGGGACGGCCGGTCCTCATCGCCCGCGGCGCCCGCGGCGGCGAGGACGGCCCGCAGCTCCTCGACGCGCGGCCGCCCGGGGGTGAGGACCAGCAGCGAGCGCTCGGCCGGCACGAGATCGACCACGTCGGCGCGCCCGGCGCGGCGGAGCACGTCGTACGCCGTGAGCACGGCGGCACTCTCGGCGAAGTCGAAGAGCACGGCCCGCTCGCCGTACGGGTGCGCGGTGGGTCCGGTCACGGCGTGAAGGGTGCCAGCCGCACGCCGGCAGCGCCCAGCGCGGCCCGGACCCGTGTGGCGATAGCGACGGCGCCGGGGGTGTCCCCGTGGACGCAGATCGAGCCCGCGTCGACGACGACGTCGGTGCCGTCGGCGGCGGTGACCCGCCGCTCGGTGGCCAGCAGTACGCAGCGGGCCGCGATCTCGTCGGCGTCGTGCAGGACGCTGCCGGGCCGGGCGCGCGGGACCAGGTGCCCGCCGGCGTCGTACGCCCGGTCGGCGAAGGCCTCGGTGACCGGCCGCAGCCCGGCCGTGGCGGCGAGGGTCAGGAACGCGGATCCCGGCAACCCGAGCACCGGCAGACCGGGCGCGAACGCACACACGGCCGAGACGACGGCGCCGGCCTGGTCCGGGTCGACGGCGATCGTGTTGTAGAGCGCGCCGTGCGCCTTGACGTAGGCCACCGTCGTGCCGGCGGCTTTCGCGCAGGCCTGCAATGCGCCGAGCTGGTAGAGCACGTCACCGGCCAGCTCCTCGGGCGCGATGTGCATGGGCCGGCGGCCGAATCCGGCGAGGTCCCGGTAGCTCACGTGCGCACCGACGGCGACCCCGTTGGTCGCGGCGGTCGCGCAGACCCGCCGCATGATCAGCGGGTCGCCGGCGTGGAAGCCGCAGGCCACGCTGGCACTGGTGACGATGCCGAGCAGCGCCTCGTCGTCGCCCATGCGGTAGTTGCCGAAGCCCTCACCGAGATCGGCGTTGAGGTCGATGGTCCCCATGCCGGAACCCTACGGTCCACAGGGTCCCTCGAGCGGATCGCGCCGGCGGACGGCGTACCCGGTAGCCTGCCCGGATCGGGAGGCAGCATGCGGGTACGACGATGGCTGCGCCGGCGAGGCACCGCCGGCGATCGGGGCTGGCGGGACGATGGATCGATGCTGCCGATGATCCTGATGGCCTTGGTGGTCGCAGCGACGCTGGTCATGGTCACGACCGCGGCGGGCAGCGCGTTCCTGGCCCAGCGCGACCTGCAGTCGGTGTGCGACGGCGCCGCGCTGGCCGGCGCTCAGGCCATCGACTTCGCGGATCTCGCCGGGTCGAGGTCCCGGACCGGCACGGACTTCCTGCCGGTTGACGCGGTCGCGCGGGCGGTGACGGCGTATGTGGCCGAGGCCAACGCCGACGGCGACAGTCCGGTGGGCGCGTCGAGCGACCTGACCGACGACCTCACCGTCGAGACCACCTGCCGAAGCCACCCGCACATCGCCCTGGGCGGCACGTTCGGGTACGGCGACGGGATCGACCGGACCGCCCACGCGTCCGCCCGCGCCGCGCTGGGTGGTTGAGCCCGTGCGCCGTATCAGCCGCCGATGAGCCCGAGGACCTCGTCGTGCAGCAGGCCGTTCGTCGCGACGGCGCTGCCGCCGGACGGCCCGCGGGTCCCGTCAAGTGCTGTGAACCGGCCGCCGGACTCCTCGACGATCACGGCCAGCGCGGCGAGGTCCCACAGGGAAACCTCGGGCTCACAGGCGACGTCGACGGCGCCCTCGGCCACGAGCATGTAGGACCAGAAGTCGCTGTAGGCGCGGGCCCGCCACACCCTGTCCTCCAGGTCGAGGAAGGACTGCAGCCGGTCCGCGTCGCGCCATCCGCCGATGCTCGAATAGGACAGGCTCGCGTCGTTGATCGCCGTCACGCGGGAGACATGGCACGGCGTCGATGACGACATGCTCTTGCCGGTGTAGGCACCGGTGCCGCGGGCGGCCCACCACCGCCGGTTCAGCGCCGGCGCGCTGACCACGCCGGCCACCACCTCGTCATCGTCCATCAGTGCGATCAGCGTGGCCCAGACTGGCACGCCCCGCACGAAGTTCTTGGTGCCGTCGATCGGGTCGATCACCCAGCAGCGCGCCGCGCTGCCGCTGCGCCCCATCTCCTCGCCGAGCACCGCGTCGCGGCGGCGTACCTGCTCCAACTTGCCGCGCAGCACCCGCTCCACCGTCGTGTCGGCATCGGTCACGGGGGTCATGTCAGGCTTCGTGTCGACCCGCAGGTCGCCGGCCCGGAAGCGCGACATGGTGATGGAGTCAGCGTCGTCGGCCAGCAGATGGGCGAGGGACAGATCATCTGCGTAGCTACTGGCGGCGGGCATGCCCAAGAGGCTACTGGCCGCTTATCGCTCGCCGGGTCCGGTCGCGGCGGTGCGAGCCGCGAGCAACCGCCGGTAGGACTCGAGCCGGGCGAGGCTGGCGTGAGCGTGGGCGACCCAGGCGTCCAGCGCGCACTCGTCGCGCGAACCGCGGTGCTCGCACCCCCGCGGGCAGCGCTCGGCGCCGGGCGCGAGGTCGCCGAACGCGGCCAGCAGGTCACCGGGGGCCACGTGGGCGAGGCCGAAGGATCGCAATCCGGGTGTGTCGATGACCCAGCCGGCGTGCTCGGGCAACGCCAGCGCGACCGCGGAGGACGACGTGTGCCGGCCCCTGCCGATGGCGCTGACCCGGCCGACCGCGCGGTCGGCGTCGGGGACCAGCGCGTTGACCATCGTCGACTTGCCCACCCCGGAGTGCCCGACGAAGACGGTCTCGTGCCCGAAAAGGCGCGCGATCACGTCGTCGAGTGGCTCGTCGTACCGGTTGGTGATGACGGGGAGGTCGAGGTCGCGGTAGGCCTCGATCACCGGCGCCGGGTCGGCCAGGTCGGACTTGGTGAGGCACAGGATCGGTGCCAGGCCGCCGGCGTACGCCGCGACGAGGCAACGGTCGACGAGCCCGTAGCGCGGCGGCGGGTCAGCGAGCGCGGTGACGATGAGCATCTGGTCGGCGTTGGCGACGATGATCCGCTCGATCGGGTCGTCGTCATCGGCGGTGCGCCGCAGCACGGTACGCCGTTTCTCGACGCGGACGATGCGGGCGAGGCTGCCGCCGGAGCCGGACCGGTCCCCGACAAGGGCCACGTCGTCGCCGACCACGACCGCAGCCCGGCCGAGCTCGCGGGCCGTGATCGCGACGACGGTTTGACCGGCGACCGAGCAGGTGTAGCGGCCACGATCGACGGCAACGACGAAGCCGGGCGAGGCGTCTTGGTGCGCGGGCCGCTGCTTGCTGCGCGGTCGGCTGCTCCGGCGACCGGGGCGCACGCGGACGTCGTCCTCGGTGAGGTGCCGCCCGGCCGGCCCGGTCAGCGCCGGCCTCGCAGCACACCCGCCCACAGGCCGGGGAAATCGGGCAGGGTCTTGCTCGTACACCCGATGTCGTCGACCGAGACGCCGTCGACGGCCAGCCCGATCAGCGCGCCCGCCTGCGCCATGCGATGGTCGGCGTAGCTGCGGAAGACCCCGCCGTGCAAGGGTTTCGGTGTGATCCTCAGGCCGTCATCGGTCTCGTCGACGGAGCCGCCGAGCTCGGTTAGCTCGGTCGCGAGGGCGGCCAGCCGGTCGGTCTCGTGGCCGCGGATGTGCGCGACGCCGCGCAATCGCGACGGTCCGTCGGCGAGCGCGCACACCGCGGCGATGACGGGGGTGAGCTCGGATTCCCCGTGCAGGTCGACGTCGATGCCCTGGATCCGGCCACCCCCGGTGACGGACAGCCCGCCGGCGGTACGCCGTACGACGCCGCCGAGCCGGCTGAGCAGGTCGCGCAGCCCGTCGCCGGGCTGGGTGCTCTCGCCCGGCCAGTCCGGCACGGTCACGCTGCCGCCGGCGACCAGCGCCGCGGCGAGGAAGGGCGCGGCGTTGGACAGGTCCGGCTCGATCACCAGGTCTCGGGCCCGGATCCGGCCGGGACGCACCCGCCACACCGTCGTGCCGCCCGCCTCGGCGTCGATGCCCGCGGCGCGCAGCATCGCGAGCGTCATCTCGATGTGCGGCAGCGAGGGGACGCTCGCGCCGGTATGACGGATCTCGACACCCTTGTCGAACCGCGCCCCGGCCAGCAGCAGCGCGCTGATGAACTGCGACGATCCGGACGCGTCCAGGCTGGTGGCGCCGCCGTCGACCGCGCCGGTGCCTTGGACCGCCAGCGGCAGGGCTCCGCGCCCGCCGTCGTCGATGTGGACACCGAGCCCCCGCAGGGCGCCGATCAGGGGTCCGAGCGGGCGCTCGCGGGCCCGCTCGTCGCCGTCGAACCGGACCGGTCCCGAGGCCAGCGCCGCCACCGGCAGGACGAACCGCATAACGGTGCCGGCAAGCCCGGTGTCGACGTCGGCCGGTCCCGCGAGCGGTCGCGGGGTGATGGCCCAGTCCTCGCCGCGATCCTCGATCGTCGTACCCATCGCGTGCAGCGCGCGCACCATCAGGTCGGTGTCGCGGGCGCGCAGCGGGCGCGCGAGCCGGCTGGGCCCGTCGGCGAGCGCCGCGAGCACGAGCGCGCGATTGGTCACGGACTTCGATCCGGGTACGACGACCGTCGCGTCGAGCGCGTCTCGCGCGCGGGGCGCGGCCCAAGGGAACGTCATGTCCCCAGTTTGCCCGACCGGCGCCCCTCGGGCGGAGCCGCAGCAGGCGGCATCCGCCGCAGAACGGGGGGTCGTGCCGGTTGCCGGTACGTTGGACGCATGTGCGGCAGGTACTCCTCGACGCGCGGCCCCGGCGACCTCGCGGCGGAGTTCGAGGCCGAGTGGGAGGCGTCGGCCGACGCCGGTCCGGACCACGCCGCCGACGTCGACGCCCCGAATCCGAGCTACAACGTCGCGCCCACCGACACGGTCTACACGGTCCGCGTCCGGCATTCCAGCGCCGCCCGGGTGCTCGAGCCGATGCGGTGGGGCCTGATCCCTTCCTGGGCCGACGATGTCACGGTCGGCTCCCGGATGTTCAACGCGCGGGCCGAGACCCTCACGACGTCGGGAGCGTTCAAGAAGGCCGCCGCCGTACGTCGCTGCCTGGTGCCCGCCGACGGCTGGTACGAGTGGGCCAAGCGGCCCGACTCGCCCAAGAAGCAGGCCTATTACCTGACCCGCCCGGCCGGCGTCGCCCTGGCCGGGGTCTACGAATTCTGGAAGGCACCGAAGACCGACGCATGGGTCGTCTCGTGCTCGATCATCACGGTCGCGTCGGCCGGCGAGCTCGCCGAGATCCACGACCGGATGCCGCTCGCGCTCCCGGACGAGCGCTGGACCACGTGGCTCGATCCCGGGATGCCCGATCCCACGCCGATGCTCGATCCGTCCGCCGAGCTGTTGCGGTCCTTGGAGATCCGCCCGGTCGGCTCCGCCGTCGGCAACGTCGCCAACAACGGGCCGGACCTGCAGCGGCCGGACAAACCCGCCGCCGACACCCCGGCGACGCTGTTCTGAGTGCGCACGGTGCGCAAGTGCGTACGGTCGGGGAATGAGTGAGGGCCTGATCCGCGATCACGTCGCCGCCGTCAATTCGGGCAACATCGAGCGGGTGATGTCGGGCTTCACACTCGATGCCGTGTGGAGCACCGGCACCGACACCTACCGCGGGACCGAGGAGATCCGTGCCCTCTTCACCGGTGCCTTCGATGCCCTCCAGCCCAGGCTGGCGGTCCGCCGCGTCCTCGCCTCGGGCACCGTCGTCGCGGCCGAGCTGACGGAGACCTGGACCGGCGAGGACGGAACGCAACGCCTCGCCGCGATCGCCGGCTTCTTCTCGCTGGGCGGCGGCAAGATCCTCGAGGCGAGGATCTACCGCGAGGGCTCGGCCGAACCCTGATCTCGCGCCGGCCGGGGAATCAGCCGGCGGCCGGAGCGGTTACCGGAACTACACAGCGCTGGTGCGCCGCGGTCGTGCTGATCGCGGCCCGCATTTGTTTCCTCCGGCGCACCACAGGTCGCTACGGAGATTTCATGGTCGTCGAGTCTGCCGCGCAGGTCTCTGCCGCACAGGTCTTGGATCACGCGAACGCGAGCCGTGACTGCGCGCGAGCGACGTACGACGCGCGCAGGTGCCGTGGCTGGGACGCCGGGAGCGACGGGACAGGTCGCGGGAACGTAGCGCCAACCCGCGTAAGCTCGCCTCCTGCAGGGCCCGCCCCGATCGAGGAGCGCGACCGCTCAGCGACCGGGCCGCTGCGGACAGGAGGCGGGGTGTCGGACCAGTCGGTCAGCGAGGAGACGGAACGAGCTCCGGAGGAGACGGCCGAGCAGCGACGTGCGCGGTTCGAGCGCGACGCGCTGCCCTTCCTCGACCAGCTCTACGCGGCCGCGATGCGAATGACCCGCAACCCGGCGGACGCCGAGGATCTGGTGCAGGAGACGTTCGTCAAGGCCTACGCCGCCTTCCACCAGTTCCGGGAGGGCACCAACCTCAAGGCCTGGCTCTACCGGATCCTGACCAACACCTTCATCAACGGATACCGCAAGCGCCAGCGCCAGCCGCAGCAGTCCATGACCGAGCAGATCGAGGACTGGCAGATCGCCGCGGCCGAGTCGCACACGTCGAGCGGGCTGAAGTCCGCCGAGGTCGAGGCGCTCGATCACCTGCCTGACTCAGACGTCAAGGACGCGCTGCAGGAACTCCCCGAGGACTTCCGGCTGGCCGTCTACCTTGCCGACGTCGAAGGCTTTGCCTACAAGGAGATCGCCGAGATCATGGGGACGCCGATCGGCACCGTGATGTCCCGGCTGCACCGTGGCCGCCGCGCCCTGCAGGAGCGGCTGGCCGACTACGCCCGAGATCGGGGATTCACTCGTCCCGTGCCCACTGATCCTCCCGATGCCGAATCCAGTGGTGTCAGCGGTTCGGTCGAGGGGAGCCGGTCATGACCGCGGGTTTCGATCAGGGCACCGATGACGGCACGACCGTCGTACCCACCGAGTGTGCGGCGATCCTGACCGACGTTTACCGCTTCCTGGATGACGAGTGCGACGACACGCGGCGCTCGGCGATCGCCGATCACCTCGACGCCTGCTCGCCATGCCTGGAATACGTCGGGGTGCTGCACGAGGTCAAGGAGCTGGTACGTCGCAAGTGCGGGGGCGAGAAGGCGCCGGACACGCTGCGCAAGTCGGTCCGCACCCGTCTCGCGTCGGTGCACCTCGAGTCGGGAACGGTCGAGTCCGCCCGGTTCGAGACCGTCCAATCCGAGTCGGGCCGCCTCGAGACGGGTCAATTCGGCTCCGGCCCGGCGCCGACCGACGACTGAAACCTGACCGGGCGCCGGCGCGCTCGGAGTCAGCTGTTGGGCCGCTTGCCGTGGTTGGCGCGGTTCTTGCGGCGGGCCTTGCGCTTGCGGGCGCTCTTCGCCATCGGGTGCTCTCCCTCTCTGTACGCCGCCCGTCGTGGGGCGGCCGGTGGCTGTCCGTGCGGGTGGATAGATTCTGGCATGGACGGGGACAGCCGCAGGCACGGGCGAGACCGAGAGAGGCGGCCAGGGTGTTCGAGAGCGTGCTGGTCGCCGACCGCGGGCTGATCGCCTGCCGGGTCATGCGCACCTGCCACCGGCTCGGGGTCAAGGCGGTCACCGTCCACTCGGACGCCGATCGCCATGCGATGCATACCCGGCTGGCCGACGAGGCGATCCTGCTCGGCGGGACCGACGCCGACGAGTCCTACAACGACGTCGAGCGGCTGATCGAGGCCGCCGAGGTCGCTGGCGCCGAGGCGCTGCACCCCGGGCGGGCGTTCGTGGCCGAGGAGCCCGCCGCCGCGGCAGCGGTGACGGCAGCCGGACTCACCTGGATCGGCCCGGGGCCGGCGACCCTCTCGGTGCGCACCGATGCCGCCCGCCAGGCGGCGGCGCTTGCCGGGGCCGAGCTGCCCGCCGCGCCGGACGGCGTACCAGCGGATCTCGAGGTGCAGCTGCTGGGTCTCGGCGACGGCCAGGTCCTCGTCCTCGGCACCCGCACGGTCACGCTGCAGGCGGCCGACCGTCCGACGGTGGTCGAGGCGCCGGCCGCGATCCCCGACCCTGTGCGGGCGGTCGCCGAGCACGCTGCGGCCCGCTTCGGTGAGGCCGTCGGGTTGGTGGGGCTGGCCACCGTCGATCTCGCACTGACGGGGCCGCAGCGGGACGTGCCCGCCTTCGTGACGTCCCGTGACCGCTTGCAGATCGGGCACTCCGTCACCGAACTCGTCACCGGCCTCGACCTCGTCGAGCAGCAGCTCTCGATCGCCGCCGACGACGATCCTGCACTGGATCCGGACGCGTTCCGGCCCGGCGACGACCCGACCGACGGCGGCTACGCCGTGTCGGCGCGGGTCTCGGCCGTCGGGACCATCGAGCCGGTGCGGATCGCTCGGTGGCACGCCCCGGACGGCGACGGCATCCGGGTGCATGCCAGCTATCGCAAGGGCGACCGCCTCGCGCCGTATTACGAGCCGCTGCTGGCCGAGGTGGCCGCCTGGGGCCCCGACCGGCGTACGGCGCGGCGGCGCCTGCTCGAGGCGCTCGAGGACTTCGAGATCGACGGCCCGGCGTACGACGCGGCGGCCGTCGCCGCGCGGCTGCGCTCCGCCGCGTGGTTGGAGTCGGAGGCGCGCGGATCGGGCGATCGCCACGGCCACTGACGCGCGAGCCGGCCGGCCCGCCGCATCGGCGACCTGATTGCGGTGAGCGAGTGACCTCGGACGCACGCGCGCGGGCGGAGGCACGGTGGTGAGCGACCCTGTGGCGGCGGTGGTCGACCGCGTCATCGAGGCCTGGCCGGACCGGGACGATCTGCTCGCCACCTTCGAGGCGGCGCTGCGCAGCTCGCTCGAGACGACCGTCCGGCCGGCGACCGACGGTTCCATCTTCGTGGTCGGGGGACATCCCGGCCATGTGGCTGCGTGACTCCGCAGCGCAGGTCGAGCCCTACCTGCGCTTCGCGGTCGACGATCCACAGATCCACCGGATGCTCGCCGGGGTGGTCAGACGACACGCCGCACAGATCGCGATCGACCCCTACGCCAACGCGTTCAACGAGTCGGCCTCCGGCGCCCGGGTGCACGAGGACCGGCCGGTGCAGGGCCCCTGGGTGTGGGAGCGCAAGTACGAGCTCGATTCGCTGTGCTACCCGATCCGGCTCGCGCACCGGCTGTGGGAGCTGACCGCTTCGGTCGAGCATCTCGACGACGCCGTACACCGGATGCTTGCCTCGATCGTGTCGGTGATGCGCACCGAGCAACGGCACGAGGCGTCCTCGCCGTACCCGCTTCGAGCGCTCCGGCGACCACCTGCCGCCCACCGAAACGCTGGTCCGCGACGGCCGCGGCGCGCAGTGCGCCGAGACCGGCATGGTGTGGTCGGGATTCCGGCCGAGCGATGACGCCTGCACGTACGGTTACCTGGTCCCGGCCAACATGTTCGCCGCCGTCAGCCTCCACCAACTCGGCCGCATCGCCCGCCAGGTCTTCCGCGACGATGCGCTGGCGACCGAGGCGGCGGCCTTGGCCGATGAGATCCGCGTCGGCATCGACCAGTTCGGGCGCAGCGGATCGGCAGTCCGCACACCGAGCGCGGCTGGGTCTGGCCGATCGCGCTGTCGATGCAAGGCAGCACCTCGACGTCCAGCGGCGAGCGGGCGGCGCTGATCGACGTGCTGCTCGCGACGACGGCGGGCACCGGGCTGATGCATGAGAGCTTCGACGTGGACGAGCCGGAGCGATTCAGCCGGCAGTGGTTCGGGTGGGCCAACAGCCTGTTCGCCGAATTCGTGTTGCGGACGCTTCACGAGCGGTCCTGAGCGGTCGCTCGCTCGCGGCAGTCCCGGTAGGCCACAACGGCTAACGCGTCCGCGCGTCTGGCTATTCGACTGCCTTAGTCGCCGCTATCGTCACCAATGCAGACATCTGTGTGAAGGGCTGGACAGACAACGGCGTTACCGACAATAATAAGAAGAAGTGTCACCTAAGTCGTGCGCCAAAGGTCGATGTGCAAGTTGCTTACTACGGGGACAGCGGCGGACCGACCTATCAGTACGCCAGCGACACTACCGTCGGAGCGCTCGGCACTATCTTAGGTTTTTGCGGTAACTGTTCGTCGTTCCATTATACCGACATCTGGTACGAACTGGACGGCTTCAATCTAAGCATTCTACACGACTAGAAAAACGGTGACACAGGCCCGTCAAAGGCTGCTGTGCCTCGAAGAAGCGAGAAGGCCGGACACTGCCCAGCGCTGACCATGCCCGCTGTCCCGCTTATGGCGTGGATGCGGCCACCTCATCAAATATCGAAAAGCCTGCGGCTCCTCGGCGGCACGAGGTCGGATGCTTCCAGTCGGATGGTGGTATGGAGCCTCCGCCAGCTTGAATCATGTCCCCGGAACGAGCGACCACCGTGCCACCATCATCGCGGATAATGATGGTCCCACCCGACTTGGTGGCCGTGTATCCGTGCGGCCAGATGATGCGATAGGTGCCATCCCCGAGCCACATGCACGCCGTTCCCCCCACGATCCGGCCCTGCAGGCGGCCCTTAAAGGCTGCACCACTGTGGTTGGCGGGAACCGCGTGTTGGGTATCGAGTCTGAGCCGGTGTCCGGCCGCAGCCGGGCGCCGGCCTACTCCCGTGGTGGGCATAGAACGCCGCCGCCGCGCCACCCGCGACGACCAACACGACCGCCGCCGCAGCCAGGACGGCAGGCCGGGTTGCCGTCCGCAGGAGCCGGCGACCAACCGTGCGCCGGCGGGCTGACGGTATCGATGGTGGATCGAGCGCGTCGTCGAATTCCGCCGCGGCCAACCGCAGCGCGGCGCGAATGTCCTCGTCAAGCTTGCTCATCGGTCCCGTCCTCGTTCCGAAGTCGCCGCCTCGCCCTGGCCCAGCCGCTCGGCCAACGTCTTACGGGCGCGGCGCAGATGCGTCAGGAAGGTTGACTCAGAGCAACCGAGCAACTCAGCGCCGACGGCGACCGTCAGATCGTTGTAGTAGTGCAGCGCGACAACGGCCCGCTGCTGCGGCGGCAGCGCCACGACCTCGCGCCATACCGCGACCCGCTGCGCGATGTCCGGGTCGGACCCGCTGTCACGCTCAAACAAGAGAGGTGCCCGGGCGCGCATGCGCTGTCGCCGTCGCGCCGCATCTATCGCGATCGACAACATCACCCGCCGCACATAGGACAAGGCCACCCTGTCATCACGGCTGCGCCCATTCCAGCCCGGCTGCACACGGGCGAGCGCATCATGCACGACATCCACGGCTCCATCGCGATCACCCACGATCAGCACGGCCATGCGGCACAGATCCAGAGACGACACCGTCGTACCGGTCGATGCCGTCCTCATGGTCACCGGCCCGCCGCCACGGCGCACCATCCCATCGCTAGCCGCCCGCCTAGACGCCTGCGGGCGCGCGGGTGAATTCCCGGATGATCCGGGCGAGCCTCGCCGGCTGGTCGAGCGGGATGAGGGTGTAGGTGTCCGCCACCTCGATCAGCCGTCCGTGCAGGATCTCGGCGAGTCGCCGGCCGTGCTCGGGCGGCATCACGCGGTCCGCACCGGCCCAGACCACGAGGGCCGGGCGGTTGAAGCTCGGCAGGCATCGAGCCGCCTCGAGCATGAGGCGCGGGTCGGCTCCGACCGCCCGCAGGGCCCGCACGGCGTCGCGGCGGATCTCCGGCTGCATCAGGACCGGCTTGATCCACCGGGACGTCGCGGCGTCCCCGCGCAAGGTCAGCCACCCGAACGCGATCGGGAGCCGGCGCAGCGGTCGGAGCCGCATCTGTTGCATGAAGAGCCCGAACATCCTCGGCGAGAGCTTGCCGGTCAGGACGAGTGTCCGGCCGGTCAGCCCCGGCGGGAAGTTGTCGAACGCCTCGCAGGAGACGAGCACGACCCGTCCCACCCGTGCGGCGCCACCGGCGATGAGGCCGATGAGCAGTTGGACGAGCGCGCCGCCGGTGTCGTTGCCGACGAGGGTGACCTCACGCAGATCGAGCCGGTCGAGGAACTCTGCGACCAGCCGCGCGATGCCAGGAAGCGATAGGTCGGCATCGGCATGCATCGCCCGGCGGTGCGCGCCCAGCGGGAGGGTCGGGGCCACGCACCGGTGCTGAGTGGCCAGATCGGCGATCGGTGCGTCCCACAGCGAGGCGTCCATCATCAGCCCGTGCAACAGCACGATAATCGGCCCGTCGCCGCCGGTGTCCTCGTACTCGATCGTCCCCGCCGACAGCTCGATCTCTCTCATGTCCGCCCGCCTCAGTAGGCCGTGGAGCCGGCGGCGGCGCGGGCGGAATGATCCGCCGGTTCCGGCAGGTGCCGGCGCAGGAAGGACAGCTCGGCCTCGACGGCCGGCTCGTGCGCGTCCATGAACGGCGCGTAATGCCCGCCGGGCAGCACAACCAACTCTCCGCGGGGGGCTCGGTGCGCGGCGCGGATGCCGGGCCCGGCCAGCGCGGACTGATCCTGCTCGCACGCGAGCACGAGCAGCGGGCACTGGATACGAGACGCGTAGCGGCCGGGCCGGTACAAGCCGGCGCGCAGCGCGGAGCGGGCAGCTACCGCCTGCTGCCAGTCGGGATACCGGCCGTCGGGATCGAGCGCGTGGGCGTGAAAGCCGGCCAGGGCATCGGGGGTGCTCAGGAGGGCGACGGTGCCGCGCTCACCGGTGGTCGGCACCAGCAGCGGCCGGCGGCCGACGAGGCTGCCGAGCCCGTCCAGGATGCCGCGGCCGGTGAGCCGCAGCAGCGCGAGCGGCGTGGTGTGGCGGGCCGCGTGACGAGCGGCGGCCGGGCCATCCGCATTCGGCGTCTGCGCGATTGCCGCCGCCAGTGCGGGATTGCGGGCCGCGACATCAAGGACCTGCCCGCCGGTGAACGAGAAGCTCCAGATCGCGAGCCTGGCGGGGTCGACGTCGGGCAGCGTGGCGGCGAACGTGATCGCGGCCCGCCAGTCGGCCAATTGTTCGCGCAGCCGTACGACGTGGCGCGGTTGGCCGCCGCTGTCCCCGAGGCGACGAAAGTCGAAGGCGAGTACGGCGTACCCGGCAGCGTTGAAACGTGCCGCGAAGCGGTCGGTGCCCGGTTCCTTGGGCACCGCGAACCCGCCGGCCATGATCACGCAGCCACCGTTGACTCCCGGATAGTGCCAGGCGGCACACTCGGTGCCGCCGCTGACGAAGCGCACCTGCTCGCGCTCTACCGACCTATCCATGCCGACCTCCGGGTGGCTCAGATCCAGCGAAGAAATGATGCTGACTAAAGTGAACCATGCGGTTCGCATCGTGTCCAGGTGAGCTCCGTCGCGTTCTCGCGACACCGGCGCCGGCCTATCCGTCCGCCGACTCCTCCCGGTCCAGCGCGCGGGCCAGCGCCTCGAATCCAGCGGCCACCCCCGCCATGTCGCCGCTGGTTCGCGCGTCCACGAGGAACCCCCGGAGGACCGCCAGGATCATCTCGGCGACCTCGAGCTTGCGCTGGTCGGCCCAGTGCCCGGGGCACATCGAAAGGAGTGCAGGCAGGTACTGCTTCGACGCCTCCCGCCCCAGATTCGCGTAGCGGTCGGGGTCATAGATCGTCAGGCCGATCGCCTGATCGAGCACCCGCGCCTCCTCGCTCACGAGGATGGGCCACAGGGCGCGGATCCGGTCCGCCAGCGGCCGTCGCGCCGGGCCGCCGGTGGCGGCGGCCAGAGCCCGGTCGATGCGCCGCTCGCGCAGTTCGAGGATCGCCTGCCCGAGCAGGTCGTCGACCCCGGCGAAGTGATACAGCAACACCTTGTGCGTGGTGCCGGCCGCCCGCGCCGCCCGCCGGAGGGAGAAATCCACCAGGCCGTTGGCGGCAAGGTCGTCGGTGACGCGGTCGAGCAGTTGCCGTCGCCGGGCCTCCCCGCGCGGCGACCGGGTCGACCGGCGGTAGCCGGCTCGGCCCGCCGAGCCGTCCTCGCCGGAGACATCCCCCTCGAGAGTATTCATGGGCACACGCTCTCACCCGGTGCGATGAACGGACAGATGGAGCCATGCCGGAGCCGGGCGAGGGCCGCCGCCGCTCTCAGAGGGCCAGCTCGTAGACGTGCAGGTCGACACCGGGGACAGGCGACCAATCGCGCGTGGGTGCCCGGTGGAAGCCGAGCCGGCCGTAGATGCGATGCGCCGCGCCCATGCTCGCCTGGGTGGACAGTGCCATGCCGGTGCAGCCGCGGGCCCGGGCCCGGGCCAGGCACGCGCGCACCAGCGTCGTACCGACGCCTCGGCCACTCACGGGCGGTGCGACCGCGAGCATCCGGAACTCCGCCTCTCCGTCCCGGCTGACCTCGGCGTACGGGCTGCCGGGAAACGCAAGTGTCACCGAACCGGCAACGCGGCCCTGCTCGTCGAGCGCGACCAGCACCTCGGTGCGGTCGGCGGCGGCTCGTTGCTCGACCTCGCGCAGCTCCGCGGTGTAGTCGGCGCCGGCCGGCAGGTGCCCACCGGCGACGTAGGCCGACACGGTCAATGCACCGACGGCGTCGTACTCCTCGGGCCGGGCCAACCGCACGGCAGCAGCGGCGGTGGCGGGTTCGGTTCGGGCCGGAGTCGACATGGGCCCAAGTATCCGACACCGTACTGACCACAGATCAAGCGCCCGATCCGCCGGTACGACAGAATGTGCGCATGACTGAAGGTTCCGCGACGGTAACGGTCGACCAGGAATGTCGTTGACCGACGACGGAGCGAGCATCGACCCAGCGCCGGCGGGAAGCCAGATGGGGCTGGACATCGCCGAGCAGCCGGACGTGCTGGCCGGTCTGCTCGCCGACGGCAGGGACGAGATCGACGCGGTCGCGCGGCAGATCCGGGCGCGCTCGCCGCGGTTCGTGCTGCTCATCGCAAGGGGTACGTCGGACCATGCGGCGCTTTACGCGAAGTATCTGCTGGAGATCCGGCTCGGCCTGCCGGTCGGGCTCGCCTCACCGTCCACGCTGACCGTCTACGGATCCCGTCCGGACCTGCGGGACGTCCTGGCGATTGCGATCAGCCAGTCCGGCGGCTCGCCGGATCTCGTCGGCTCCCTGCAGGCGGCCCGCGAGTGCGGGGCGCACACCGTGGCGGTGACCAACTACGCCTCGTCCGCGCTGGCCGAGCTCGCGCACGCCCATGTCGATGTTCGCGCCGGGCACGAGCGCGCGATCGCCGCGACGAAGACCTACACCGCCGAGCTGCTGGCGCTCTACCTCTTGCTCGAGGCCACGCGCGAGGGCAGTGCCGCCGGCGCGATGAGCGCTGCCCAGGACATTCCCGGGCTGGCTGCCGATCTGCTCGTATCCAGCGCGTCCACGGTCACCACGATCGCACCGCGCTACCGGTTCGCCGAGCGCATGATCGTGACCGGCCGCGGCTATTCCTACCCGACGGCACGAGAGACGGCGTTGAAGCTGATGGAGACCTGCTATCTGTCGGCGCAGGCCTTCTCCGGAGCCGACCTGCTGCACGGGCCGCTGGCCGTGGTCGACCAGGAGATGCCCGTCATCACGGTGATCCCGCCCGGTCGGGGCGGTGAGGCGATGGCGCCGGTAGTCGAACGGCTGGTCGCCGGCGGTGGCGACGTGCTGTTCGTCGGCGGCAGTCCGGCCGCGGGTGCCGACGGTCGGGGCGCGGCGCGGATCGCGCTGCCGGTCGTGGCCGAGGAGCTGTCCCCGCTGCTGGAGATCCTGCCGATGCAATTGCTCTCGCGGGATCTGGCCGTGCTCCGGGGTGGCAATCCGGATGCGCCGCGCGGCCTGCGCAAGGTGACGGAGACCTGGTGACCGCGGCGCACCGGCGTACCAGTCCTCCTCGCGCGGGCGGCCCTCCCATCGGCGCGATGCTGGACGGTCTCGACACCGAGGGGCGAGACGGATCGCGCGCCGACCTCGACATCCGGGACACGCTCGGGCTGGTCCTGGCGATGAACGATGAGGACGCGAGTGTCGCGGCGGCGGTACGCCGGGCCGCTCCCGAGATCGCGCGGCTCGCCGACGCGGTGGCGGCCGGTCTCGCCGGCACCGGCCGGCTCATCTACGCCGGTGCAGGTACGGCGGGGCGCGTCGGCCAGCAGGACGCGGCCGAGCTGCCGCCGACGTTCGGGATCGACGCGCACCGCGCGATGGCGGTGATCGCGGGTGGCGCGGCCGCGGCGTCGGAGGCCCGCGAGGACGTCGAGGACGACGTCAGCGCCGGCGCCGCGATCGCTTCCGATCTCGACATCGGCCCCACGGACGTCCTGATCGGAATCGCGGCGAGCGGCCGGACGCCGTACACGATCGCGGCCGTGCGCGCCGCCCATGCCCGTGGAGCCACCACGGGAGCGGTTGTGTGCAACCGCGGGTCCCAGCTCGCCGCCGCGGCCGACATCGCGGTCGAGGTGGTCGTCGGGCCGGAATTCGTATCCGGCTCGACCCGCCTGAAGGCCGGCACCGCGCAGAAGCTCGTCCTGAACACGATCTCCACGGTCGCGATGATCAAGGCCGGGAAGACGTACGGCGATCTCATGGTCGACGTCCGCCCGACCAACGAGAAGCTGCGGGTCAGGGCGCGCCGGATTGTCGCCCAGGCCGCCGGCACGGACGACGCGGCGGCCAACCTGGCCCTCACCGCCGCCGACGGCAACATCCGGGCGGCCGTCATCCACCTCGTTGCCGGGCTCCCGGTCGAGCAGGCGGCCCTCGTGTCCGCCCGCTTCGCGAGCCTCCGCGAGGCGCTCGCCGCGGCGGAGGGCGCGCCGGACGCGCCGGTCTGACGCGGTGTCCACCCTCTCGGACCTGCTCGAGGCCCATACCGCGCTGCGGCCCGGCGAGATCGGCCACCTGCAGTTGCTGGTCGGCGACTGGCAACTGCTCGCGGACCTGTCCTTCGCCGACCTGCTGATGTGGTGTGTCACGACGGAGGGGGACCTGCTGTGCGTCGCACAGACCCGCCCGACGACGGGCCCGACCGCGCACGATGACGACCTCGTCGGCGTACGGCAGCCGTTCGACGCCGAGCTGCACCTGGCGGTAGCGCTGCGCGAGCGGCGCATCTGCCGCGAGACCGACCCCGACTGGCAGGGCGATCTACCGGTACGGCGGGAGGGGATCCCGATCCGCCGCGGCGGGTCCGTCGTCGGCGTGTTGTCCCGCGACACCAACCTCGCCGCGGCCCGGTCACCCTCGGCGCTCGAGCTCGCCTACCTGCAGGGAGCCGCGGAGTTGTGTCAGATGATCGCCGAGGGCCGGTTTCCGCCGGGTGACGGCGACGCCGGGCAGCAGGGCGAGCCCCGGGTCGGGGACGGCCTGCTCCGGCTGGACGGTCGCGGGACGGTGACCTACGCCAGCCCGAACGCGCTGTCGGCGTACCGCCGGCTCGGAGTCGCCGGGGACGTCCTCGGCCAGCGCCTGCCGAGCCTGACCGAGGCGCTCGCGCCCGATTCGTTCGAGGCGGGCCTGGTTTCGGCCGCGATCCGGTCGGCCCTGCGGGGAGGATCTCCCGGCCGCCTCGAGATGGACGCGCACGGGGTGACGATCCTGGTGCGGGCGTTGCCGCTGCGGCCGGGCGGCCGCCGGGAGGGTGCGCTGGTGCTGATCCGCGACGTGACCGACTTGCGCTCGCGCGATCGCGAGCTCTCCGGCAAGGACGCCACGATCCGCGAGATCCACCATCGGGTCAAGAACAACCTGCAGACGGTCGCGGCGCTGCTGCGGCTCCAGGCCCGCCGGGTCGGGGGCGACGACGCGCGGCTGGCGCTGCAGGAGTCGGTACGCCGGGTCAGCTCGATCGCCGTCGTGCACGAGACGCTGGCGCTTGCGATCGGCGACCAGGTCGACTTCGATGCGATCCTGGACCGGCTGCTGAGCATGGTCGCCGAGGTGGCGGCTCCGGAATCGACGGTCGTGTTCCGGCGCGAGGGCGCGTTCGGTGAGCTGCCGGGGGACATCGCGACTCCGCTGGCCATGGTGCTGACCGAGCTGATGCAGAACGCGGTGGAGCATGCCTTTGTCGGGACGGAAGGCGGAACCGTGCTGGTCAGGGCGGACCGTCTCGACCACGAGCTCGGAGTCCTGGTCGCCGACGACGGGACCGGCCTCCCGGACGGCTTCGACCTGGCCAGCAGTGATCGGCTCGGGCTGCAGATCGTGCGGACCCTGGTCGGGTCCGAGCTGCGCGGGCGGATCGAGCTGGCGAGCGCTCCGGGCGGTGATCGGCCCGGGGGCACCGAGGCACGCCTGCGGCTGCCGCTGCTCCGCTGAGCCGACGCGGTCGCTCGCCGCTCGGCGTACGACACGAAACGGCCCGAACCGGTTTCAGGTCCGGGCCGTTCGGGTGAGCCGGTGCCGATCCGGTCGGCGCGAGAACGCGGATGGGTCAGGAGGCGCGGGCACGGGCGCGGGCGCGACGACGCTTGAGGGCGCGGCGCTCGTCTTCGCTCATCGCGCCCCAGACGCCGGCGTCCTGCCCGCTCTCGAGAGCCCAGGACAGGCACTGCTCGGTGACGGGACAACGGCGGCAGACTGCTTTCGCCTGCTCGATCTGCATGAGAGCTGGCCCGGTGTTGCCGATCGGGAAGAAGAGCTCGGGATCTTCGTCGCGGCACAGGGCGCGGTGGCGCCAATCCATCTCTAGCCATCTCCTCTGTGTCAATTTTTCTTGGGGTATGTGGTGTGGGTTACGTGTCTGCGGCGGTCTGTGGTCTGGGGTTTGTGGCTCTCGTGTGGGTCCTGCGGTCGGTCGGGTGCTTCGCGGTACGGCGCCCCGATCGCAGCGGGCTGCTCAGCTCGATGCAGGTCACCAGTGTTTCTGGCCCGTTCATGTTCCCCACACGAGTGTGGAGAACATGCCCCGGCCAACGAACAATGAACCGCTTATGTCTCTCCGGCGGTTGCCCGCCTTTGCTTGTGAATACTTTCACGAGCCGGGTGGATGTCAAGGTGTCCGGCAGGTTTCGGGCCCTTCAGGTGAGATAGCTCACCGTAACGGCCGGTCGCGCCCGGGCCGCGGATCGCGGCCGGGTGAGCTTCCGACGGCAAACTGTTGCATCCGAACCGGCGCGGTTGCAAGACCCCCGCACCGACCGTGCCACCAGCCGTGCCGGGAGCCTTGCCCGAAGGTGCCAGCCCGTTGGGCGGCGTACTGCTGGTGCTTTACCTGGCCTTGAGGATCCTTCGGCGCGGCGCGGACAGCCGCAGGGGTGCCGCGCCGCGCGGTCCCGCCAGAACCGTGATCGCTCGCGACTGGGCGGTGAATGTCGCGGTCGAGTGCCGGCCGAGGAAATCACCGTCGACCTGGACCGGCAGCGGCACGGTCGAGGTCAGCGTGAACTCGTCGAGATCGTGCAGCTCCAGCATCGAGTGCCGCGGCCGGCCGCTCGGCCGCGCGGCGATCGCGGCGCGCGCGGCCACCCTGGCCAGCGTCGAGGTGCGCATCGAGCGCGGCGCGAGCAGGTCGAGGCCGGTATCGAACGAGGCGCGGGGGAGCAGGTTGACCGGCCGCGGGCCCAGGTAGGTCCACGGCGCGGCGTTGGCGACGATGCCGAAGAACAGCCCGCCGACCGGGCCGCCGGGCCCGCCGGTGAGGGTGACCGACGGGTAGCGGCGGTCCCTGGCCCGGGCGAACTGGGCGAGCGCCGCCTGGACGTACAGCGCCGGGGACGCCTCACGGCCCTGGCTGCGGTAGCGCTCCACCCGCTCGATGACCTCGGCGTCGAACCCGAACCCGGCGTTGAAGGTGAACCAGCGCGATCCGACCCGTCCCAGACCGATGGCACGGGTGCGGTCTCGCCTGATGGACTCGAGCAACTGCGCCGATGCCGCGATCGGATCGCGGGAGAAGCCGAGCGTTCGCACGAAGACGTTGGCGGACCCGCCGGGCACGACTGCGAACGTCGGCAGCGGTCGGGTGTCCGCGCTGGGTCCGTCCGCCAGCGACCCGTCGCCGAGCAGGCCGTTCACGACCTCGTTGACCGTGCCGTCCCCTCCGAGCGTCACGACGAGGTCCACGCCGTCGTTCCGAGCCTGGGCGCCGAGGGCGATGCCGTGCCCACGGTAGTGCGTCGCTGCGACATCGACGGAGGCCGCACGGCCGAGCGCCTGGAGCAGGATCTCCCGCAGGTGGCGGGACGTGGCGGTCGCATGGGGGTTGACCACCACCAACGCGCGCACGGTCAAAGCCTATCGAGGCAGGCGATCGCCGCCGCGAGTGCCCGAGCCCGGCGCGGATACCATCGGTCACGTGACGGACGGCGCGGCCCCGGCCCGAGCCGGCTGGGGCGTGGTGAGGGCAGCCCCCTGGACCTTGCAGGGCGTGCTCGCGATCGCGACGCTCGAGGCGCTCGCCCTGCTCGCGGCGGCCGGCTACCTGCTCGAGGGCACCGTCGAGGACCACCCCACACATGCGTCCGCCGCGCTCGGCGCGGCCGCCTTCGCGCTGCTGGGCGCCGGCCTGATCGGGTGGCTCGCGTACGCCGTGCTCTCCCGGCGTCTGTGGGCGCGCACACCGCTCGTGGTGCTGCAGCTGGTGTTCATCCCGGTCGGGTTCAGCATCGGGGTGCAGGCCGGCCGCACCGCTTACGGCGTACCGATCCTCGTGCTGACGATTGCGATGCTCGCCCTGCTCGCCCTGCCCGAATCGCGCGCCGCGCTGCTCCGCGACGCGCGATGAGCTGCGCTAGTCCGGGGCATTGCCCTCCAGCCGGGCCAGTGCCGCACCGTGCAACCGCCACACATGCCATTCGTCCATCGGGTGCGCGCCGAGCGAGCGGTAGAAGCCGCGGGCGAGGGTGTTCCAGTCGAGCACGGACCATTCCAGCCGTCCGTAGTCCCGGGCGACGCAGATGCTGGCGAGCTCGCGCAGCAGGGCGAGGCCGACCCCTGAACGGCGCTTGGCCGGGGAGACGAACAGGTCCTCGAGGTAGATGCCGTGCTTGCCCTCCCACGTCGAAAAGCTCAGGAACCACAGCGAGATCCCGGCCAGCTCGCCGTCGATCTCGCCGACGTGGCCGTAGAGCGCCGCGTTCGGCACGAAGATCGCGGCCCGCAGCTGCCCCTCGGTGAGCGTGCACGCGTCGGCGTCCCGCTCGTAGGCCGCCAGCTGGTGCACCATCGCGACGACTCCGGGAAGGTCGGCTTCGGTGATCGGGCGGATCACCGGCGTCGGGTGCTCGCTCATGGGCTCTCCAGCCGGTCAGACGGATGCGTTCCAGGTGCGGATCGCGGGGTAGTCGTGCTCGGATCCGAGCACGCACAAGGTGGCCGGGTCGAGCACCACCAATCGGCCGTCGGTCGGAGGCAGGCGCAGATAGCGCGCCGTCAGGACCCGGCTGAAATGCCCGTGGCCGAAGACGAGCACGTCGCCCCGCCCCATCGCGGCAGAGATCCGCCCGAGCAGCCGGTCGGCCCGCGCGCCGACCTGCTCGGCCGTCTCGCCGCCGGGCGGGTCCCCGGTCCAGATCGTCCAGCCCGGATGGTCGACCCGGATCTCGGCCGTGGTCCGGCCCTCGTAGTCGCCGTAGTTCCACTCCGCGACGTCATCCTCGACGGTGTACGCCGCGAATCCGGCCAGCTCGGCCGTCTCCCGCGCCCGGCGGCGCGGGCTGGCGAGCACCAGCGCGTAACCCCGTGCCGAAAGGGCCTTGCGCAGCCGCGGCGCCCGGTCGCGGCCGACGTCCGTCAACGGCAGGTCGGTCCAGCTGGTGTGCTTGCCCGCGCGACTCCATTGCGTCTCGCCGTGGCGGACCAGCACCAGCTCACCCATGCGCGGTCTCGCCGGGGTCCGGTGCCCGCAGCTCGGCGTACCGCTGCCGGCAGGCGGAGTAGTCGGGAAGCAGACCCTGCGCCGCGGCGTCGTGCAGCGACGGTGCCCGCGTGTCCCGTTTGGACAGGATCGGCTCGATCTCCCTCGGAAACGGCAGCCGCAGCGCCGGGTCGAGCGGGTTGAGTCCATGCTCGCGGGCCGGGACGTATCCCGTCGAGCACAGGTAGCAGGCGACGGTGTCGTCCTCGAGCGCGAAGACGACGTGCCCGAGTCCCTCGGCGAGGTAGACGCTCTGGCACTCGCGCTCGTCGAGACGCACGACGTCGTACTCCCCGAAGGTCGGTGAGCCGACCCGGATGTCGACGACGAAATCGAGCATCGCACCCCGCGGGCAGTAGACGTATTTCGCCTGCCCGGGTGGTACCGCGGCGAAATGCACGCCCCGGACGACGCCCCGGCGGGAGACGCTGTGATTGGTCTGCGCCAGCGACAGCGGATGGCCGACGGCGGCGGCGACCTGCGCGGCGACGTACCAATTGGTGAAGAATCCTCGGCTGTCCGAGTGCACGTCAGGCGCGAAGTGCCACGCTCCGGACACGGTGAGGGCACGCGATCGCACGCGCCGACGTTACCGGATGCTGATTGCCGGCTGGTTTCGTCATCCACGCGTCCGACTCGCGCGTCTAATTTGCCACGAGTCGGGCGAGAGCGGGAGGACCTGGGACGATGAGCGTGCGGCGCGCCACGCTGGCAGGGCTGCTCGCGGTTGGCGTCCTGATCGGTGCCAGCGCGTGCGCACGCCGCAACTCAGATAGCAACGCGGCTGGTACGACGAGCGGCGCGAGTGCGTCGGGGGTCCCCTCCGCACCGGCACCCACCAGCCCGCACCGCACCGCACCGACGGTCAGCGGGTCGACGGGAACGGGGTCGACGGGAACGGGCAGCTCGCCGAGTCCCGCCGCGGTCACCGTCAAGCTGGCGACGACATTTCGGCCGCGGTCGGTGCGGTTGCGGGTCGGTCAGCGCTTGACGATCGAGGTGGCGAAATCGGTCACGGCCGATCTGGGTACGGGATCGGGGCGCACCTGCCGTCCGGGAAGCGGTTCCGCCGTGCTCAAGGTCGTGTGCGGCACCCCGCCGACGGTGCGGTACGTCGCGCAGTCCGCCGGTACGACGACGATCGACGCGTTGGTGCGCCCCAAGTGCGCGGCCGGCGCGGTGTGCCCGAAATGGGTCACCAGCCCGAGCCTCACGGTCGTCGTGGCGTGAGACCGGCCGCCGCCGACGGCGGCCGATGGCCGATATTGCCAGGTCGATAGGGCACAGTGGCAGCGTGGTCATCCCCATCCACGATCGGAACCCGACCCGGACGACGCCCTACGTCACGCTCGGGCTGATCGCCGCCAACGCGGTGGTCTTCCTGCTTTCGCCGGCGGCCAGGGGGATCTTCCGGGGCAACTCCACCTCTGCGCGGTGCCGCGAGCAGCGCTTCTTCCAGCACTGGGGGGCGATTCCGACCGAGCTCACGCACAACGACACGATCGCCTACACCGTTGGCAAGGCGGCCGGCCCGGGGCTGTGCGTCCGCGTCCCCGTCAGCTACGACAAGGTGCCGGCGCTGTCCGCGCTGACCTCGATGTTCGTGCACGGCGGTTGGCTGCACATCCTCGGCAACATGCTGTTCCTGTGGGTCTTCGGCAACAACGTGGAGGATCGCTTCGGTCACATCCGGTATCTGATCTTCTACCTCGCGGCCGGCATGGCGGCGGCGTACGGGTTCGCGCTGACCCGGCCCGACTCGGCGACCACCCTTATCGGCGCGTCCGGCGCGATCGCCGGCGTCCTCGGGGCCTACCTGGTGCTCTATCCCAAGGCCCGGATCACCAGCCTGGTGCCGTTCCTGCTCTTCCTGCCGCTCCGGCTGCCGGCCTGGCTGGTGCTGCTGGTCTGGTTCGGGTTGCAGGCCGTCTATGCCGAGGGCGCGGGCACCGGATCCGGCGGCGTCGCGTACCTCGTCCACGTCGTCGGCTTCGTGCTCGGCCTGGCCATCGGCTGGTCGGTGCGGCGCTTCGGTCATCCACCGAAACCCCGCCGGTCCTTCGCCACCTGAGGGCCGGTCAGTCGATGAGATGACGGGTCCATCGGGCCGGCGCCTCGAGGAACTCCCGCCAGTCACGGATGAGGGGCAGCTCGTCATAGGCGGCGGCCGTACCTCGACATGCTCCAGGACCGCCACGCGCTCTCAAGTCCGCGACAAGCGGGACGGCCCGGGCGATGCTCCGAGTCGCTCGAGATCGACGCCGATGCGGTCCCGATAGACGGCGAACCAGTCGCCGCCGGCCGCCCATTCGAAATGCAGCGTCAGGACGTCGCGGATCACGCGGTACGCCGTGAGCCGCCGGCGCACCGAATCGTCGAGCGTCATTCCATAGCCGGCGAAGAAGTCGTCGAATTCGCCCGCGGTGCGGGTGAGCGGGGCGAGATCAAAGAGAGGATCCCCGATGAAGGGATCGCCCCAGTCGATTATCCCGGACAGCTCACCGTTGTGCGTGAAGACATGGCCGGCCTTGAGATCATCGTGCAGCAGGCGGCCGCGGCCGTCGTACACCGTGAGCGCGCGGTTGGCCTCGATGGCGCCCCGGATCTCGGCCGCGAATGTCGCCGCGATGACGTCATGCTCGACGAGGGGAGGCAGGTCGGCGATCGCGGTCTCGATCACCCCGGACCAATCGGGGAGCTCGCCCTCGAGGTGGCCGGCGGCGCTCAGCCGCGCCTGGCCGAAGCCGGGGGCCGTCACCTCGTGCAGCCGCCGGACCTGCCGTCCCGCGTCGCGCAATGCCGTCGGCGTGGCCGGCTCCGACCCGGCGTCGGCGCCGGGCAGGCACCCGATAACCAGCACGCCCGTACCGAGCGGGCCGTCGTACTCCCGGGCCAGGACTCGCGGGCCGTTAATGTGCAGGCCGGGCAGGAGCGCGCACACGTGATCCTCCAGCCGCATCGCCGCACCAGGCCCGGTCTTGACGATCACGTCGCCGATGTCCGTGCGCGCGCGGTAGTTGCGGTTCTCGACGCTGCCAGGGACGCGCCCGACCGCGGCCACCCGCGCGCCGAGCAGAGCCTCGACCCGGGCGCTAACGAGGCCGGACTGCTCAGCCGGACCCATCGCTCCCCTCGCGCTCGGCCAGCCACCGCTCGATCGTCTTGAGCTCGCTCTTCGTCAGCCCCGCGTCGGGGGCGGGGGAGATCGCGAGCAACCGGCCGGGGTCAGTCCGCCCGATCCAGCGGGCCGCCGACGGCGTGTCGGCGATGTCGTCATCCACCCAGATCACCGGCCCGCCCGCGTCGTAGGCCTGCTGCACGGTGGCCAGCTTCCACCACGGGCCGTATCCGTCCCCGGCCGGGGCGTCGTCGCGGGTCGCGACTGGCAGCTCGGGCAGCCCCATCGGCGCGCCGATCCGCTCGTTGGCCATCGTCTCCCAGGTCGTGAGCCAGGTGATGCTCACACGATCCTCCGACAGCCAGGACTTGAGGGCGCCGATCGCCGGCGGGTACCACGTGATCCGGAAGGCTCCGGTGCGAAAGGAGCGGTGGCGAAGGCTCGGTATCCGGTCCGTGATGAGGTTCAGTACGCCGTCCACGTCGAGGTAAAGGCGGGGGATCTCCATGGCCACCTCCTCATCGTCTCCGCGGCAGCCACGTTGCGGCGGCCCGTGCTCGATCGTAGGCACGCCACCCGGGGCCGGTAGCGTGACGGTGTGCCGAGTTGGGTTGAGCGGCGATACGGCGCCGGCGCGCGTTTCGCGCCGACCGGGCGGCGGCCGATCCGCACCGGATTCTCCACCGCGCGGGTCGAGCGGATCGACGGCGCCATCGCCGGTCCCGACGGGACGATCACCCCGCGGTGATCGAGGGACTGGCCCGGCTACACGCGCGCTACCGCGGCGATGCCATTCTCGACTCCTTCCCGGCCGCCGACGGCACGTGGTGGCGGACAAAATGCATCGATTCAGCGAGCCGGCTAAGGGAATCCGACGATCCTTCTGCAGAGAAGACTATTGCCTACCTCCAGGGTGTCGCTGACGATCCCGTGGTCCTGGACCTCCTCGACCGGACGGAGCGCACCTTGAATCACGGCGACGTGCACGTCAACAACGTCCGCGCCGGCCCGGTCACCAAGCTGGTGGACTGGGGCGCGGCGTGGGCCGCGCCGCCGGCCTTCGACCTCGCCTTCGCGCTCGAGCCCGCCGACGCCCGGTACGTCCGCTACGCGGCGGCGTGGGCGGAGGTCGCCGGTCGACCTCCCGACGACGACCGGTTCGCCCGGGAGCACACGCTGGTTGTGGTCGCCATGAACACCCGCTACCTGCGGTTCGCGCTCGCGCGGTTCGGGGCCGACGCGGCGGCCGCGATGATCGAGACGGCCGCCTTGGCCCGTCGTCGCCTGGCCGGTTGAGCGCGGTGTCAGGTGGGTGGCGTACGCCGTCGCGCTCGCGCTCGGGCGCGCTCGGCCCCCGTGGCGGTGCGGGCGTCGAGGAAGCCGTGGGTGAGCTCGGATGGCGCGAGTGCAGGTCGGCCCCGATGCGGGGGCCGCCTCCACGTTGGCCGAGTCGAGCCCGTGCGCGTCGCCTGAGCGCTCACAGCCCGACGAGCGCGGCGAGCACGACGACGCCGGCCACCATCCAGGCGACGGAGTCCCCGATGTGACCGACGTGGATGCGGCGCAACGTCTGCATCGGGACGCGCAGCATGGCGGCGGCACGGACGGTCGCGCGCGTGCGATAGCTCGCCACCACCGCCAATGCGGTCGCCAGAGCCACCGACGTCAGCGACAGCGCGAGGCCGCTCGCCGTCCATTCCGTCAGGTGCTCGGAGCCCATCGACACGCCGGTCGCGCCCCGCAGTGCGGCCGCGCCGTAGCCTTGACCGTCGACGAACTCGGATGCCGAGCGGGCCACCGCGCCGACCAGACCCGGCACCAGCCCGATGGCGGCTGCGGCGGCCAGCAGTACGACGGCGGGCACGAGCATCGCCGGCGGGGTGCGAAGCAACCGCCGCCCGGTTTCCGGCTCCTCCTTGTCCGCGCGCTCGGCCGACCACCGGTCGGCTTCTGCGGGCCGGTCGCCGAGTCCGGCGAAGACGCGTAGCGCGGCGCGCAGGACGGCGCCTCCGGTCAACACCGAGCTCAGCATGAAGACCGCGATGGCCCACGGCTGCCCGGCCGTCCTGAGGGCGTCCTCCGCGACGCTCTTCCCGGCGAAGGTGCCGAAGGGTGGCAGCCCGGCCAGCGCGAGCCCGCCGAGCCCGTAGAGGCAGCCGGTGACGGGCAGCGCCCGACCGACGCCGTGGAGCGCGCGCTCATCGACCGTGCCGAAATGGTTGAGCACGATGCCGGCGGCGAGGAAGAGCGCTCCCTTGGCGCCGGCGTGCCCGAGCACGTACAGCGCGGTGCCGGCCAGCCCGTCCGGCGACAGCGTGGCGAGCCCCAGGATGAAGAGGCCGACGTGGCTGATCGTGGAGTAGGCCAACATGCGCTTGAGATGATGCTGCGCGAAACACATCACGGCGCCGAGCACCGCGGTGAGGGCACCGAGCACGAGCAAGGCCCGGCGTACCCCGCTCGACGGCAGTACGCCCGAGAACGCGACCCAGTAGACGCGGGCGACGCCGTAGACGCCGAGCACCACCATCGCGCCGGAGAAGAGGACGCAGATCGGCGACGGTGCCACCGCTTCTGCGTCGGCCGTCCAGAAATGAAAGGGGACGACGGCAGCCTTGACCAGCAGACCGGTGATGACGAACACGAAGCCGACGACGACGAGAGCGTCGACATGACCTGGAGTCAGCTGGTGCCTGATCTGAGCCAGCCCGAGCTCGCCGGTGCGCGCATAGAGCAGAGCGATCCCGGTCAGAGAGAAATAGGCGCCGAGCGAATTCACCACTCCGAAATGGAGCGCCCCCTGCACGGTCTGCGGTTCTTCGATCTGATGACCCGTCAACGCGTACGCCGCTGCGCCCATGAGCTCGAAGAAGACGAACATATCGAAGAGGTCACCGCTGAGCACGAAGCCGCACATTCCCGCGCCGAAGAGCAGGACGAGCGTGTGATAGAGCGCCTCGACCGACTCGAAATAGTGCCAGGAATAGACCAGTCCGGCGAGCACCAGGGTGGCGACGAGAACCGCAATGCCAGCGCCGATTCGGTCCACCACAAACACGATCCCGACGCTCTCGTGGGTGCGCGCCGACGGGCGCCACCCGCCGAACCACACGACGAGCCGACGACCGCGAGCACCGATCAACAGGCTCACGGTCAAGCCGACGAGAACGACGGCGGTCGCGGTCGCGATGCTATCGGTGACCCGGCGAGGGAGCCATCGTCCGATGGCGGCGAGGAGCGCGCTGACCGTCAAGGGAATGACGATCACGAGCGGCACCAGCACTTGCGCCGGCACGTCAGCTCTCCAGCGAGCGCAGCTCGTCGGGGTCGACGGTGCCGTGTCGTTTGTCGACCTGGATGGCGAGCGCGAGCAGCAATGCGGTGACGGTGGCGCCGACCACGACATCGGTGAGCACCAATGCCTGCACCACCGGATCGACCACCGTCGTCGTGATCGGCGTATCGCCGAAGACCGGCGCGGTGCCGCCCCACTGAAAGCCGATCGTCAGCAGCAGGACGTAGGTCGACGACTGCGTCACGGCCAGGGACGTCACGGCATGCACCAGGTTGCGACTGGTCACGAGGCCGTAGAGGCCGATCACAAACAGCCATCCAGCCACCAGGTAGGCGAAGCTGCTCATCGATCGCCGCCTCGTAGCTCAAGATCCTGCTCGAAGAACCGCGCGAGCAGCAGCACGATCCCAGCAAAGACCTCCATGCCCACCGCGACATTCAGCAAGGGCACGGTCCCGGCGGATGTGAGCTGGCCGAACGTCCCGCGGGGCAGCACGTTGTCGAGGAAGGCGCCTCCGGCGATGAGCCCGGCGAGTCCGAGCACGAGGTAGCCGGCCGCACCGACCGATTCGACGACGTCGAAGACCGCGCGTGGCGTAAAGCGACGGAGGGTGGCGTAGTCGCCGCCGAGGTAAAGCAGGTGTAGCGCGGTCGCGAGGATCACGCCGCCCTGGAAACCTCCCCCAGGAGTGACATTGCCGTGCGCCACGACGTAGACGCCAATCAATAGGGTCAGCGGTAGCAGGAGATGCGCGACCAGGCGGGTCGAGTCGAGCACCCGTCCCTGCGGGGCATTGCGCGCCCGCTTCGTCTCCTCTGCGCTCGGGCGGAGTAAGAGGAGCGCCCCCAGGACGGAGGTGAAGAGGATGAATTCCTCGCCCAGGGTGTCGAAACCACGCTGGTCGAAGGTGACCGACGCGACCACGTTCGCCGTACCTTTGTCGACGACGGCGGCGCTGATCGCGCGGGCGCCGTACGGGTGGCTGATCCGACCGAAAGCCGGCAGCCCCAGATAGGCGGTGACGATCAGCGTGACGAGCCCCGCGCCGGAGGCGGCGAAAAGCAGCAGCCGGGCCCGCCGAATCACTCGTCGCCCCGGCGCGACAGCTTACGGTGGGCGAAGAGCACCATGAGCGGTACGACGACCGCGCCGACGGCGAGCTGGGACAATGCGACATCGGGCGCGCCGAGCAGCAGGAAGAGCACGGATAGCAGCAGGCCGTAGACCGAGAGCGTCACCGCCTGTCGGTCCGGACGCCGCGCGAGCACGACAGCGCCGCCCCCGACCGCGACAAGAAGCAGCGCCACCACCAAGAGTGCCGTCACTGCGGACTGTCCTCGTCGGCCAACCCGTCGGCCTGCGCCCGCGCCCGCGCGGTGGCGGCCGTGATCGCCGGTGCCGTCAGCAGCAGAAGCGCGAGGATGATCCCGAGCTTCGCGGTCGAACGGCCTGGATGCGCCCCGACGAGCATCAGGGCAACGATCACGGCAGGCGCACCGATCACCGAAGCCGGTGCCAGGAAATGCAGCTGCAGGTAAGGATCGCGGCACAGCAGAATCCCCAGCGCCGACAGCGTCACGGCCGCCAAACCGACGGCCAACAACACCAGCGCGGCGACGGTCATGTCGGCCGCCTGAGCAGACGAGTGAAGACGAGACAGCCGGCCAACGACAGTGGGGCCAGCACCAGCGCGAGATCAACGTAGGACGACCGCTGCAGACCCTGAGCGAGGAGCAGGAAAACGAGGCACGACACGACTCCGGCGAGATCAAGCCCGACCAGGCGATCCAATGCACTGCCTCGGGTGCTGACAACCAGGCAGGGGCCGAGGCCCGTGACCAGCAGCACGAGAGCGCCGATCAACCACGCGTTCACGATTCCACCGACCGCTCCAGCCGGCTGGGCTCGGCGCCGAGTGCGTGCACCAACAGGACGCCCCGGTCGGCATCGGCGTCAACGATGTAGGTGCCCGGCGTCATTGAGAGAGCTAGCTCAGCGAGCGCACGTCTTGCCTCCCCGCCCGCTCCGGACGATCCCGGCCCGGCGCTCAGACGCCGCAGGCGCCCGGTGCCGGGGGCCGGAACCCGTCCGGCCGCAAGGCGATCCGCGACGAGGTGTGCGAACCTGATGACGATATTCGTGGTGTCGGCGAGGACGGCCACGGCCAGCGGCCGCAGCCATCGGAGCGAGCCGCGCGGCCGCTGCACGGTGGTGCGGCGAGTCCGCAGGGCGAGCAGGCCCGTCGCTGCGCTGCCGACCGCGACGCCGCCCTCCGCCGGGGAGATCGTGCCGATCAGCAGCAAGTAGACGCCGGCCAACAAGACCACCGACGCGACAGCGTCGCGTGCCGCCGCCAACCACCTACCACCGATCTTCACGTCGCTACCTTCGCTGCTGGCCGCGCATCTGTCCAGAACGCCCGGCCGCGATGCGCCGCGGTCGCTGCCCTGCCTTGCGTCCCATGTGACGGCCACATTGCGCCATTGCGCACTCGCCCGCAGGCGCTCGAGCAACGATAGGACGCGGTCGGGGTCGTGATGATCGCGGGCCGCGCGCAGTAGCCCGGCCAGTGGGTGGGGAAAGGACCCAGCCCCGACGATGGCGGCGATCTCGCTGCCCTCGGCGTCGCCTCCGAGGCGCGCGTGAGGGAATCGTCCTCGCAGGGTCCGTGCCGGCCGCAATTGTGTGTGCCCATGCTGGCCTCCTGACCGCTGGGCGGGCTACCGGCGACCTACCCCGGCTTGGGCCGTCGCGACGCGGGCGCCGGTCGCGTTTTGGCGGCGTCCGACCCGGGTAGCCATCACGGTGACCGGATTGCTGTGCAGGAGGTGCATGTGCCCGAGCCGACCCGATCGACGCCGCCCGGGCTGGAGGCGGACCTGTTGCCGCCGGCCGACTGCGGCGAGAGCAGCTACCGCGGAAGCGGCCGGCTCGAGGGGAAGGTCGCGCTGGTCACCGGCGGCGACAGCGGAATCGGCCGCGCAGCCTGCATCGCGTTCGCACGGGAAGGCGCCGACGTCGCGATCTCGTATCTCAGTGAGGATGAGGACGCCGGCAGCACAGCCGACCTGGTCAGGGATGCGGGCCGGCAGGCGCTTCTTGTGCGCGGTGATCTGTCCAGCCCCGACGTGTGCCGGGAGGTCATCGACCGCACGGTCGAGCGCTACGGCCGCATCGACGTCCTGGTGAGCAACGCGGCGTACCAGATGACCCACGTAAGGACGCGTGATGAAATAAGCTAGTTGGTATGGTCGGGCGGTTCTATGATTTGTGGTATGGCTGTTTCGGTCGAGGTGCTGGAGTCGTTGGCGGCGAAGTTCGATGCGTTGTTTCGGCATCTAGATGAGCGTCAGCGT
>JBBSHJ010000003.1:0-76710 GCA_038253135.1 Mycobacteriales bacterium | reverse complement strand
GAACCTCACAGTTCGTTGGTATGCGTGCTTCACAGGTTTGCTGCCGGGACGCCACAGCGTGTCCGGCAGGGTTGAGTCAGACGGACTCATGCTTCCTTCCTCACTAACGCTAACGGTTACGCCGGCAACTCCCAACCCTGGGGTGAGCTGCATCACTCGGCGGTGGTGCGGCTGGTGAGGTGGGCTGGTGAGCGGGCACGGCGCCGGCGGTGCGCGCCGGTTACGCTCGCCGGGCCGGGTAGTCAGCGGCCGAGGAGGTGAGCCGGCGCGTGGTCGTTCGCATCGTCGTCGGTCTGGTCTTGACCGCCGCCGCCGCCGCCATCGCGGGGCGGCGGGTGTGGTGGCTCTACCGGTTGCTCAGGACCGGGCAGCCGGATCACGGCCGCACAGGCGGCATGGCCGTGCGGCTGCGCACCCATGCCGTCGAGGTGTTCGGGCAGCGTCGGCTGTTGAAATGGTCGGTGCCGGGAGCCGCGCACGCGATGACGTTCTGGGGCTTCATCGTGCTGCTGCTGACCATCGTCGAGGCCTACGGCGCGCTCTTCGACCGCGACTTCGCGATCCCCGGCATCGGCCACTGGCGCTGGGTCGGATTCCTCGAGGACTTCTTCGCGGTTGCCGTCCTGGCCGGCGTAATCGCCTTCGCGATCATCCGCCTGCGGCACGGACCCGAGCGCGAGCAGCGAGAGTCCCGCTTCTACGGCTCGCACACACGGGCCGCGTGGGGGGTGCTCGGCCTGATCGCTGCGGTCATCGTCACCCTGCTCAGCTACCGCGGCGCGCAGCTGGTCACCGGTGTCTTTCCGTACGGGCGCAGCAAATGGACGTTCGCGTCGTACGCCGTGGGCCGGGCCCTGCATCCGCTGGGTCGCGATGCCAACGAGACGGTCGAGACGGGCTTCATCCTCGCCCAGCTCGCCGTCGTGCTCGGCTTTCTGGTCTTCGTCGTCTATTCCAAGCACCTGCACATCGCCCTCGCGCCGATCAACGTCACGACGAAGCGCGAGCCGATCGCCCTCGGCGCGTTGCTTCCGATGGAATCCGGCGGAAAGCCGATCGACTTCGAGAATCCGGGTGAGGACGACATCTTCGGTCGCGGCAAGATCGAGGATTTCACCTGGAAGGGAATGCTCGACCTGGCGACCTGCACAGAATGCGGCCGCTGCCAGTCGCAGTGCCCGGCGTGGAATACCGGCAAGCCGCTGTCGCCCAAGCTGCTGGTCATGGATTTGCGCGACCACCTGTTCGCCAAGGCGCCGTACCTGCTCGGTGACGCCGAGATGCCCGCGCAGGGCTCGGTCGACGTCGCCGGCGTCGTGCCCGCGCACGGCGTTCCCGAATCCGGTTTCGGCCGCGTTCCCGGCTCGGGCCCGGAGCAGGCCGTCCGCCCGCTCGTCGGATCTCTCGAGGAGGGCGGCGTCATCGACCCGGACGTGCTCTGGTCGTGTACGACGTGTGGCGCCTGTGTCGAGCAATGTCCGGTCGATATCGAGCACGTCGACCACATCGTGGACCTCCGCCGGTTCCAGGTGCTGGTCGAGGGCTCGTTCCCGTCCGAGGCCGGCGTGCTGCTCCGAAATCTGGAGAAGGCCGGCAATCCGTGGGGCATGCCGGCGCGGGCGCGAGCGGACTGGACGAAGGGTCTCGATTTCGAGATCCCCCGCCTCGACGGCGAGATGCCCGAGGACGTCGAATACCTCTTCTGGGTCGGTTGCGCCGGCGCCTTCGAGGATCGGTCCCAGAAGGTCAGCCGTGCGGTCGCCGAATTGCTGCACATCGCCGGGGTACGCTTCGCCATTCTCGGTGAGGGTGAGACATGCACCGGTGATCCGGCCCGCCGCCTGGGCAACGAATTCGTTTTCCAGCTGCTCGCGCAACAGAATGTGGAAACCCTCACCGACGCCAAGGTAAGGAAGATCGTCGCCACCTGCCCGCATTGCTTCAATACCCTCGCGAACGAATACCCGCAGCTCGGCGGCACCTTCGACGTCGTACACCACACGCAATTGCTCGGAAAGCTCGTCGAGGAGGGCCGACTCACACCGGTGCAGCCGGTCAACACGTCGGTGACCTATCACGACCCGTGCTACCTGGGCCGGCACAACAAGATCTACACACCGCCACGGGACGTCCTCGACGCCGTGCCAGGGCTGAGATCGCAGGAAATGCACCGGTGCAAGGAGCGCGGTTTCTGCTGCGGCGCGGGCGGGGCACGCATGTGGATGGAGGAGCGGATCGGCAAGCGGATCAGCACCGAGCGGGTCGACGAGGCGCTCGGGCTCGATCCCGACGTGGTGTCGACCGCCTGCCCCTACTGCATGGTGATGCTCTCCGATGCGATTACCCAGAAGCAGGCCGCGGGGCAGGCGCGCTCGGACGTCGAGGTGCTCGACGTGGCCCAACTGTTGTTGAGGTCGATGCCCTCGCCCGCCCCGGAGAGCGATGATGGTAGCGATGCCCGCAACCATTGACGACCTCATCGACGCCCTGCCCAAGGTCGAGCTGCACGTGCACCTCGAGGGTTCGATGCTGCCAAAAACCCTGCTGCGATTGGCAACCAAGCACCACCTCGAGGACCTCCTGCCGCTGCTCGAGGACCCTGCCGAGTGGTACCGCTTCCGCGATTTCGCGCACTTCGTCGAGGTCTACCTGCAGGCGGTGCGCGTGCTCGTCGACGAGGAGGACTTCGCCGGGATGACGTACGACGTCGCGGCCGATCTGGCCCGGCAGAACGTCCGCTACGCCGAGGTGCACGTCAGCCTGTACAACCATCTGGAGCGCGGCGTCGACCCGCGGGTCGTCTTCGCCGGCATCGAGCACGGGCGCCGGCGCGCCGAGGCCGAGCACGGTGTCGTGCTGCGGTGGATCCCCGACTTCGCCGGGCACGTGGGCGTCGAGGCCGGCGAGCGGAGCCTGGCCGCGACGCTGACCCACGCGCCGCCGTCGGTGGTGGCCTTCGGGGTCGGCGGGATCGAGGTCGATCGGGCGCCGTTCGCCGACCTGTTCGCCCGCGCGGTCGCCGCCGGGCTGCACAGCGTGCCGCACGCCGGCGAGACGGCCGGGCCGGAGGCGGTGCGGGCCGCCGTGGAGCTGCTGCACGCGGAACGCATCGGGCACGGGATCGGCGCCATCGGTGACCGCGCGCTCGTCGACGAGCTGATCGAGCGGCGGATCCCGCTCGATGTCAGCCCGACGTCCAACGTGCGCACCCGCGCCGTCGCGTCGATCGCCGAGCACCCGCTCCCGGCGATGCTGGACGCCGGCCTGCTGGTGACGCTCAACTCCGACGACCCGCCGATGTTCGGCACCGACCTGACCGGCGAGTACCAGCGCGCCCACGAGATGGGCATCGACGCGGAGGGCCTGGCCGGGTTGGCCCGCAACGCGGTGACGGCCGCCTTCCTCGATGATGCCCCGCGGTCCACGCTCTATCAGGAGATCGACGTGGCCGTCGAGTCGTGGCGGACCGCGTCGGTGGCTCAGGGCGCCCGGCCGTGAGCGGCATCTTCGGCGTTCGCGGTCCCCGCAAGGATCCGGAGCGGGAGGCGGCCGCACGGCGTACCCAGGAGAAGTACCTCAAGGACCTCGGCGACCAGGAGGGGCTCGATCGCCTCGCCGTCGAGCCGCGCCGCCGCCGTCGCCTGCCCGGGTGGATCCTGGCCGTGGTGCTGGTCGTCCTCGTGATCACCGGCTACAAGGCCTTTACCGGCACCAACCACGTGCAGATCGACAAGAGCTGCACCTCGGCCGGGATCAGGATCGCCTCCGCCAAGGCCAATCCGGGCGCATCGGTCCCGTGGAGCGCGACCGGGCCGAGTGGCAGCGAATGGGCGCTCGTGGTCGGCTCCGGCAAGGTCACCCGGTCCGGCGACAACGTCAGCGTCGCCGGCGGCACCGGCGGCCCCGTCTTCCCCCTGAAGGGCTGCCTCGCGCACGGCGGACTGCTCGCACCCGAGACCTCCGGCGAGTACGTCGTACAGCTGCTGAAGATGACCGGCGGCACGGCCCAGCGGCGGGCGACCACCAGGCTGAGGGTGCTGGGCTGAGCCGGCGTCAGGTCGTGGGCCAGCGCCGGAAATTCTGCCAGCTCCGCGACGGTGTCGGACCGCGCTGGCCCTGATAGCGCGAGCCGTAGACGGACGAGCCGTAGGCATGCTGCGCCGGTGACGAGAGCCGAAACAGGCACAGCTGCCCGATCTTCATCCCCGGCCACAGCGTGATCGGGAGGTTGGCGACGTTGCTCAGCTCGAGGGTGATGTGGCCGGTGAACCCGGCGTCGATGAAGCCCGCGGTGGAGTGGGTGAGCAGGCCCAGCCGCCCGAGGCTCGACTTGCCCTCGAGCCGCCCGGACAGGTCGTCGGGCAGGGTGACGATCTCCAGGGTCGAGCCGAGCACGAACTCGTTGGGATGCAGCACGAAGGGCTCGTCCCCCTCGGGCTCGACCAGCGCGGTCAGGTCGTCCTGCTGCTCGGCCGGGTCGATGTGCGTGTAGCGGGCGTTGTTGAAGACCCGGAAATAGCGATCCAGGCGTACGTCGATGCTCGACGGCTGGATCAGCTCGGCGTCGTACGGCTCGAGGATGACCCGTCCCTGGGCTATCTCGGCCTTGATGTCGCGGTCGGCGAGGAGCATGAGCGGCAGGTTAGCGTGACCCGCTAGAATCACTCGCACCGCACGCCGCCTCCGCGGAGGGGAGGCGTGGCGGTGCCCGCGGGTGTAGTTCAATGGCAGAACATCAGCTTCCCAAGCTGACAGCGGGGGTTCGATTCCCCTCACCCGCTCCACACGCTGCCGTGGCCCATCCGCGCCATCAGGGTCCGGATGCTGGCGCCACCGTCCGCAGCGATGGTGTTCCCGGTATGCCGCAGGTCGTGGAAGCGCTGACGACAACGCAGCCGCTACAGAACAACACTCGGCAGCTAATCGGGTCAGCGCGCTGGCTCGCGGCGAGCATTGCCGGTCGTAATTCCAAGCGCCTACGGATCAAGCGGTTGGGTCGCTCTTCCACGCGATCTGGCGTGAGGTGTCTTATCACGAAGGCGACCGTACGAGCCCAGGCAGTTCTGGCAGGTGCTTTCGTTGTGAGCCTCCGGACGGGCATCGTTGGCAACGGCGTGCTGAGTTCCGGGGTAGATATGGATTTCGGCGTTGGCCACTCCCGCCAGGAACGCAGATCTTCCCAGCCAGGCATGCCGCCTGGCGCTCCTATGGCAGCAGCGGACCCGCTCGACCTGCGCAACCACCTCGCTCATCACCGTCTCCGCGACATCGACGAGGGCCTCAGCGCTCCGACCTACCCTCGTGCGCCGCGTCCTACACTTCGCTCGTGAACGATCCCCGTTTCAACGTCACCAATGAGGCCGACGAGCGCGCCCTGCTCGCCGGTTTCCTCGACTGGCAGCGGCAGACGCTCGATCGCAAATGCTCCGGCCTGACCGACGTGCAGTTGCGACTGCACGCGATCCCGTCCTCGAACCTCACCCTGCTCGGTCTGCTTCGCCACCTGACCGGCGTCGAGCGGTGGTGGGTGCGGACCGTGCTCGGCAAGGAGTCGCCGGGCGAGCTGTACGACGAGACCGACGATTTCGACGAGGACTTCAACAAGCTCGACACGGCGACCCGCGAGCAAGCGCTCGCGGCCTGGCGGGCCGAGGTCGCCGAAGCCGACCGCGTCATCGCCGCCCACTCGCTCGGAGACGAGGGCACCCATCCCGGCTCCGGCCAGCAGCACTCCCTGCATTGGGTGATGCTGCACATGATCGACGAGTACGCCCGGCATCTCGGCCACGCCGATCTACTCCGCGAAGCCATCGACGGCGAGGCCGGCGAGTGAGCCGGCCCCGGGCAAACGGGCCGGCACGAGTCGCCGCCACGTCGTACGGTCCGGCTCGTGACGATCCAGCATTTCTACAGCCGCGATGAGTGGCGCGCGGCGCAAGTGACCGGTGAGTACCGTGGCGACACGCCGCAAAGTCCGGACCGCTCGACGAGGAATACACCGCCGGGCTGCGGAAAGAGCCGCAACGAGGGGCTGGACCTCGTGCGGCTCACACGGCGGATCGGCTGAGGTGCCGGCGGCCTAGATGGTACGTCGGTCGGCGGCTTCGCCGTCGCGCTCGGTGGTGATGAAGCCGGGCTCGTGCGGCTCCGGTACGCCGTCCTCGCCGTCGTTGTGCACGACCGTCATGAGCTGGACGAGACGCTGCAGGCCCTCCCGCCCCAGCGGCTCGAAGACGAAGGTGCGGATCCCCTCGGCATACAGCGCGGCGGCGCGGCGGGCCAGCTCCTCGCCCTTCGAGGTGAGCGCCGCGTGCACGACGCGGCGGTCCACCGAGACGTTGCGCCGGTCGATCAGGCCCTCCCGGGCCATGCGGTCGGCCATCTTCGTGAAACCGCCGCTGGTCACCGACAGCTGCTGCGCCAGCTTGCTCATCGGCAGCCGGTGATCGTCGGTGCGGAGCAGGTGCACGAGCGCGCTGCACCAGAGGTCCGGAATCCCGAGCTCCCCCAGACCGCCAGTGATCTTGGCGTTGACCTGGGAGAAACCCTCCGTGACGGTCTGCCAGAGCTCGATGGCCTGGTCCCCGCTCACGTCCGCGTTAGTCATCCCGGTCAGTGTATGAGGTGACAGCGGTCCGCACCCCGACAACGTCGCACGTTGCGCGATGATCGGTGGATTTTCTGCCTCGGCGTCGCTATGCCCCACCGTCATTATGCCTCACCGTTGAAGAGCTGGACACCACCCGCCTGGATGACCGCGAGGAGATCGACCGGATCCATCGGCTTGCCGATGAGGTAACCCTGCGCGTTGTAGCACCCGAGATCGACGAGGGTGCGGGCCGCCATCGGAGTCTGCACACCCTCGGCAACCACGTCCAGGCCGAGCGCCCGGGCCAGCCCGACGATCGAGGACACGATGGCGGTGTCCTGCGACTCCGGGCTGAGATCGGTGACGAACCCCTTGTCGATCTTGACCGCGTCGACCGGCAGCAACTTGAGCTGGCCCAGCGAGCTGTAGCCGGTGCCGAAATCGTCGATCGCCGTGTGCACGCCGAGACGGCGGAGGCTGCCGAGCGTGGCCCGTGCGGCGTCAACGTCGCCGACCACCGCGTGCTCGGTCAGCTCGAGGCAGAGCTGACTGCCGTCAAGTCCGTAGCGCTGCAGCATCTCCTCGACGTACCCGGCGAAATCGGCGCCGATGATCTGCGCGGGCGACACGTTGACCCGGAGCACTAAGCCCTCGGCATTGGGCTCGTCGGCGACCCATGCGGCCAGGTGGGCGCACGCGGCATCGAGCACCCAGTGGTCCAGCAGGCCGGTCAGGTGCGCGACCTCGGCCACACCGATGAATTCATCGGGAGGCAGCAGACCGTACGTCGGGTGCCGCCAGCGCACCAGCGCCTCGGCGCCGACGAGACGGCCGTCGCGCAGATCCACTTCGGGCTGGAACTGGAGCCGCAGATCGCCGTTCTCGATCGCGGCACCCAGCCCCAGCTCGATGTCGTTGCGGACCCGGACCTGGGCCCGCATCTCCCGCGTGAAGACGCGGACCGCGTCGCCACCCTGCGCCTTGGCCGCCCGAGCCGCCTGCGCGGCCGTGCTCAGTAGCTCTGATGCCCCGGCCTCGCCCGGCACGGCGGAGGCGACGCCGACGCTGACCGTGCGACCGACCTCCTGACCGCCGGCCCGGATCGCGGAACCGATCGGGAGCAGCACCGAGGTGGCCAGCTCGGACGCGGCGTCGTCATCGAGCGGTTCGGCGAAGACGACCACGAACTCGTCACCGGAGAGCCGGGCCGCGATCGCACCGGTCGGCAGCGCGATCTCGAACCGTCGGGCCAGCCCGCGCAGGTACTGATCGCCCGCGGCCTGGCTGATGAATTCGTTGACCGCCTTGAAGCGGTCGACGTCGATGTGCATGACGGTGACCGGCGCCTCGGCGCCCGGACCGAGCCGCTCCTCGAGCAGTCCGGTCAGCCCGCGCCGGTTGGCGAGCCCGGTGAGATCGTCGTGGAAGGCGACGTACCGCACGTGCTGTTCCGCCTGCGTACGCCGTCCCGCCTGCGCGATCAGCGATCCGATCGCCGTGAGGGCGTTGATCTCCCGGGTGTTGTAGTCGCGGTCGCCGAACTTGACCAGACCGAGCGCACCCATGGTGCCCTCAGGACCAAGGAGCGGGATCCCGACCACCGTCGCGGCCGGGATGCCGGAGGCCTCCTGCACGCGGTCCTCGTACTCCATCGCCGCGCCGGGCCGCACGATCAGCGGCTCCTGCAGGTCTTTGCTGGCGGCGAAGATCGGGTCACTGCCCTCGAACGGCACGACCCCGAGCGGGTCGGGGTCGGGCACGTCGCGGCGCGGGGGCCATTCCGCGAGCAGAATGCTGACGCCTTGCTCGTGGTCGTTACGTCGCAGGAAGCTGGTGTCGACGCCCAGGAAATCGACCAGGGTGTGCAGGACCTCTTGATAGGTCGCCGTGACCTGGTCGGATTGCACCGGCATGAGCAGGGATGCGACCGCGACGACGAGCTCGTCGAGATTGCGTGGTCGCTGGGCGGCGGTCATGACAGCCCAGCCGCCGAGCCGGACCGCACGACCTGATCCGCCGGGAGCCGGCGGCTCCGGAAACCGGGCGGCGGGGCGTGGCCGAGCCGCAGAACCAGGGCCATGTATTCATCATCCGGCAGACCGGCGGCGCTGCGGAAGGTGTTGCGGAGCTGTTCCATCTCGTCGACGAACTGGCCCGACATCCGGGCAGCGTCGGACCGGTCGAGCGCGAAGATGAAGACGGGGGACACCGGCTGCACGGCCAGGCCGAGCGTCTCGGCCGTGATCCACAGCCGTTCGACCGCGCTCCCGCCCCGGACGAAATCGGCGGGCGACGCGCCGGCAACGGTCACCACGGCGAGCGCCGAGCTCGACCGCACCCGGTCGCGGGTCGGGTAGCCGAGTGCGCTGCCGGCATTCCATTCGGCCAGGCGCGCCATCGCGTCGGCGCGGCGAGCGATCTCGAGCTTGGCGAGGTCGGCCTCATCAAGCTCCATCGTCCTGACGTCGAGGCCGGTGGAGAGCGAGTCGACGCCGGGGACCCTGAGCTCGCTCATCATCTGGCCGTGCAGCAGCGGGGTGAGGAAGCGGATGCGGTCGCTGCGGCCCAGCAGCTCCGCGCATTGCTCGATGACCGCTCGATCGGTGATCAGATGCAGCCGGCCGGTCTCGGCCTCGGCCGCGGCGCGCAGCGCCGGCTCGACCGAACGGTCGAGCGGGCGCCCGTCCCCGGGCCGCCGGTTGGCCGAGCGGGCCAGCATGGCGTCGTACAGGCCGGCGAGATCGTCGTCGGACCCGGTGGCGTACCGCATCGTCGCCACGTATCCGTGATCGTGCGCGGGAATCGCGGCCGGACCGAGCACCCCGTGCCGCGCGGCCGCGACGCGGGCATTGAGCAGCGCTGCACCGATGGCCACGTAGCTGCCGCGAAAGGCCACATCCATGGCGGAGGTGCGGTCGGCAGCGAGCGCGATCCGGAACTCGTCCGGATCGTCCTCGAACCACCACGGCTGCACATTGCCGCCCGACGGCGCGAGCCGAGCGGCGTGTACGACGGCCGCGTGTGGTTCGGCCGGCGCGTGGTGGAGCTCCTCGCCGTCCTCGGCGTGCGTCCCCTGCCGCAGCGGCGGCTGAACCAGGTCGTCGAGCCGCGCGTCCAGATCGACATGCAGCCGGCCGGACGGCATCGGCTCGCCGCGACCGATTCGGCGCACGATGGTGGCGACGGTCGCGCCACCGAGGGCGACGTCGCTACCGAGCTGCGGCCACGTGGTGAGCGTCTCGTCGATCTCGACCATCGACGCGGCCATCCGGGGCGAGAGTCCGGCTGCGTCGACGATCCGCAGCACGTGCGGCACCTTCTGCTGGTTGGTCAGGCCCCGCAGTGTGGCGTGGTCGAGGTCGCCCGCGAGCCCGTGAAACAGCGGGCGGTCCGGCTCGAGATCGAACCGCTCGACGTCGATTAGGCCGCGATCGCTCGTCTCCATCATCACCGGAATGCGCAATCCGCGCGCCCTGTCACGCACGAGGACTTTGACGTCCAGCGAGTCACATTCCTCGATCACGATATCCAAACCGAAGAGGAATTGGTCGACGTCATCCTCAGTCACTCCGGCCGGGAAAACGGTTACGGAGAGATAGGGATCCAGCTCCGCAATTCGGCGGGCGGCAACGGTCGCCTTGTTCACCTCGAGGTCGAAAACTGTTCCCGGAATTCGGTTCAAATTCGACAGCTCGACACAGTCGAAGTCGGCGAGACGCAGGGCACCGCACAAGCCCTCGAGCGCGATGGTGTGGGCAATCGCATGCCCCACACTCAGGCCAACGACGCCGATCGTCATCTCCGAAAAGCGCTGCTGCTCAGCGCCTGTGATCTTGTTCCGGTTGCGGTCCAGACGCAATGTCCGATAGGACCTCGGACCCACCACAGACACGAGGGCCCGCCGCCAGGGGTAGTGGACCCAGCGCATCGGCTCGTTCAGCAACTCGGCGCTCGGTGCGGGTCGGACCGTCTCCAACTCGCGGCGCTGGTCGGCGGCGTGGTCGACGACCTCGAGGGTCGGCGCGGTGCGCAGCTCGGTGATGCGAGCGAGATCGGCGGGCTCGGCCGGATCGAGGATCTCGACGCCGTACGCCGCCGGAGCGGCCTCCATCAGGCGGCTGCACCCAGGGCTCGGGAGCGGACACCGAGTCCGGCGTGGGAGTCGGCCCCTTCCAGCTGCGCCCTTTCATCGAGCAGCGACGAGAGCTGGTCGGCCGATGCCCGGTCGGCGAAGGTGGTCGAGTCCCACCACATCAGCGAGCTCAAGTAGCGATCGTCCGGGTAGGCCGCCGGCTCAACCGTCTCGTCGATGTGACCTCCCGTCGTGGTCCATCGGGACAGCGCGTGGGTCGCTGCCGAGCAGACGGCGTACCGGACGTCGAGCAGATGCAGCGAATGGATGACCGAGCGGGCGATTACCGACCCGAGCGCGTGCTTCGCGGGTGACCGCTTGTCGACCCAACCCGCCCGCATCTCGATCACGCCCTGCGGGATGCGCGCCGCGAGCCGGTGGCGCAGCCGGCGCCGGTCCTCTGCCTCGGACCACTCGGTGGTGACGTGCGCATCATCCGGGAGCTCCATCGGTCCCTGCACCCGAGAGCCGGCGACCACGTCGCCGCGCTCGTCGAGGGCCACAAAAAAGATCGACGTGCTCCTGCCGGTCGCCGTGGCCGGGTAATCCAACGCCTGCTCCACACCGAAACCCCGGTATGTCTGAAGAGCGCCGCGGAGGTATTCGGACCACAGATCGGGACGAGCCGCCGGCGTTGTCACAATCACATAGCATCCCGACTCGGTCGCGAAATACCCGGCCCGAAATCCGGTCAGTGGCGGCAGCGCTAGCTCTGTCATGTCGTCTCCGTCCGCGCGGTCGAGCAAGACTCCTCCGCACCGGCACTTTGAACAGCTTGGCAGCCCATAGTGCAAGTGGACCTGCTGGTCCCCCCAGCGTTTGTTCGGTCCCCCGGCCACATGCGTGACCGCACACTTCGGGGTCACGTAGGGATCATTCTATCCGGAGAACGGCGGCCGCGGCATCTGAACATGTCCGCCCCGATTTGTGGCGATTGAGATGCCCCGACGGCGCGCGAACGGCCGCCGGATCCGGGCCGCCGTCAGCTGCCGGCATAGCGGGGAAAACGCGCATGCAGGCGCTGGTGTGTCTCGGCTTCGGCCCGAGCGATGCCGGGGGTCGCGATCCGGGTCCGCGTCCCGTCCCGCCACGTGATCACCAGCCGGGACTCGCTCCTGGTGCCGTCGAGGACGACGAAGGTCTCACGCACCCGCCCGTCGAGTACCGCGTCGAGCCACTCCACAGCCTCGATCGCCGTCGCTGCGGACCGCTCTGCCACGGTCGCGCCCGCGCAGCCGATGCTGGCCGTGCCCAGCTCGCCGATCTCGATCCGCAGGCGGTCCGGCGTGAGGACGCGGACCGTCATGGGCGCGCCGCGCGGCACGGAGCGGGCGCTAGGGCGGGCCGACTGACCGGCGGTAGCGACGTCCTCGAACACCCGCACGGTCCGGTCGTCGAGGCGATCTACCCGACCGAAGCGGGCCCGGCCGCGGATCGCCGCCAGGAAGGCGTCGTACAGGTCGTCGGCAACCGACCGAACGGTCGGGGCGCGGCCCGCGGGCGGCGGTGCGGCGTCGGACATGGTGGCGACTCTAATCGGCGAGCATGGCGACGCCCGCGAGCCGGTCCAGCCAGGCCGGGTCGGTGCTCACGACCGTCAGGCGCTGCGTCGCGCGGGTCAGGGCCACATAGAGAAGGTGATCGCCCATGCCGACCTGTGACCCGATCGCCGCCGGCTCGACCACGACCACGCCGTCGAATTCAAGGCCCTTCGCCTCGACCGCCTCGACGACGCGGACCCGCCCACCGCGGCGTGGCTGCAGCCAGCGCCTGGCCGCGTCGTACAGGGAGGCCGGCACGATGACGCCGACGTCGCCCTCGACGTCGGCGCTCACCACGGCGACGGCCGCGGCGACGTCCCGGTCGAGTACGTCGGTGGCGGTGTGCACCTGGACCGGCTCGGCGCCGGTCGAGCGGACCGCGCGGGGCAGCGCGACGTCGGGCTGACGGATCCGGATCACCTGCGCGGCGAGGGCGAAGATCTCCTCGGGGTTCCGGTAGTTCACGTCGAGCCGGTAGCCCCGTCGCTCGGATCGGCGCAGGGCGCCGGACATGGCCGTTTCGGCCTCGCCGGTGTCAGCCCACGACGATTGCAGCGGGTCACCGACGACGGTCCAGCTGGCCCGCCGGCCCCGGCGCCCGAGGGCGCGCCACTGCATCGGCGAGACGTCCTGGGCCTCGTCCACGACGATGTGGGCGTACTGCTCATCGTCGATCTCGGGGAACAGCAGCCTGCCTCCCGTCGGGGTCGCCGGGCCGAAGGCGGCGTCGGACTCGGCCAGCGCCTCCCAATCCGCGTCGGCGTCGGTCCTCGGATCAGCTGTTCTCGTTTCCGCCGGCCGGCCCAGCATGGGAGTGAGCTCGTCGATGAGCGCGACGTCGGCGACCGTCGGCGACCCTCCGGCTGCCAGCGTCTTGAACGAGTCGGCCAGGGCGGGAATGTCCTCGCCCCGAAGCTCGCGGCCGGCGCACCGAGCCAGCCGCTCGGGGTCGGCGAGCCCGGCCAGCACCATGACCGCGTCGACGGCCGGCCACCACTCGGTGACGAAGTCGGCGAGATCGCCTCGGTCGGCCAGCTCGGCGGCAAAATCGGACTCCTCGGCGGCGGTGTCGAAGCCGTTGGCCGCGTAGCCCCGCCACAGATCGCCGGCCAGCGCCCGCTCGGCCGAGTTACGGGCGACGTTGAGCCGGCGGTCGTGCGAGAGCACCGAGCGCCGTACGGCCTCCAACGCCGCGGCGTCCAGGGTGAGCACGGACCCGCGGTAGACGACGCGCAATCGGTCCGGCACCCCGACCGGCATGATGGCCGCCGCCCGCCGCAGCACCGCCCGCATGGCGAGCGATCCCTTGATCATGGCAAGCCGGCCCTCATCGAAGCGATCGGCCCGCAGCCCGTCGATCAGGCTTCCGGTCGAGCGCAGCGTCGCCGTGGACTCGCCGAGCGAGGGCAGCACCCGCTCGATGTACTGCATGAAGGCCGACGACGGCCCGACGATCAGCACGCCGCCCCGCTCGAACCGGCGGCGGTCCGCATAGAGGAGGTACGCCGCGCGGTGCAGCGCGACCGCCGTCTTGCCGGTGCCGGGGCCACCCGTGATGAGGGTCGCGCCGTCCGGCGAGGCTCGGATGATCTCGTCCTGCTCGGCCTGGATCGTGGCAACGATGTCCCGCATGCTGCCGGTGCGAGCGCGACTGAGCGCTGCCATCAGCGCGCCATCGCCGATGACCCGCATGCCTTGGGGTGCCTTCTCGGGGGCGAGGAGGTCGTCATCGATGCCGACCACCCGCTCGCGCCGGCAATCGATCACGCGCCGCCGGATCACGCCGTGTCGGTCGCGGGCGGTCGCGCGGTAGAACGGGGCCGCCGCCGGTGCCCGCCAGTCGAGGGCGATCGGCTCGAAGTCGGCGTCCCGCAGACCCAGCCGTCCGATGTAGCGCGTGTCGCCGGTGTCGAGATCGAGCCGCCCGAAGATCAGGCCCTCGTGCGCGGCGTCGAGTTCGTGGGCCCGTCGCGCGGCCTGGAAGACCAGCGCGTCACGCTCGAACAGGGCCGAGTAGATGTGCTTGCCCAGCGTCGCTCGGCCGTGACCCTCCACCGCCAGGGCGGCCGCTTCGGTGCGGAGCTCGTCGACCCGTTCGTACACGGCGTCGATGTAGCGCTGCTCGACCTCCAGTTCAGCGGCCAGCGCTCCGTCCGGGGCGGGCGGAGCGCTCGGCTCGATTTCGGGCATCAGACCATTCTGCCGGGTCCGCGGCCTCACGGCTCGTCTCCCAAGGAGATGCCCCAGGGAGATACCCACGGAGATACCCACGGAGATGCACCGCAGATGAGATGCCGTGCGCGATGGCCGGTGTCGGTTGCTGGACGAGGCTCAGGCCGGCGCGTCGGCGGTGTCGAGAACGGCCTCGACCTCGAGGGTGATCGTGATCTTGTCGCCCACGACGACCACTCCGTTCTGCACGCCGCCGAAGTTGACGTTGAAGTCGCGGCGGTTGATCTCACCGGTGGCCGTGAAACCGCAGCGGGTGCCGCCGAACGCGTCCGGCCCGAAGCCGTTGATCTCGGCGGCGAGCGACAACGGCTTGGTGACGCCCTTGAGCGTCAACTCGCCCTCGAGCACGAACCCGTCGTCAGAGGGACGCAAGTGCTCGGAGCGGAAGGTCATCTCGGGGTACGTCGCGACCTCGAAGAAGTCGGCGGAGCGCAGGTGGTCGTCGCGCTGCTGGGCGCCGGTGGTGATGGAATCGAGGTCGACCGAGGCGCTCACCGTCGACTGCGCGGGGTCCTCCGCGGTCACGATCGTGCCGGAGAACGTCGCGAAGTGCCCACGCACCTTGCTGACCATCATGTGGCGGGCGGCGAAGCCCACCTGGGAGTGGACCGGGTCGATCTGCCACGTCCCCACGACATAACCCGGGATCGAAACTGTCTGCGTGCTCATCTGTCGTCTCCCTCGCTGCCGGTCATCGGGACCTGCGTCACGTCTAGACTGAGGAAGGTTCATCGGATCGAGATCATTCCACTTGATCAAGAGTTCAACTGCGCTCGCATCTCTCGGAGGTTGGATGACCGCCCCGGACGCGACCGATCAGATCGGCGACGGTCCGACCGGCGCCTCGGAGACTCCGGCCGTCGGCGGAGCGGCCGAGCCACGATGGCTCACACCGGATGAACAGCGCACCTGGCGCGCGTTCTACGCCGCGAGCACCGTCTTCCTGGCCTGCATCGACCGCGAGTTGCAGCATGATGCCGGCGTACCGCATGCGTACTACGAGATCCTCGTCGCCCTGTCCGAGTCGCCGGCGCGCCGGCTGCGGATGAGTGACCTCGCTGAGCGGTCGCTGTCCTCGCGGAGCCGGCTCTCGCACGCGGTCTCGCGGCTCGAGGATGCCGGCTGGATCGGGCGCGAGCCGTGCCCGGACGATCGGCGCGGCTCGTTCGCCGTCCTGACCGACGAAGGCCTGTCGGTCCTCGAGACGGCCGCCGGCCGGCACGTCGAGGGCGTGCGCCGGCATCTGTTCGACCTGCTCGACGCCGGCGACCTCGGCGCGTTGCAGCGCATCAGCGACAAGCTGGTGGCGCATTTCGCCGAATTCGATCCGGGCATGGCCAAGGTGATCAGCGGGCTGTCGCCGGGTCCTGCCGGCTAGCGGGATCGCCCTCGTGGATGACGTCGACCGCGGACGTCCGCATCGTTGCCTGCTCGCGCCGTCCGCGCGGGCGGCCGCTGCCGTCCTCGCCCTGAGCGCTGCGGCGCTCACGGCGTGGCTTGGCGTGCGCAACTCCCGCGCGCAAGGCACCGTAGGGATCAACCGGCTGGTGTGGCGCCAACTCGAGCCGATCGCGCGCTGGCACCGCTCCGTGATGGTGGTGGTGGCCGATGCCGTCGGTGTGGTGATCCCGATCCTCGTGGCCGTCGCGGTGGTCGGGGCCTGGTGGATGCGCGGGCGGCGGGCCGAAGCGGTGCTGCTCGCGGTCGCGCCCGCGCTGGCCAGCGTGCTCGTGCGCTTCGTGCTCAAACCCGTCACCGAGAACTCCGTCGGCTGGCTGCCGCACTATCCGAGCGGTCACACGACGGCCTCGGCCACCGTGGCGATGGGCCTCGGCCTATGCCTGGTCCGGCGGCGATGGCGGCCGTGGTGGCTGATGACGATCCTCGTGCTGTGGCCGCTGGCGGTCGGGGTGCTGGTGACCGGACTGCGGATGCACTGGGCCACCGATGTGATCGGCGCCCTCGGGTTCTCCACGGCCACCGTGATCGTCGTGGCGGCGGCTGTGGACGGCGTACGGGATGCGCTGGTGCACCGCCCCCCGGCTCGGCGCGCTAACGCGGGCGCTGCGCGCGGACCAGAGCGGTGAGCTCGTCGATCCGCCGGGTCAGGTCGGTGTAGCGCTGTTCCGCAGGGTCGGGTTGATGCGGTACGACGACGATCGTGCCGTTGGGCTCGAGGGCGGCCGACTCGACGTCGCGAAATCCCGCGGTCCCCGCCTCCTGGACCTTGGTCAGAAGCTCGGCCTCGGTGATGCGCTCGCGCTGCATCGCGTGCCGGTCGACGACTCCCGCCCGGACGAGCACCGTCGGCGTGCCCTCGAGCGTGCGCTGCAGCCAGCCGCTGCGGTACAGCAGGTAGGCCAGCACGCCGTTGACGAGGAACAGGACGGTCGCACCGAGGACGGCGCCGGTGACCGAGTTGTCGTTGCCGATCAGCCCGTTCTGCACGGCGTTGGCGACGGCCAGAAGTACGACGAAGTCGAACGAGTTGAGCTGCGCGAGATCGCGCTTGCCGGCGACCCGCAGCGCGACCACCAGGAAGGCGTAGATCAGCAGCGCCCGCAGGATCTTGGCGATCGGCGATTCACCGAGGGTGAAGATCTGATGCCACATGCGCCCATGGTGGCCGCATCGGGCGGGTTAGATGTCGAGGCGCGCGACCGCTCGCATCTTGTTCATCGCATCCAGCGCGGCCACCTTGTAGGACTCGGCCAGCGTCGGGTAGTTGAAGACGGCGTCGACGAGGTAGTCGACGGTCCCGCCGCAACCCATCACGGTCTGGCCGATGTGAACCAGCTCGGTGGCGTTGGTGCCGAAGACGTGTACGCCGAGCAGCTTGCGGGTCTCGCTGTGCACCAGGAGCTTCAGCATGCCGTACGAGTCGCCGAGGATCGCTCCGCGAGCGAGCTCGCGGTAGCGGGAAACGCCGACCTCGAACGGCACCGACTCCTCCGTCAGCTCGTCCTCGGTACGGCCGACATAGCTGATCTCGGGAATGGTGTAGATCCCGATCGGCTGCAGCTCCGAGAGCCGGCCGGCGATGGGCTCGCCGCAGGCGTGGTACGCCGCGCGCCGGCCCTGCTCCATCGAGGTCGCCGCCAGCGCCGGGAAGCCGATGACATCACCGACCGCGTAGATGTGATCGGCCTTGGTCAGGTAATTGTCGTCGACCTCGATGCGGCCGCGGTCATCGGCCGAGAGGCCGGCGGCCTCCAGATCGAGGCCGGCGGTCATGCCCTGGCGGCCGGCGGAATACATCACGGTGTCGGCCGGGATCCGCTTGCCGCTCTCGAGGATGGTGAGGGTGCCGCCCTTGTGCCGCTCGACCCGCGTCACGCTCTCGCGGAACCGGAAGGTGACCGCCAGATCGCGCAGCTGGTATTTCAGTGCCTCGACCACCTCGAGGTCGCAGACATCGAGCATCCGCTCGCGGCGCTCCACGACCGTGACCTTCGTACCGAGCGAGGCGAACATGGACGCGTATTCGATACCGATGACGCCGGCGCCGACGACGACCATCGAGGTCGGGATCCGGTCCATGCCGAGGATCTGGTCGGAGTCGACCACGGTGCGGCCATCGAAATCGACGGTCGTCGGCCGGGCCGGCCGGGTCCCGACCGCGATCACGATCTTGTCCGCGCTGACCGGGCGCTCCTCCCCGCCGTCGGCCACGATGACGACGGTGTGCGGATCGACGAACCGGCCAAGACCGGCGAGCATCGTGACGTGGTTGCGGGCCAGCTGGCTGCGGGTGATGTCGATCTCGCGGCCGATCACATGCTGCGTCCGCGCGGTGAGATCGCCGACGGTGATGTCTTCCTTGAGCCGGTAACTGCTGCCGTAGAACTCCTGCTGGTTGCGACCGGTCAGGTAGACGACCGCTTCGCGCAGCGTCTTGGACGGGATGGTGCCGGTATTGATGCAGACGCCGCCGATCATCGTCTTGCGCTCGACGATGGCGGTACGCCGGCCCAGCTTCGCTCCCGCGATCGCGGCCTTCTGCCCACCGGGCCCGGAGCCGAGCACGAGCAGGTCGTAGTCCGTGCTCACTGCCGCCTCCGCTGTGCACCGTTGCTGCCGGGTCTCTGTCAGAGGGTCGCGCCTCGAACGGGACGGCGCAAGGGTCACGCTGCGGCCCAGCCCCCTGCCCCGCCCGCTTGCCCGGCCCCCGCCCGCTTGCCCCGGCCCCCTTTTGGCGGACTGACGTCGTATTCGACGCAGACCCGCCAAAAGTGAGGCTGTGTGCCGGTCAGGCGATCGCGCGAGCTCGCTGGTTGACGCCGCCCTCCCCGTAAGGGTAGTCACCGACGATCGGGGCGCTGACCTCGTCGAGGGTCTGGGTCTCGGTCTCGTCGAGATGCAGGTCCGCCGCGCGGAGATTGTCGTTCAACTGCGCCACGGTACGTGCGCCGAGAATCGTGGACGTCACGGCCGGGCGGTCGGTGATCCACGAAAGCGCCACCTGGGCCATGGAGACATCGCGCTTCTCCGCGATTGTCTGCACCGCGTCGATGATCTGCCAGGTGCGCTCCTCGGCGTTGCGGGCGGCGTACGCCTCCATGCCCCGCTCGGGATCCTCCCCCAGCCGCGTCGGGCCGGTCGGGGCCTGGTCGCGCTTGTACTTGCCGGTCAGCCAGCCGCCGCCGAGCGGTGACCACGGCAGCATGCCGATGTTCTCGTTCTCGCACACCGGGACCAGCTCGTGCTCGATGTCCCGGACCAGCAGGCTGTACTGCGGCTGCAGGGTCACGATCGGCGCCCACCCGCGGAACCGCGCGATGTCCGTCGCCTTCTGCAGTTGCCAGCCGGTGTAGTTGCTGACACCGGCGTAGCGGATCTTGCCGGCGCTGACCGCGTCGTCGAGGAACCGCACTGTCTCCTCGATCGGCGTGAGCGGATCCCAGGCGTGCACCTGGTAGAGGTCGACATAGTCGGCCTGCAGGCGCCGCAGGCTCGCATCGAGCGCGCGGGCCAGATTGATCCGGGAGCCGCCGACGGCGTTACGGTCCGGTTTCTGTCCGACAGGGGCCTGCGGGAAACGGCCCTTCGTGGCCAGTACGACGTTGTCGCGGGCGCCGGAGCGGGCCGCCAGCCACCGACCGATGATCGACTCCGACTCACCGCCGGAATACACATTGGCGGTGTCGACGAAGTTGCCGCCGACGTCCAGGAACCGGTCGAGCTGGTCGTGCGACACCGCCTCGTCGCTCTCCGAGCCGAAGGTCATGGTGCCGAGGCACTGGTTGGAAACGGCCGCGCCGGAGCCACCGAGAGTGCGATATTCCATCGTGGAAAGCGTTCCTTCCGCTGGTGTCCCGATATCAACGACACTAGTCGAGCGGGAAGGTCGCACGCCATCGCCCACCGGGCTGTGCCGTAGCCGTCGCCTGCAGGGTGCGCCTGACGAGATCGACCACGTCGCCGGAAAGACCAATGGCCGGATCGTCGATCGTCGGCGGATCGGTGGCCCTGCGCGTCAGGTGCATGCCGTCGGGAGTGGTGGCGGCGGGCCCGGGAGCGGGTCGGGGATCAGCAGGCCGAGATGGAGGATCCCTTCGGGTTTGCCGGGTACGACGCCGTACGGCACCGCGGAGACACCGGAAGGAGTGTCTCGATCCTCGTTCGCACGAGGTCACTCGGGCACGGTGCTCCGGCCAGCACCCTGCTTGCGCGAGCGAGGAGCATTGCCGGATGGCCTCACGCGACCCCGCCGACCCCGAGATCGTCTCGGTGCAGGTCGGCCTGCCCCGCGATTACGTCTGGCTCGGGCGGGAGCTGCGCTCGAGCATCGACAAGCATCCGGTCTCGCATCCGGTCGCGGTCCTGCCGACGCATCTCGAGGGCGACGAGCAGTCCGACCCGGAGAACCACGGCGGTCCGGACAAGGCGGTCTACGCCTACGCGTCGGAGGATCTCGAGTGGTGGAGCGCCTCGCTCGGCCGGGCGCTCGGGCCGGCCGCGTTTGGCGAGAACCTCACCACGAGAGGACTGGATCTGAGGGCGGCGGTCATCGGTGAGCGGTGGCAGGTGGGCACGGCGATACTGCAGGTGACCGAGCCGCGGACGCCGTGCTGGAAGCTGGGCCTGCGCATGGGTGACGCGGCATTCCCCCGGGCGTTCGCCCGCGCGCGCCGTCCAGGCGTCTTGCTGAGGGTGCTCCGCGAAGGACACCTGCAGGCGGGCGACCGGATCGTCGTCGACGCGGCCCCTCCGCACAGGGTCACGGCCGGTGACGTCACGGCGATGTACTACGGCGACCGGGTCGATGCCGCGCACATCCTGGCCGCACCCGAGCTTGCATCGCACTGGCAGGACTGGGCGGCGCACCGGACGATCTGGCACCTCGCCAACGAGTCCGACCATGAGCAGCGAACGATCTAAGCGCGCTGGTGCCGTCGCGCACACTCTCGATCGCTCACGGCTGATAGGCGCGGGCCTGGATGGCGAACATCTCGGCGTACTGGCCGCCGGCCCGCATCAGCTCGTCGTGCGAGCCCACCTCGGTGATCCGTCCCCCGTCGAGAACCATGATGAGGTCGGCCATGCGCACGGTCGAGAAGCGGTGCGAGACCAGGAGCGTGATCGCGCCCGACTGCTCGCGCAGGTCCCGCGCCGCCTCGGTCCAGCTCTCGAACAGCCGATGCTCGGACTCCGCGTCGATGGCCGCGGTCGGCTCGTCCAGGAGCAGCAGCAGCGGCGTACGACGCATCATCGCGCGCGCGATGGCCAGCTTCTGCCACTGCCCACCGGACAGGTCGACGCCGTGGTCCCAGGTCGGTCCGAGCTGTGTTTGCAGACCGGCGGGCAGGGCGTCGAGTACGTCGTTCGCCGCGGCCCGGTGCACCGCGTCGGCGACCGCTTCGGGCTCGTCGAGCCGGGCCAGGTCGCCGATGCCGACCGTCTCGGCCGCGATGAATTCGAACCGCGCGTGATCCTGGAAACCGGCCGACACCCGTGCCCGCCACACATCCGGATCGAGCCGGGCCAGGTCGGTGCCATCGATGAGAATGTGACCCTCGGTCGGGACGTACATTCCCGAAAGCAACTTGATCAGGGTCGATTTTCCGGCGCCATTGTCGCCCACGATGGCGACGGTCTTGCCCGCCGGCAACAGCACATCAAGTCCCAGCAACGTCGGGCGGTCGCGACCGAAATAGCCGAACGTGAGATTGTCGATCCGAATCCCGGTCGCCAAACGGGCCGGCACGTCCGCCGAATAGGCGGCCGCGGCGCGGATGCGCCTTCCGAGCTGGTCCAGGTAGACGAACCTCGATGCCGCGATCAATACCTCCGTCGCCCAGACGGCGAGCATCGAGGAACCGGCGATCAGGTTGAGGACCTGCCCGCCGAGCACGGCGGCGGTCAGCAGATGGCCGAGCGGCGCCTGACCGTCGACGACCTGGCGGGTGACGATGACGATCGCGCCGAGATACCCGAGGACGAAGAAGATACGGGTGCTGACCCGGATCATCTCGCCCTTGCGCGCGAATCTTGTCTGGATCGACCGTGACTCCTCCGCCGCCTCGGCGAACCGCCGGCGTACGACGTCCCGCAGCCGGAACAGCCGGATCTCCTTCGCCGGCCCCACCAACGTCGACAGGTCCAGGAAGACCCCCATCCGCCGCATCGGCTCGGCCGCGAACTGCTGGGCTGTGTACCAGACCTGACTGGCCTTCGGGCCGAAAACAATGATGGGGATCCCGAATAGTGGCAACAACACAAGCCACGGATCCAGGGTCGCCAGCAATACCAGAGTCACGACGAGCTGGATGCCCGTCTGAGCGATATTGATCAGCGTCGGCACGACCTCGCCGAACTCCCAGGACGCGTCCTGCAGCCGCTCGAGCTGGGTCAGGTGCTCGGGGGTCTCCTGGATCTCCAGCGTCGGTGTCCCACCGACCAATTCCAGCAGCCGCCGCTCGACCAGGTGGTGAGCGCGTTCCGAGAGCGTCTGGGTCAACCGATCCGCGCCGAAAGTCAGCATCGAGTTGACGACGACCGAGATCACCACGCCCGCCACCAGCACCGCGGCCTCGGTGGGCCGCCGATGCACGATCGCCTCGGTGAGCAGCCCGATCCACAGCGCGAACAGCGCACCGATGCTGGCTCCGACGAGCTTGAGGACAAGGATGGTCGTCGACAACCGACGGTCCGCCCGCCAGGTAAACCCCATCATCACCCGCGCGGCCGTCGAGAGGGAGATCGGCGGCCGCGTCGTGTCGTCAGTCATCGACGTCGCCAGCGCGGCGGTATCGCTCGGCCTGCAATCGGAACATCGCGGCGTACCGGCCGTTATGGGCCACCAACTCGTCGTGACTTCCGTCCTCGATCACCCGTCCGTGCTCGAGGACGACGATGCGGTCGGCCCGCCGTACGGTCGAGAATCGGTGCGAGATCAGCACGGTCGTGAGCCCGTGGGTGAGCTCGAGAAAGCGGTCGAAGAGATCCACCTCCGCACGGACATCGAGGTGCGCCGTCGGCTCGTCGAGCACCAGGACCCGCGCGCCGTTGGCCGTTGCCATCAATGCCCGGGCAAGGGCGATCCGCTGCCACTGGCCGCCGGAAAGGTCGACCCCGCCGGGAAAGCGGCGAGACAGGACGGTGTCGAGCCCATGTGGCAGTCGTTCGAGTACGTCGCGCGCTCCGGCGTCGCGGCCGGCGCTGACCAGCCGGTCGTCCAGCCCGCGTTGGCCGAGCGAATCGACCGCCCCGAAAGCGATGTTGTCTCTCGCGGAGAGCTCGTAGCGCGTGAAGTCCTGGAAGATCGCCGCCACCGAGCGGCGCCACACATGCATATCGAGATCGGCCAGATCGACGCCGTCCACGGCGATCCGGCCGTGATCGGGCCGGCACAGCCCGGTCAGCAGTTTTGCCAGCGTGGTCTTGCCCGCGCCGTTCAGGCCCACGATCGCCAGCGACGTACCCGCCTCGATCCTCAGGTCGAAGGACTCGAAGAGCGCAGAGGCACGTCCGGGATAGGTGAAACCGACCCCGTCGAAGGAGAGGGAATCACGCGGCAGCGGGCCGGAAACGTCGGTACGACGAGCCGGTGCGCTGGCTCGCGAATCGATCAGAGCCTGGTATTTCACCAGCTCCGGCATCGCCGCCGCGCCGTTCTCGATCCAGACGTCACCGTTCTGGCTGGCGAGGGCGGCGAGACCCAGGAACGCCTGGACCGCGACGGCGAGTGCGGCGACCGACATCGCGCCGATCCAGGCGGACCGCACGAGCAGCGCCAACGCGGCGGCATTCGCCAGCAGCAGCCCGGCGGTCCAGGCCAGCAGCATGCCCCGGTCGGCGCGGCGGGACTCTTGCAGCGTCTCGATCACGCGGCGCCACTCGGTGCTGTAGCGGTCGGTGATCCAGCCGACCAGACCGAAGATCCGCACCTCTTTCGCCCATTCGGGCAGGAGTCCGATGCGCTGCAGGTAGTTCGCGCGGCGCAGCGGATTGGCCCAGAACGGGTCGGCGCGATAGTGACTGGCCTGCAGGGCGTAGGACAACGCGACCCAGATGATCGTCAACGGAAGGACGATCGCGAGAATGTAGTACCAGGGCACGACCGTGGCCAGCAGGATCGCCGACGCGATCCCGCCCGCGCGGCTGGCATATTTCGTCTGCATTCCGCTGACGAACTCGCCGGGCCCGTAATCGGCGATGCGGCGGGCGCGATCGACCTGTGCCGCCTTCTCCGGGTCGTCGAAGAGGTCGAGGTCGTCCCAGCGGGTCGTCAGCTCGATCAACCGGCCGAAAAGGTAGCCGTCGAACCGTCGGTACATGTCGATGGACATCAGCGATTCGGCGCCGGACACGATCTCCTGCAGCACGAGCACGAGCCCGATCGCGACCAGGGTGAGGATGAGCTGGTGGCCGGCCGGTGAGCCGAAGCCCCGACCGGCAGCATCCGGTGCCAGATGGATCAGGACGCCGACGAGGGCGGCGAAGACGGACGGCATGAGGCCGGCCAGCACGGCCAGCAGCAGGAGCAGTGAGGTCCGCCGCGGGAACGCCCGGAACAGCAGCCGGAACGCGGTCCGGCGCGCGTCGCGACGGCCGGATGCGTGCGGATCAAGGGAGGTGGGCTGAGGGGACACGCGCAGGTCTCCGTTGTCAGCGTGCGCCACGGCGATCGGCAGCACGAACGAGTGGGTCAGCCGGAGGCTCCGACGGCGGCCCGAGGCGGCGGTCGGAGGGCTGGCCCGTGGCGGACCTGGTCCCTGATGCTCGACCGCACTCCGGCGCCAGCACGGCGGCGGGAAGTGCGCGCGAGATCGGACCTATATCGGCGCGTTATGCATTGCCGTGGATCGTAATGGGCAGGTCACGACGCCGTCCACCGCGATTGCCGTCAGGATGAACAGGTGACGCCGCCGCCGAACGAGCAGCCCTGGGACGAGGACCGTCCCAACGAGTCTCCGACCGAGCGGATCGACCGCAATTATTCCGAGCTGCTGCAGGAGCTGCGGGTCGCTCAGGCCGGCGTGCAGATCCTCTTCGCCTTCCTGCTGAGCATCGCGTTCCAGCAACGGTTCACCACCCTGTCCCCCGCTCAACGTGGCGTCTATCTCGGGACACTGGTCTCCGCCGCGCTCGCCGCGGTCCTGCTGATCGCGCCGGTGCCGATCCACCGCATCGTCTTTCGGCATCACCGCAAGAGCGAGCTGGTGGCCGTGACCAACCGGCTCGCCCTGATCGGTCTCGGCTTCCTGCTGCTCGCCGTGCTCGGCGGGATCGCGCTGATCATCGACGTGGTCGCAGGGGCGGTCGCGGCCGCGGTCATCGGCGGTTGCGTCGCCGCGGTGTGCGTGACGGTGTGGTACGCCGTGCCCATGCGCTGGCGGATGACCCACCGGCCACAGCAGCGCGACGACGCTCGCGGCGAGTCCGAATAGGACAGGCGCTGCCATCGGTGTGCCGACGTGCTCGGCGGCTAGAGCTCCGGCGTCTACGCCGCCGGGCTTGCGGAGGTCGCAGTATCGCGCCGTGGTGGAGTCGCACGAGCCTTGATACGGGACGGATCGGCGTGTTCTGCGCCCTCGCCGAGGATGGGCGGCGCGGTGGAGTCATAGGTGTGTCCGGTGGGGGTGGTGATCCGGCTGGAGTGGTGTCCGGTGCTGGGGTTTTCGGCGCGGGTGGTGTGCCAGTCGGGGTGTTCCTTGGTGTAGTTGCAGCGTTCGCAGAGGCCCTGCCCGTTGCCGATGGCAGTGACGCCGTCACAGCGGGCGGGCACGAGGTGGTCGGCGTGGCGGATCGGGGCATCGCAGAATGGTGTGCGGCATCGCTGGTCGCGGATGATGACCAGATCACGGAGCGCGCCGGTGAAGCAGCGGGCCTTGCTGTCCATGCCGACCAGCGCGCCGGATTTCGGGTGCGTATAAAAGCGGCGGATCCAGGAACGGCCGCGGCGCCGCTCGCGCGCGCCCGGTGCTGCTTGACCCGACGTGCCTTTGGCCAGACGGCGGGCCAACTCGGCTGGAATCGGGCCGTACCCCTCGATCCGTGCCGGTGTGTGATCACCACCGAACAGCGTGGTCTCGTTCATCACCAGCCCGATGTCGACACCGACGTCGCTGCCGGCGGCCCGCCCGGTGAGCAGCTCGATGAGCCGGTCCGCGAGGTATTGCCCGCGGCCGCGGGAATCGCCGGCGCGGTTGGCCTTGGTCCAGCCCCGCTGCAACGCGGCGAAGGCGGCCACCCCAGCCGCCACCGGCACCAGCGCCGAGAGCCACACCATCGCATCCGGCGCGGCCCGGACCGACACGTGCCGGTCGGCCTCGGCCATTGCGATCTTGCGCATCACCGCATCCGGGTCCAGGCGGGCCGCGACCGCCCGGGCGGCGTCGCCCACCCGTCGATGCGACATTTCGCCGAGCCGCGGACCGATCTCGGCGTCGACGGCCTGCCGGTCGGCCAGGCTGAGTGCCGCAGTCTCCGCGACCATTGTCGTCGCGGTCCGCTCACCGGTCGCGCCGGCTGTCAGGGCCGTCATTGTCTGCGGCATTTCGGTTGCCCACGCTCGTGCCGCGCCGACGAACCGCGACCCCGACGTCGGGGACTGTCTGCGGGCCAGTCCGACCTGCGCTCCGACGACCCGCGAGGTCGCTGCCGGATCGACCCCCCGCGACCGGTCCCGGTCGGCTTGGGTGCTCGCGAATGCGACGGTGGCGCGGACCTGCACCGCGGTCGCCGCGCCCTTGAGCTTCTCCGCGGCGGTGATCACATCGATCCGCGCCGCCTGATCTGGCGGCGGATCGACCGCAGCGAGCACAGCGAGGATCCCGGACAGCAGATCAGTCGGCGCCGCCTCAACCAATCGCGTTAGCAACGCCGCCGCCTCCGACGACGACAGCGACCGTGTGCCACCGGCCGGCCGGGCGCCATCCGGTCGTGGCCTCGGCCCAGCATTCTCGCTCATGGCTTCGATTCTACTTCCGGCGTCTGACAATTGCTGGCTCTGGTTCTGCTTGTGGAAAAGGGGATTCGTCATCCACAGGCGGCCGCGCGTACCTACGTCCTGGCGCACTTGTGGTAAGGTCAGCCGCGGTTTGTGGCGGAATTGCGGCGGTCGGCAAGCTGCTGCCACCCGAGCAAGGACCAGGCATCGACCCCAGCGCGGTTCTGTGCGCACCGCGTCGGGATTCGACACCACCGCCGCCAGATAACCCCTCCGCACCTTCGCCTCTGCCCACGAGGGTGGACAACTACCCAATGCCCCGCAAGGCAGAGCAGAACAATCCACTCCCCACCGACCGTGTTCTTGCGACGCACGACGATTGGTCGAACGGTCCGAGCATGAATTCTCCAGGCCTGGATCAGTCCGGGCCGCCGGCGTCGTCGTACGCCTCCGTCAACCACGCGAGCAGCACCGCGTCGACCTCTTCGGCGGAGCGCACTCGGGTCATGTGCCAGTGCCGCCCTCCGCCGGCCGGGTAGGGACGCCGCAAGTGCGGGTCGTCGATCGGACGAGACACCGAGAATCCGATGCCGAGCGATCGGCTGTCGGGCGGAGCTCGGCAAACTTCCTGTCGTGCTTGAGGAAGACCCCGACCTTGACCGCATCCTCGTGCACCGGCCCGAGGGCGCGCAGGTGCGCGATGATGACGTCGTACGCCGCCCTGACGGCGTCGGGCTTGCCGGCGAATGTGTCGTCGACCGTGCCCGCCGGAACGCAGATGTGGGACTGCCTGACACGGTCGAATTCTCGATCACACCGCGGGCAGACCCAGCGCGCCACGGTAGCCTCACCCGTATTGCTTGACCAGCGTGTCCATCACCGTGTTGGTCTCGTCGTCGATCGTCCGCCGAGACTTCTCGGCGTCGTACCAATCGACGATTTCCCTTGCCCCGGCGGCGAACGGCACCGTGGCCGCGTAGTCCGGGACGATGCTCTTGACCTTGGCGTTGTCGAAGACCACCGAATGCGCCTTGTCCCCGACCAGTCCCGGCCCCCACTGTGGAGCGATCGCCGCGATCGCATCGGAGGCGACGTGCACCAGCGTGGGCCCGGAGACGCCGGCCGCCAGCGCGAGCTCGGTGTAGATCTGGTCCCAGGTCAGCACCTCGTCTCCGGTGATGTGGAAGCTGTCGCCGATCGCCTGCGGGTTGCCGAGCAGCCCGGTGAAGGCGTGCGCGAAATCCGTGTGATGCGTGAGGTGCCACAGCGACGTACCGTCCCCGTGCACGACGACCGGGTCGCCGCGGCGCATCCGGTCGATCGTCGTCCAGTTGCCCGTCACCGGGATGGCGGTGCGATCGTAGGTGTGCGACGGCCGCACGATCGTGGCGGGGAAACCGTCGTCCCGGTAGCGGCGTACCAGCAGGTCCTCGCAGGCGATCTTGTCGCGGGAATACTGCCAGAAGGGGTTGCGCAGGGGCGTCGACTCGACGATGGGCAGCCGGCCGACCGGCTTCTGGTACGCCGATGCCGAGCTGATGAAGACGTACTGGCGCACCTTGTCCCGGAACAGGTCGAGGTCAGTCTGCACGTGATCGGGCACGAAGGCGACGAACTCGCACACGACGTCGAAATCCTTACCGGCCAAGGCTTCCCGCGCGCTGCCGGAGTCCCTGATGTCGGCGGTGATCGTCGCAACGCCGTCGGGCAACGGCCGCGTGTGCGATTGCCCGCGATTGAGGACGGTGACGTCGTGCCCGACCTCGAGCGCGCGCGGTACGCAGGCCGAGCTGATAATCCCCGACCCACCGATGAAGAGCACCTTGAGCGCTGGCATCGTCCATCCTTTCGCCACATCCGACCTGATCTCCGAGCCTAGTTGGCGTGGACGCCTCCCGGTCCCGCGGTCGGCGGCCGATAGTGGAAGCATCGACCTGGCTGCAGCGTCCGGAGCCTACGATCGGGCGCCATGACCAGGTCAGCAGGCCCGGTGCGGCTCGGCGTCGTCGGCGCGGGCACCATCGCGCAGCGCGGCATCGTTCCGCATCTGAGCCGGCCCGATGTCGCCAACCACGTGCAAATCCAGGCGATCTGCGATCCGGTGCCCGGCCGCGCCCAGGCGCTCGCCGACCGTTACGGCATCCCGCACGCCTACACCGGGTACGACGAGTTGCTCGCGCGCGGCGACGTCGACGCGGTGTCGATCGCCTCGCCCATCGGCCTGCACCACGAGCATGGCCGGCTGGCGCTCGAGGCCGGCAAGCACCTGCACGTCAACAAGACGATCACCACCACCGCGGCCGCGGCCACCGAGCTGATCGACCTCGCCGCGGCCAAGGATCTGCGGATCGTGGCGTCGCCCGGCGAGGTGCTGCGCCCGCACGTGCAGGCGGCGCGCCAGGCGATCGCGGACGGTGAGATCGGTACGCCGACGTGGGCGATCGCCGGCGCGGCCTTCGGCAGCTACCACCTCGACGAGCCGGAGCGGGCGTCCGGCGAGCTCGGCGCCATCAACCCGGGCTGGTATTTTCGCTCGCCCGGCGGCGGACCGATGTATGACATGACCGTCTACTCCCTGCACGGCCTCACCAGCGTGCTGGGACCGGCGCTGCGGGTCACCGGGTTCTCCGGCATCGCGGTCCCCGAGCGCGAATTCAGAGGTGAGCGCATCGTCACCGAGGCGGACGACAACACCGGCGTCCTCATCGATTTCGGGGCCAGCATGTTCGCGCTCGCGTACGGCACCGCGGCCGGTAGCGACAACGCATGGTTCTCCGGCCGGTATTTCGGCACGGCGGGAATGATCGACGGATTCAACCTCAACGGCGCTCCAATGGACTACCCGCTCAAGGCCCGGTCCGATGAGTACGGCGGAGGTATCGCCGGCGCGCAAGCATCACTCCCGCACGTGGTCGGTGAGCACGTAGCGATGGACGAGGCGCACGTCTACGAGGACGTGATGCAGCTCGTCGACTGGATCCGGGAGGACAAGGCGTCGCCGGTCACAGCCGAGCACGCCCGCCACGTGGTGGAGATCATCGAGGCCGGATACCGCGCCGCGCGAAACGGCCGGACCCAGGTCCTGCAGACCACCTTCGAATGGCCCGCCCTCGGCTGACCGCCCTCGTCAGGCCGGCGTGTCCGGCCCCCATGTCCTGGTCACGTCAATGTTGCGGAAGGTCGGCGCGCCGGTCGCGAGTTTTTGCATCTTCTCGGACAGCGCAGCGGTCGACGGATGTTCTGAATTGGCCATGGCGGCGGCGAAACTGGGGAATTCGACCATCGTGAAGTAACGTCCGGGTCGATCCCGGTCGGCACCGGTGATCGCCCAGCGTCCGGTGCCCGCGTCGCCGATCTCCTCGCGCCACGTGTGTACATGCGAGAGCATCTCGTCGATGCTGTCGGTGTCGAATTCGATGAGTTGCACGAACGCTCCTTCCGCCGAAGGCGCCGGCGGCGCCTCGACCAGCGAGTCCCGGACAAGGTCGCGGAGCTCGGGTCCGTCGGATTCACCGTGGACATCGACGGCATGCTGGATGGCCGCGCGTTCGACCTCGTCGGCCGAGCCGGCAATCGTGAGTGAGCATCGTGCGTCACTCGGCACGGTGCGGCAGTCCATCAACATCCTGGTCATGGGCGTTCCCTTCGGCCAACGGGACCAGCGGGCGCTCGGCCCGCTTCAGTCGACGGTCGCAGACGGCCGCGCATTGGAAAATACGTAATTCTCCCCACCGGAGCGCCCGCCGTACCGCGAAGAATTCGATCGCGATCGGTGAACCGGACTGCGGCCGGCCGTGGACCCTCACCGACCGCCGATGGCACTGGGATGGATCCCCGCAGAGCGGCGTCTCGATGTTCTGCCTGTTCAGCGACATCGATCCGCGCTGCGGCGGCACCCTGCTGGTCGAAGGTTCCGGGCGGCTGCTGGAGCAGTGGTACGCCGAGGTCGCACCCGACCCGGCGCGCAAGCAGCGCAGCATCTTCCGGCAGTTCGTGTCCGGCCATCCGTTCCTGCGCCGGCTCACCGGTATCGACCCGACCGCCGACGATCCGGGCGAGCTCTTCGGGCCCTACACCGACGACCGCGGCACCCTTCGCGTCACCGAGATCAGCGGCCGGGCCGGCGACGTCTTCGTCTGCCACTCCAATCTCCTGCACGCGGCGCCCGTGCACACGGGAACGCAGCCGCGATTTCTCGCGGTCCGCGGGCTTGGGCCCGACCCCGTTCCCGCCCGGAGGAGCCCCGCCGCACTCTGAGGAGGTTTCAGCCGATGTGACGCAGGAAGCGTTGCGGAGCTTCGAGAAAGGCGCGCCAATTGGACACAAGAGCGGCGGCGTCGTAATCGACCGGAGCGATCCCGTCGCCATCGAGCTGCAGGATCTGCGCGTCCGGTACGGCGGCCAGCATCGGTGAGTGCGTCGCCAGGATGATTTGACTGCCGTGCGCGCGCATCTGCACGAGGATGTGCAGCAACGTGAGCGAGCTCTCGAAGGAGAGGGCAGACTCGGGCTCATCGAGCAGGTAGAGGCCGGGCTCGGCCAGCATCCCGTTGAGAATCTCGAGAAAGCCCTCGCCGTGGCTGCGGGTGAGGATCGGCGCGTCGCCGAGTCGATCCGACCAGCGGCCCCGGGTTTTCTCGCCGGCAAAGAATCCGGCCTGCGCATGAAGCCGCTCGGCGCGGAGGAAGAGCCCTCCCGTCGGACCACCGCGAGTGAAGTAGAGCCGGATGGAGCGATGCAGGTCGGAATCCTCGGCCGACGGACGGCCGACCGCGGACTGCATCCAGTCGTTCCGGAAGGCACCGACCCGGCGAGCCCAGTTGGCGGCGATGGCCTCGACAATCGTCGACTTGCCGCTGCCGTTCGAGCCGATGATCACCGTGATCCCCGGCCCGAGATCCAGCCCGTGCTTGCAGAGATGACGCACAGCCGGGATGGCGTAGGGCCAGCGACCGGTGTCGACCCGTCCCTGGTCGATCTCGACCCGACGTACCGGCGCGCCCGGACGCCGCGACGACGTACGGGACGTACTGCGGCACGGTCGGTGCCGCCGGGGGATGGCATTGACGGCACCGCACCACTCGGCTCCGGCGCCGACCCGGCGGGTCACGACCGCAACCACGTTAGCGGGTGGGATACGGCCGCTGCATGGTCAGACCCTGACGTCCCCGACCAGGCTGCGAGTACTCATCGGGTCCAGCCCGCCGGTCCTGCTCAACGTCGATGCCCGTGCCCGACAGCGCCTTACCGGCGTACCCGCGCAACCGGATCGACTGACCTGGGTTCAGCCGGCGGGGTCGGGCGCCCTGATCAGTTCGACGTCACGTACCGGGGATATGTCTAATTATTGGTTCTTCCTCCCACGCCGGACAGTCACCGCGCATCTCGTCGGTGTCGCGCGTAGCGCCGCGGCGTCGCCGGACGGCCGGCACATCTGGCTCGACACTCACCACGGCACCACGTGCACGCTGCGGGAGGTCACCTCTACCGGGCAGCAACAATCGAGCCGACCGATTGATTGCCAATACCAGATCCGTGCCGACACGGCGCTGGGACTGCTGGTCTCCCGCGGCGACGATAACGACGCCATCCTTGCTCCGGAAACCGCAAGACCCGATCATTGCCGCCGGGCGCATCTACGCCGTCGCCGGCACGCATGCCCTGGCCAGCCCGGACGGCTCCGGCAGGGATAATTTTGCGCTGATCGATGGGCGCGGCGGCCGGACCACGATTCCCGCACCGGCATCGCCGTGGCCGGCCGGCGATGCGGTGGCCAGCCCGGACGGGCACTACATCGCCACCACGTTCGCCAATCCCGCCTGTCCCGGCCCGCAACAATGCCTCGACATTTGGCTGCTGGATCTTACTTCCCATCGCTGGTTGCACCTACCGTCGATGCCCACCGCCGCTGCGCTGAAATTTACCGGACTGACGTGGGCGTCGGACGGAAGGGTGGTCATCGTCGGTAGCTTCGACTCCGTTGGGGACGCCATCGCCATCTGGCGACCGGGGCAACACCAGCTCCAGCTGCGGACCATCCCAATGCCGAGTAACCGATCCCCGGCCGTCCTCGCGTGGCGCATCGCTAGCACCCGATAACGGCGGCTGGCGAATCCGACCCGCGCGTGCGCGATTTCCAACCCAGCGGCGGACCGGCCACCCTCAGACGCGAGCGGCCTCGGACCCCGTGCATCCGGATGGGGATCGTCCATCGACGACTTCCGCGGCCCAGTTCGCTATTCCCCGACCGTGCCGTCGATTGCTTCGTGGAGCAAGTCTGCGTGGCCGCGTGACGGGCGGTCTCCTTGAGGAGGTGCAGCTGCGCCCACCGCAGCGAGAAGTGCCACCCGCCACGCAGCGCTCCTGATCGGGGATGCTTCTACGCCAGTCACTCACGGGTCAGACCGTCGGTCTTCGAGAGCATCCGCGCGCTGGCAATCGAGATACTGCGAGAGCATGCGCAGCTCGGAGCGATCGGGTTCAGTATTGACGCGCACCACCCGATCAGTCCAGGGCTTGCTCGTTCAGGGCTCGGGAACGGGCTTTGTGGCGCTCGGATGTCCGGGCCAGTCCAGATCCGTCCGGCTGCTTGTTGCACGCGGGTTGCGTGCCGGCTCCTGGGTTGCTTCAGTTGTCTTGGCTGGACCGTACGCAGACGAGATCGCCCTTGTCTTGGGACACGACACGAAAGCCGGCGCGGGCGAGTTCGTCGCGTAGGGCCATGGGTGGCAGGTGGCGGCGGTGGGGTCGGTACCAGGTGCCGTCGATCTCGACCGCATCTTGGCCCGATCCGCCGCCCGGCACCTCCTGGTAGCAGATGCCGGTGGTCGTGTCGTATCGGAAGCCGGGATCGTAGACGCGCTCCGGCTCATACATGGCGGTAGAGATGAGGTAGTAGCCCTTGCTCTTCAGGCGAGGGTGCACGGCGGCGAAGACGCTAGCTCTGTCGGCGTCGGTAACGATCGATTGAAGGCAATAGCTGTCGACGATGAGGTCATACCGTTTGCTGACGGGCTCCTTTGCCAGGGCACACACGTCCTGCACGCTGAAGCTGACGTCTGCGCCACGTTCCTGCGCAAACCGCCGGGCGAGTGTGATCGCCTCGGGGATGAGGTCGATTGCGTCCACCCGGAACCCGCGTGCCGCTAGGAAGCAGGTGGCCGGTCCGGTGCCGCAACCGTATTCCAGTACGTCGACCTCAGCCGGCGAGGGCAGGTCGAGATGCGGAAGAGCGTGTTCGAGGAAGCCCCGGTTCGGAAAGGCTTCGAAGTCCAGGGGCCGGCCCTCCTCAAAGAGGTCGTCCCACTGGGTCTTACCCTCGTCCTGGAGCCGCCGATATGCAGCTTCGTGCTCGGCGTAGTATTACCTCACGTAGACCTCCACGGTCATCTGGCGGACAACCACTCTTCCCCGGCGTCCTCGCAACCAGCCAGATCAAAGGCCGGAGCGGGGCGACTCAAGGGGTAGATCGCAAAGGGACGCCGTAGGCGCCTTAATGGCGGTATCTGGTGGCTGGGTGGCGGCGTTGATTGGTGGTTTCGAGCCGCTGGCGCCGAAGCCTGCTCAATCTGATGGCGGGGGCGAGCCGGGGGGTTCGCATCGTTCACTGGAAGATGATGTGCTCGTTCGCCTGCCCGCTGTAACAGCGCGGTTGAGCTGAGACGGCCAAAGAGATTGCATCGGAGTCGCTGGGGATCTCTGTCGCATTGAAGGTCATCGAGAAGCTCAGGGCCGACCGGCTGCGGCCCTGGCCGGGCACGCGAATCGCCGGCCTGGTCGTTGCGGTCGAGCGGCTGGGCGCGCTCGGAGGGATTCGAACCCCCAACCTTCTGATCCGTAGTCAGATGCTCTATCCGTTGAGCTACGAGCGCTGAGTGCAGCAGCGATACTACCTGACGCCGGATCACCGGAAGACTTGGCAGAGTCTCATCCGGCCTTAAGCCTCCCCTCAGACCGGACGCCCAGGCTCGAGTCATGAGCGATGAGACCACGCCCGGTCCGCGGCCGGAACCAACCCCCCACGGCACCGCAGGCGCACCCCAGCCAGCACCAGGTCCCCTATCCGGATCCGCGGCCGCGACCAACGGTCCATCCGCGGCGCCCTTCGCGGGCGCGCCGCAGTCGCCGCCACCGTGGTGGTCGGCGGCGTCGGTCGCCGGACCCCCGACCGGCCCGATGGCGCCGACCTCTGCCGTGGCCACGGCCGTCCGCCCGAAGCGGCGTACCCGCACCGTCGGGGCCGGCCTGGCCGCCGTCGCGATCGTCGCGGGCTCCGCAGGCGGCGCGGTCGGTGCGTATGCCGCTGGTGGCTCGTCGTCGACCACATCGGCCAGCAGCAGCGCCATCAAGGGCTCGGCGAAGACCGTCGCCGACGCGACCGGTACGACGGGCGGGTCGGGTTCCGGTGCGACCGGCAGCCTGTCCGGCGTCGCGAACAAGGTCCTGCCGAGCGTCGTCGAGATGACCGTTACCCTCGCCAACGGCGAGGCGGTCGGGTCCGGGGCCGTTCTCACGAGCACCGGTGAGATCGTCACCAACAACCACGTCGTCGCGGACGCCGCCAACGGAGCCGGCACGATCAAGGTCACCTTCAGCAACGGCAAGACCGCGACCGCCACGATCGTCGGCACCAACGCCTCGGCCGACCTCGCGGTGATCAAGGCGCAGAACGTCAGCGGTCTGACCCCCGCGACGTGGGGCGACTCGAGCAAGGTCAGGGTGGGTGACGTGGTCGTCGCCGTTGGTACGCCGGAGGGCCTGCAGAGCACCGTGACGTCCGGCATCGTCAGTTACCTCGGCCGCAAGGTCACCGTCCAGGGCGACTCCTCACCGCAGTCCGGCAGCTCCTCGCCGTACGGCGACCCGTGGGGACAGTCGCCCTTCGGTCAGAACTCGCCGAACAATCAGAGCTCGCCGTACGGCAACGGGCAGCAGGGCGGCGCCGGGTCCGGCAGCGTGTCCTACAACGCGATCCAGACGGACGCCTCGATCAACCCCGGCAACTCCGGCGGCCCGCTCGTCAACACCAAGGGCGAGGTGATCGGCATCAACTCCGCGATCTACTCCCCCACGTCCGCGCAGGGATCGGCCGGCAGCGTCGGTCTCGGCTTCGCCATCCCGAGCAACCAGGCCAAGCAGATCGTCGAGGCGATCCTGACCCGGGCCAACGCCTGACCGGCACACCGAGCCGGCATCGCGGACTCCCTAGGATCAATTCATGACCTCTCCTCGCCCGGTCCGTGTCGGCTTTCAGCTGCAGCCTCAACACGCCCCCTACACCGAGATCAGACGCACGGTCGCCGCCGCGGAGGAAGCCGGCGTCGACATTCTCTTCAACTGGGATCATTTCTTCCCCTTGTCCGGCGAGCCCGACGGGCTGCATTTCGAATGCTGGTCGACCCTCGCGGCCTGGGCGGAAGCCACCGAGCGGGTGCAGCTCTCGGCCCTCGTGACGTGCAACAGCTACCGCAATCCCGACCTGCTCGCCGACATGGCGCGCACCGTCGACCACATCAGCGACGGCCGGCTGATCCTCGGGATCGGCGCGGGCTGGTTCGAACGCGATTACGCCGAATACGGATACGACTTCGGTACGCCGGGCCGCCGGCTCGACGCTCTCGGCCGGGCCCTCCCGCGGATCAAGGCGCGCTGGGAACGGCTCAACCCGCCCCCGACCCGGCAAATCCCCGTCCTCATCGGGGGCGGTGGTGAGCGAAAGACGCTGCGGTACGTCGCCGAGCACGCGAATATCTGGCACAGCTTCAGCGACGCCGAGACCCTGGCGCGCAAGTCACAGGTACTGGCGGTTCATTGCGCCGCCGTCGGCCGCGACGTCGCGAGCATCGAGCACTCGGTCGGCACGGACGGCGTACCGACCGAGGAGACCCAACGGCTGCGTGAGGCGGGAGCGACGCTGTTCACCATCGGCGCCGACGGACCCACCTACGACCTCGGGCCGCTGCGCGAATGGATCGCCTGGCGGGACGAGCAGAACGCCACGCCAGCTCCCGAATAGAGCCCATTCCAGCCCGCCGGCAGCACCGGTAAGAACGGAGCGGAGGCTCCGGGATTTGAACCCGGGAGGGGCGGTAAACCCCAACCGCATTAGCAGTGCGGCGCCATAGGCCACTAGGCGAAGCCTCCCTTGGCCGCGAACGGCCGGTGCGGAGCCTCTCGGCAAGCCGCCCGGGACAGCGTACAAGTTGCCCGGTCGGTGTGCCAAAGTCCAGCAGCAAAGCGCTTGGCCCCGGGGTTACCAGGGCAGCTCGACCGGCCGCGGGTCCGGGGCGGGCACCCACTCGCCGTCGTGCACGGCGTACGTCCACCTCGGACCGTTGCGGAGGACCGATCGCACGGCCGCGACCAGCCGATCGACGTGCTCCTGCGTCGTGCCGAGGCCGATGCTCGCCCGCACCGGCACCACTTCGGCCACCGAGGAACGCGGCCGAGTCGCGCCCACCAGGTGGCGGACGAACCGGTGTGCGCAGAACCCGCCGGCGCGGACCCCGATGCCGTGCTCGGCCGACAGGATCGCGGCGAGCTTCTGGCCGTCGATCCCGTCCGCGACGAACGAGACCAACCCGATCGCGGCCGCGTCCGGGCCCCACAGGCTCAGCCGGTCGACCCCGTCGATCGCCGCCAGCCCGGCCCGCAGCCGGGCGAGCAGCCGCGCCTCCCGGGCCTCCACGGCCGCACGGTCGGTCGCGGCAATCGCGTCACAGGCGGCGGCGAGCGCGACCGCACCGACCACGTTCGGGCTGCCCGCCTCGTGCCGATCGGGTACGTCGGCCCAGCGCACCCGGTCCGCGGTCACCGCGACCGTCGCACCGCCGCCGATCAGGTAGGGCGGCGCGGCCTGCAGCCAGTCGGCCCGGCCGACGAGCGCACCCGCGCCGAACGGGGCGTAGAGCTTGTGCGCGGAGAGCGCGACGTAGTCGAGGTCATCGGCGGCGGCGTCGATCCGGGCATGCGGGGCGAGCTGCGCCGCGTCGACGGCGATCCTCGCGCCGCGGGAGTGCGCGATCCGGGCGAGAGCGCGCAGCGGCCAGACCTCACCGGTGACATTCGACGCCCCCGTGACGGCCAGCAGCCTCGGGCCGACCGGTGCCCGACGCAACGCCTCGTCCACGGCGGCGCAGGCGGCTTCGGCGCTCCGCGGCGGTGCAAGGTGTACGACGCGCAGCCCGCGCCAGGCCAGCAGCGTGGCGTGGTGCTCGGTGTCGAACGTGATCACGGTGGTGCCCCGCGGCGCCACGTGCGCCAGCAGGTTCATCGCATCGGTGGTGTTGCGAGTGAAGATCACCGCCGACCGCGCCCGGGCCCCGACGAACCGGCGGACCGAGCGGCGGGCCTCTTCGTATGCCACCGTGCACACCCGCGAGAGGTGCCCGGTCCCGCGATGCACGCTGGCGTACTGCGGCAGCAGCCGATCCACGACCTCCTTGACCGCAGTGAGGCACGGCGCGCTGGCCGCGTAGTCGAGGTTCGCGTATTCGACGTCGGCGCCGCCGACGAGCGGCACGGTGGTCCCTGCTCCGACGACCGGCGGCAGCAGCGGTGAGCGCTGGTGCCCGTCATTAGGGGGTACGGCGCCGCGGTCCGCGAGCCGCGCGAGCAGATCAGCGGGAGGCCGCGCTCGGGACCGCGGTCCGGCGAACGCGACGACGTGCTCTTCTCCGGCCACCACAGACAACAGAACTCCCTGAGCAAGGGATCCCTAGCTCGAGGGGTGGCCCGCTGGCCCGGGATCCGCGCTTGCCCGGCGTCGACTGACGACGGGCCAGGTCCTCACCCGGGGCACCCCACCGCGGAGCGAGGGTTGCCGGCCAGCGAGCCGGGGCTTGTCACTGGCGCTCATGACCGTTCCGGCACACCATACCGGAACCACGCGGGTTCGCGCTAAGGCACTGCCGGGATCTTGACCGAGTCGTCGACAGACCCCGGCCGACCGGCGGATCACCTTCCGACGCGGATTGAACGCTTAACCAGGTTAATTTTGTTAGCCGGCTACCAAAAAAATGATTTGCCGAAGCAACCGATTTGACCCTCGCTTCGTCCTCTCATGTGCCGACTGCTTTCCCCCGTTCGGTGCGCCGACAGCTCCGCCGAACGGAACTGCTTTTGACGCGACCTGCCCACCAATTTCCGTTAGCGGACAAGGGTTTTCTTCGCGACGTGGACCCGTCAGGTCGGTGCGATCACGGCGATGTCACGGAACGGCATCGGCGCGGTGACGCGAGCCTGGTGACGGGCAAGGAACGTCCAACGGCGCAGCGCTCGCTGCGCTGTTCGGCCTAGCCTCTGCGCTACAGGCCAGCGGCTGCACGTGCCGGTCCAGGACGGGGACTTGATATCCGGTCCGAAGCCCCTCTAGTTTCGCCACGGCTGCGCGACGCGCTGGCCCCCGTCCCCGGCAACGCCGAGTCCCACCCACCGGTGGACGGATCCATTAGAGCTTTATGGGTGGGAGCGGGGGACCCAAGGTGACAGCGTCGCGTGGCGACGCTCTGGGGTGAAGCCGTGCATGCACGGCCGGGCACATTCCTCTCGCCCGAACCCGACAGCTCACCTCGTAGGCGTTGGAGAGGTGGACATGTCGATCACCCATGACGTTATGCGGGCGTACACCTACAAGGGTCGCCACCGTCAAGAGACCAAGCACATTCGCAAGACCGCTCTTGCCGTGACTGCTGCTGGTGCCGCCGTTGCTGCGCCGCTCATCGGTTCCGGCGCTGCTCACGCGGACGTGTGGGACCAGGTCGCACAGTGCGAGTCCAGCGGCGACTGGAGCATCAACACCGGCAACGGTTACTACGGCGGTCTGCAGTTCACGAACTCCACGTGGGCCGCATTCGGTGGCACGGCGTACGCGTCGCGGGCCGACCTCGCCACCGAGAGCCAGCAGAAGGCGATTGCCGCCAAGACCCTCGCGGGTCAGGGCGCGGGCGCCTGGACGTGTGCCGGCGCCGGCGGGCTGACCGACACCAACGGTCTGTCCGGTTACTCGGCGAGCGACAGCTCGTCCAGCGGCAGCTCGTCCAGCAACCTCTCGTCGAGCTCCGGCTCGTCCAGTGGCTCCTCGTCCAGCGACACCTCGTCGTCCTCGAGCGGCAGCAGCTACACCGTTCAGTCCGGCGACACGCTGTTCAAGATCGCCGCCAGGGTGGGCGCGAGCAGCTGGTCGGCGATCTACCAGCTGAACACCTCCTCGATCAGCAACCCGGACGTGATTTACCCAGGTCAGGTCCTGCAGCTCCCCAACTGAGCCGATAACTCTCGCTGAGTTGCCAGCCAGCCAAGCGCACCGTCCGATCCCGGATCGGTCACCCTTGTGGTGATCGATCCGGGATCGGCCGTTCTCGGGCGCGCGCAAGCGCCCCGACGCAACCTGCCGCTAGCGCGGCGTGACGAACGAGCGGTCGATGTCGGCGATCCGCGGCGTACCCGCGAGCGCCATGGCATGACGCAGATCTGCGGAGAGCGCATCGAGCACGGCATCCACACCCGCCGAGCCGTCCGTCGCGAGCGCCCACAAGATCGGCCGGCCGAGGAAAACCGCTCGGGCACCGAGCGCGAGCGCCGTCAATACGTCGAGGCCGGACCGGACTCCCCCGTCGACCAGCACCGGCACCGCGCCCCCCACCGCGTCCACCACCTCCGGCAGGGCGCGAGCCGTCGCGACCGCACGGTCGAGTTGCCGGCCGCCGTGGTTGCTGACGATCACCGCCGCGGCCCCGGCGCCCACCAGGCGGCAAGCCTCGTCGGCCCGCAGGACCCCCTTCACGACCACCGGAAGACCGACCTGATCGGCGAGTGCGCCGACTAGGTCGGCACCGGCCGACGGATCCTGCTCGGTTGCCTCGACCGGATCGGCGCCGGGGCGTAGATGCTGGGCCAGATTCGCCAGCGCCACGTCCGAGCCGAGCGGGACGGGACGACCGGCCCGCGCCTTGGCGCCGACGTACGCCGCGTCCACGGTCAGGACCAGCGCCTGCGCGCCGGCCCGCGCGGCCGAGCGGGCGACGGCGAAGATCAGCGTCGGGTCGCGCATCGGGTACAGCTGCGCCCACCACGGCCCGCTCGTGGCCGCGGCGATGTCGTCGTACCGGCGACTCGCACGGGCGCTGACCACCAACAACGCGCCGGCACCAGCTGCCCCGGCCGCGGTGGCAACCTCCCCATCGGGGTGCAGCACGCTCTGATAGCCGGTGGGCGCGACCCCGATCGGCCCGCCTAGCTCGATGCCGAGGATCGCCGTCGCGGTGCTGATCGCCGAGACATCGGTCAGGCCGCGCGGCCGCAGCGACCACCGTCGCCACGCGTCCTCGGCGGCTGCCAAGCTGACCTCTTCGCCCGATCCGCCATCGACCCAGTCGGCCACCGCAGCGGGAGCGGCCTCACGGAAGCGGGCGGCGTAGTCCTGCAGGAGCGCGAGCATGGCGTCGATCGTAGGGACGCCGCACGCGAGCCCGCGCCTGGATCGCGCGGAACCTCCCGAGGCGGTCGCGGAGGCACCTGGCAAATTTCGTTGTCTAGAGTATATTTTCTTGCGCAACTACTTCCTTGCGTGTAATATCATCAGCAGACATTCGATGACCCGCCGGAGACCAGCCATGAGCACCACCGCCGTACCCATGCGTGCCGCTCCCCGCCGGCTCACCAGCGGTCGGCACCAGGTCCACGTCACCGCCGTGATCCCGGCGCACGACGAGGCCGCGAACATCGCTGCGACCCTGCGCAGCCTCACCAGCCAGACTGTCCGGCCGGTCCGGGTGGTCGTCGTTGCCGACAACTGCACGGACGCGACCGCGGCGATCGCCCGAGCTCACGGCGCCGAGGTCATCGAGACCGTGGACAACACGGCGAAGAAGGCCGGCGCGCTCAACCAGGCGCTGCGCGAGCTCATGGCCGGCACCCCGGACGGCGAGACGATCCTCGTCCTTGATGCCGACTCCACTTTGTCCTTCGACTTCATCCGCATCGCTGCCCGCCAGATCGCGGCGGACCCTTCACTCGGCGCCGTCGGCGGGATCTTCCTCGGTGACCGGCCGAGCAGCGTGCTCGAGCGGATGCAGGCGAACGAGTACGCGCGGTACAGCCGCGACATCGCCCGCCACCGGGGTCGCGTTTTCGTGCTCTCCGGGACCGGCTCGCTGATCCGCGCCAGTGCCCTGCGCAGCGTGCAGGCCGCGCGCGGCAACCACCTTCCCGGCAACCGCGGCGACGCCTATGACCCGAGCGCCATCACCGAGGACAACGAGCTCACCCTCGCCCTGAAAACCATGGGCTGGGATCTCGTCTCGCCCGCGGAGTGCCAGGTCTTCACGGAGCTGATGCCGAGCTGGCGCGACCTCTGGAAGCAGCGGCTGCGCTGGCAGCGCGGCGCGATCGACAACGTGCGCGCTTACGGGCTGAACCGGATAACCGCCCGCTACTGGGGCCAGCAGATCGGTCTCGGTGTCGGCATCATGGCCATGGCGGCGTACCTGCTGCTGATGACCGTGACCACGATCACCGACGGGGTGCGCCTGCAGCCGCTCTGGCTGGGCATCGGCGCCATCTTCGTGCTCGAGCGCGTGGTCACGGTGTGGACCCACGGCTGGCGGGCGAGACTGCTCGCCGTCCTCATGCTCCCCGAACTGCTCTTCGACCTGTTCCTCATGGCGGTCTTCGTCCGCTCACTCATCGACCTCAGCCGCAACAGCGCGCCGACCTGGCATCACGTCGGCGCGCCGGCCACGGGGTAGCCCGGCCCGACTCCACGCCTACGCCGACCCCGCGTGCGGCCGCCCGCATCTATCCACCGACCACCGTCGATCCCACCGTGCCCACGGCCTCAACCGAAGGACTTCCCATGTACGCCAAGATCAACCCCGTCGCCACGGGCGGCATCAGCTTCACCGGCCTCGCGACACTCTCCCACCAGTCGACTCTCACCACCCTGGCCCTGGCCGTAGCTGTCACGGTGCTCATCTACGCCTCGCTGGCGCTGGGCAAGCTGGTGCCGCGCCGCCAGTACTGACGGTGCGGCTCGACGTCGGCGGAGGGCGTGGGATTCGAACCCACGATGAGAGTCACCCCTCATAGCGGTTTTCAAGACCGCCGCACTAGGCCGCTATGCGAGCCCTCCCGGTGCGGCGGCGCAGCCGCGGCACCCGATCACCGTAGCGCGCCTGCCTCGCGGCCCGCCCTCCCGGCAACGTCCGCACCGGCCGCCGCAGGTCGGACCGCAGCGACAGGGGTTATGACAGTCTCACCGGATTCGTCGCCGACGTACCGGCGCTGATCATAGCGCTCACGTAACGGCGGGACGCCCGGGCACCGGGCCGAGGGATCGAGCGAGATTCGTTATCTCCGGCAGGACCCGGAGCTCTTCCTGCGACGGATGCGTATAGGTGCGGCGAGCCGCGATCGCCGCCTCGAGACAGGGGCGTGGGTCGCCGGCCGCGTCGATGAAGGCCGACAGCATCCGGCGGGCCGGCTCGGCGATGCCCAACGTGTTGTTGAGCACGACCACCGACAGGATGAGGACGGTCATCGCCTCGTCGACGCCGGCCGGGCCCCAGGAGGCGTTGGCCCAGTCGATCAGCATCGGGCCGTCCGCGCCCAGCATCACGTTGAGCGGGTGCAGATCGAGGTGCAGCAGGACCTTCTGGTCCTCGGGCGTGCCCGGCTCGGAGATGTCCCGCAGCCCCGACGCGTCGCCGGACGGGCGGCGTACCGCGTGGCAGGCCCGGTGCAGGTCGGCCAGGATCTGCGCGCCGTCCTCGGCGCCGATCGCACCGGAGGCGAACGCGTCCACCATCGTCGGGCCGTCGACCCGGCGCAGCACCATGTCGTGGCCGCGCGCCTCCCGCACCTCCGGCGTGGGTACGCCGCCGGCCACGGCGAGCCGGGCCGCCGCGGCCTCGCGCTCGACGTTGCCGACATCGGTGCGGTAGCGCCGCAGCACCCAGCCGTCGGGGAGCGGGTAGATGTCGGCGGTGCGTCCGGCGGCGATCGGCTCGCCCAGCGCTGGTGGCGGATCCTCGAACAGCTGCATCCGGACATTCTGCCTGGCCGGCCGCGAGCCGGTGCGATGATGGCTCGATGCTCTTGCCGTCCGTGGCCGAGATCTCGTCGTGACCGCTCCCGTGGTGCTGGCCGGCGGGGCGGTGCTCCCGACCGGCGCCGACAATTGCGCGATCGCGACCCGTGAGCTCCCGCCCGGCGCCCGCGTCACCCTCACCGACGGCAGCACGGTCCGCGTCGCGCACGCCGTACCGGAAGGCCATCGGTTCTCCGTCGCGACCGTGCCGCCGGGCGCGGCGCTGACGTCCTGGGGGCTGCCGTTCGGCTACGCCGTGCTGCCGGTCGCGCCGGGCGACTACCTGGCGACGGAGCGGATGCTCGACGTGCTCCGCGCCCGGCGGTCGGATCTGACCTGGCCGGCCGGCCCGAACTTCGAGAACCGCCCGCTTGACCCGTATGTCCTCGAATCCGGTCCGCTCGCCGCGGTCGAACAGATCGCGCCGGTCGGCTCGCCGGGCACGTTCCTCGGCTACGACCGCGGGGCGACGGCCGGCACCCGCAACCACATCGTGATCCTGGGTACGTCGGCCGCGACCGGTCCGTTCGCCGAGGCGGTCGCCGCCCGCTTCGCCGGCGCGCCGCTGCCCGACCCGGTCGTCGCGGTCGCGCACACGGAGGGCAGCGACGGCCGCTCGAGCGCCAACCTCGACCTGCTGGTGCGGACCCTCACCGGGTTCGCCCGGCACCCGAACGTCGGCGCCGTGCTGATCGTCGACGAGCCGGGATCCCTTCTCACCGCGGCCGCGCTCGCGTCGTACGCCGCCGACCGCGGTTACCCCGCACCGACCGCGCAGGTCGCGGCGCTGCGCCGGCGCGGGGCGCTGCACGACGACATCGACCGCGCGGCCGCGACGGTCACCGGCTGGATCCCCCGGATCGGTGCGCAGCGGCGTACCGAAATCCCGCTCAGCCGCCTCAACATCGCGCTGCAGTGCGGTGGCTCGGACGCCTTCTCCGGTGTCAGCGCCAATCCGCTCGCCGCCGCCGTCGGCGCCGAGGTCATCCGGCACGGCGGGGTGGCCGAGCTGGCGGAGACCGACGAGCTGACGGGCGCCGAGTCCTACCTGCTCGACCGGGTTCGCGACGCCGGCACGGCCCGGCAGTTCCTGGACACCATCGCGGCGTTCGCCGCGCGCGTCCGCGCCCACGGTCACACCACTGAGGGCAACGTCTCCGGCGGCAACATCATGCGCGGCCTCTACAACATCACCCTGAAATCGCTCGGGGCCGCCCGCAAGCGCGATCCCCGGGTCCGCCTCGACCATGTCATCGACTACGCCGAGCCGATTCCCGGGCCCGGCTATACCTTCATGAACAGCCCGGGAAACGATCTCGAGAGCGTCGCCGGGCAGGTCGCCTCGGGCTGCAATCTCATCTTCTTCACGACCGGGAACGGCTCGATCACCAACTTCCCGTTCGTGCCGACCGTGAAATTCGTCAGCACCTCCCGGCGCTATGAATTGCTTGCGGCCGAGATGGACGTCAACGCCGGCCAGCTGCTCGACGGCGTACCGCTCGCGGAGGCGACCACGTCGGTCTTCGATCTCGCGGTCCGGGTCGCCTCGGGTGAGCGAACGGCCGGCGAGCGGGCCGGCCACAGCCAGGTCTCGATCTGGCGGGCCTGGCGGCAGGGCGCGCCCGCCGCCGAGCCGCGCGGGATCGCGCTCACGGCGCGCGAGCGGCCGGAGCTGGACGGGGTGCCGCTGCCGATCACCGGGGCCGTGGCCCGATCCGACCTGCGGTGGTCTGCGGTCGACGGGGCGACCGACCGCATCGGCCTGATCCTGCCGACCAGCATCTGCTCCGGTCAGATCGCCCTGCGCATCGCGGGTGTGCTGACGGAGCGACTCGGCACGGATGCGGTGTCGCGGTACGTCGCCCTCCCGCACACCGAGGGCTGCGGCGCCATCACGTCCAGCGCCGAGGACCTGTGGGGCCGGATCGCGCTCGGCTGCCTCTCGCACCCGTCGGTCGGTGCCGCGCTGTTACTGGAGCACGGGTGCGAGATCACGCACAACGACTTCTTCCGCGGCCGGCTGCGGGACGCCGGGCTCGATGTCGACCGGTTCGGCTGGGCATCGATCCAGGCCGACGGTGGCATCGACGCGGTCACCGAGCGGGTGACGGAATGGTTCGGGCCGGCGCTCGGCGGCTTGACGCCGTGGACGGAGCAGCCGGCCGGTCTGGACCGGCTGCGGGTCGGGCTGCACGCGCTCGGTGACGTCGATGACCGGAGCGCGGCTGCCTACGGCGCCGTCGCGGCCGCCATCGGCGCCACCGGTGGGACTGTCGTCGTATCGGAACCCTCGCCACTGTGGCGGTCCAGTGTTTTCTGTAGCCGGCTAGGCATTGATCGCGAGCCTCCCGCCACGATCGCGCATGCGCAGGTCGCCACACCCGGGCTGCAGGTGATGGAGACGCCGGGTGCGTCGTGGATGGAGACGGCCACCGGGCTGGCCGCCTCGGGTTCCGAGCTGATCGCGGTGCACGTCGCCGACGCGGCCGTCGCCGGTCATCGCCTCGTCCCGGTCCTGCAGACGGCGGCGGGCGCGGTCGCCGACGTCGACGTCGTGCCGCTGGCCGACGGCGAGGAGTTGCTGCGGGCGCTGCTCGACGTCGCGTCGCGCCGCCGGACGCCGATCGTGTCGGGCGAGGGCCTGACCGGTTTCCAGGTCACGCGCGGACTGCTCGGCGTCTCGATCTGACGGGATACGATCGCCGGGTATGGACCTGCAGCCGGTCGGCATCCACCATCCCCGGGTCAAGCACCTCCTTGCGCTGCAGGCGAACCAGACGCCCAACCGGCATCAACGCTTCATCGCCGAGGGGTTGTGGGCGCACGAGGTCCTGCTCGATGCCGGCACCGAGATCGACACCTTTCTCCTGTGCCCGGATGCGCTGCGGTCCGACGTGGCCCGCACCATCGTGGCGCCGCTCACCGCGCGGGCCCGGCATTCCTATGAGATCTCCCGCAGGACCCTCGAACGCCTCAGCGAGCGCGACGCGCCGGACGGTCTGCTGTCGATCGCCGACATGCCGCAATGGGACCCCGACCGGCTCGATCTCAGCGAGCCGGCGCTCGCCCTGGTGGCCGACGCGGTCGAGATCCCGGGAAACCTCGGCACGCTGATCCGGACCATGGACGGCTGTGCGGCCGACGTGCTCGTACTGACCAACCGGCGTACCCGTATGACCCACCCGAAGGTGTTTCGCGGCAGCCATGGCATGAGCGTGCGGGTGCCGTACGTCGATTTCGAGCAGCCCGACGATGCGGCCCGATGGCTGCAGGACAGGGGATTTGCGCTCTATCTCGCCGATGCCAACGGTGCTACGGCGTACCGCAGCGTGCCCTACGCCGCTCGCAGCGCGCTCGTCGTGGGCAATGAGCGTTACGGCATCTCCGCGCCGTGGTACGCGCACGGCGCGATGCCGGTAACGATCCCGATGCTCGGGCAGGCGGACTCGCTCAACGTGTCGATATCCGCGTCCGTGCTGATGTATGAGATCCGCGCCCGCCAGTCCGGCTGGTGACTCAGCGCATCCCGGCCACCGCCCGCTTGGCCATCGCGGCCCCGACCTGCGTGGCCTGCGCCGTCGTGGTCACCGTCGATCCGCCGAGCGTGATCGGAAGGGTCAGGAGGAGGTAGTCGTTGCCGTCGCGGACGGCGAACCGCCCGTCTTCCGGGTTGTACGCCGCCTCGTCACCGACGCCCCTGATCGCATCGAAGGCACCGGAGGACCGCGTCTGCCCGAACAGCGAGGCACCACGGTCGTTGGACACGTCCAGGTAGAGCTGCCCGCGGATCCCCCCGACGCTGACCTTGTAGGTGCACGTATAGATCGAGCCGTTGAACGACGGTGTCGCCGCGGCCGAGTCCACGCCGAGGAACTCGGTGACATCACCGCCCGAGAGCAGCCGACACGCATCGGTGACCGCTTTGGCCGGGCCCGGCGCCGTGCTGGTGCTCGCCGCCCCGGACGTCGCCGCCGTCGACGCGACGACGGTTGCCGGCGGGTGCGGCGACCTGCTGCGACTCCCCGTTCGGGTCGGGCCCGCACCGGTGCTGCTCGGGCTCGCGGTGCTGCTCACCGACGGACTGGGCGACACCGGCGCATTCGACGCAGGTGCGCTGGACCCGGAATCGGCGGCGGTCGGACTCGCGATCGCACCGCTGCTCGACGGACCGGCCGGCGTACGCATCGACGATGTCGCCGGCGCCCCGGCGCGCCCGCCCCTGTCCGGCTGGGCTCTCGCCGTCTGGGGTTTCGCCTGGCATCCTGCGGCGATTGCCGTAGCCGTCAACGCCGCGCCAATCGCCGCAAGCACCCGCGTCAAACGCACCGGCCGAGCCTAGCCGAGACATTCGGGAATTCCCGGCATCAGCACCGGCGCGGCCGACCTCGCCGACCGCCGTGCGAGCCCGGCCTACACCCTGCCCGCCTACACTCTGCCGGGTGCGGCCGGCTGTGCTGATCATCGAGGACGACGCCACCATCGGCGCCGAATTGCACACCGCCATTAACAGCGCAGGTTATGACGCGACGTGGGTGCAGACGGGCGAGAATGCGCTGGCCGCGGCGCAGCAGCGGGTCGCCGACCTGGTGCTCCTCGATCTCGGCCTCCCCGACATGGACGGCGTCACGCTGTGCCGCACGTTGCGGCAGCGCGTTCCCGACGCGGTCATTGTCGTGCTGACCGCGCGTACGGAGGAATTCGAGGTCATCGTGGCGCTCGATGCCGGCGCGGACGACTATCTGACCAAGCCGTTTCGGCTGGCCGAGCTGCTCGCTCGATTACGCGCCCACCTGCGGCGCGCACCCCCCAGCCAGTTGGATGAGCAGATCGCCGTCGGGAAGCTGACGCTGAATATCCCGGCGCGGCGCGCCCTCTTCGACGGCCGGGACGTTGCCCTGCGCCCGAAGGAGTTCGACCTGCTGGTCCTGCTGGCGGCATCGGCCGGAGAGGCGGTGTCGCGCGAGCGGCTGATGGCCGAGGTGTGGGACGAGAATTGGTTCGGGTCGACCAAGACCCTCGACGTCCACGTATCGGTGGTGCGGCGCAAGCTTGCCGAGCTCGGCGAGCGCGCCGACCGGATCACGACGCTGCGCGGTCACGGCTATCGCTACGAGACGGGCGGCTGAGCGCCTGACGGAGGCACCGACGGGGGCGCGATGACCGCCTCGGCCAGGGGTAGGAGCAACGCAAAGGTGGGGCGCGGCGCCGCCCGGCGCAGGATCAGCCGGCCGCCGTCGGCCTCGGCGAGCGACCGGGCGAGCGCCAGGCCGATGCCGTGGCCCTGCGCCTGCGGTCCTCGGCGAGTGAAGACCGCCTCGGGATCGCCGATGACGCCGTCGCCCTCGTCGGTGACCTCGACGGCCGCAGCCGCGCCGAGGTCCGAGGCGGACAGCGTCACCGTTCCGCGGCCGTGCTGGAGGGCATTGCCGAGCAGCACGTCGACGATCTGGCGCAGGGCGGCGGCCGACGCTCGCACGGGCGGGGTCTCGCGAGAAATCCGCAGCTCGAGCCGGCGTCCGCCGGCGGAGAATCGCGACATCCACTCCGCGGCGCCCTGCGGGAGCGCGACGTCGAGATACAGGCTGCCGATGTCGTCGCGCCCGTCTCGACGGAGGGAGAGCAGGTCGTCGATTGTTTCCTGCAGTTTCCTCGCCCGTACAACGGCATCGCGCAGCGCAGCGTCACGGTCGGCGTCATCGCGGGACAATGCCGATTCCAGACCGAGCAGCAGACCCGTCAACGGGGTCCGCAATTGATGCGACGCATCAGCGCTGAAGGCCCGCTCCCGCTCGACGAGATCGCCGAGCCGCCCAGCGGTATGGCGCAGCGCGGTGCCGGCGATATCGGCCTCCAAGATGTCCGAACGGCCAGGTTCGACCGCGAAATTGCCATCGCCGAGCGCCCGTGCTGCGGAGGTGAAATCCTCGAGCGGGCGGGCGATCCGGCGGGCCTGCCGGCGCGCGAGCAGCCACGCGACGGCGAGCACGCCGAGCCCGAGCAGGATCATCCCGATCCAGGCCCGCGCGATTCGTGCCGAAACCGTGTTGCGGGGTACCGCGGCGCGGACTATCGCGACGACCTTCCGGTCGGACGGCACCGGAACGGCCGCCACGAGTTGCCCGTTCTCCGGGCCGCGGTGGACCCGACCGTCGCCGGCGGCCGCCGCCAGTTCCGAATGTCCCGGCCCCTTCCCGCCGGCCCGATCGCCGCGGGGCGTGTAGATCCCGAGCATCGTGTCGTGGTCCGTGCTCGGCGGGACCGTCGACGACCGGCCGGCGCGGACCGGATTGTCGGGCACCAGTGCGGCGACCCTCGTCGCCTCGCTCTGCAACTCGGCGTACTCGTGACCCCGGTCGAGCCACGCAACGGTGACGGCAAGTGGAATCGCGAACAGCACGACCGCCACCCCGGCGATCCCGAGGATGCCGGCCGAGATCCGGCGTCGCAGCGGCAACCGCCGACGGCACCTGCTCCGCGGGGCAGGACCTGCACCTTCTCGCGACACGGTCGGCTCACCCCCTCGGATGGCTTGATACGCACGCACAGAATGCCTCAGCCAAGGTAAAACCAGCGCTAACGCTCAGGTGTCCTGGCCCTAACCGTCGGCTCCGTACCGTCCGGGACATGGCATCTTCGCACCCCGGGGCCCGAGGTTCCGCCGGCCCGGCACAGGACCGCGCGCGACGCCGGAGAAACGGGCATCGACGTACGTCGGCCGTGCTCGTCACGCTCTCAATCGGCGTCATCGCCGGCTGCGGCAGCTCGCACCAGGCCAGCCCGTCCGGCAACAACTCCTCGCCGAGCCCGAGCACCGCCACGGGTGCGAGCCGGTCGGCCGGCGCAACCGGATCGCCGAGTCCCACCGCCTCGGCCAGCACATCCGGGCCGGCGTCCGGCCGGTCGAGCGCGCCGTCGAAGCCGCCGGCCAAGGGGTCGAGCGCCCGACCACATCATTCGACCAAGCCCAGTCCGGCGCAGAAACCCGCTCCCGTCGAGAACAACCCACCGGGCGATATCCCCGACAACATCGCCTACGTCCCCTACACCAACCATCAGGGCCGCTATGCCTTCGTGCACCCCGAAGGATGGGCCCGGATCGTGCTCGGGCCGACCGTGACCTTCACCGACAAGCTGAACGGCGTCACGGCGACCGCGCGCCCGGCGACCAAGGTCCCGACGGTCCTCTCGGTGCAGCAGACGATCACCGACCTGAAGATCAGCGAGCCCGCATTCGAGCTCCGCAGCGTGAAGCCCGCCTCGCTGCCCGCCGGGACCGGGGTGCTCATCGTCTTCCGCCGAAACTCAGCATCGGATCCCGTGACGGGCAAGGTGTTTCGGGACGAGGTCCAGCGTTACATGATCATTCACGCGGGACGTCTCATCACGCTCGACCTGTACGGCGCGGTGGGCTCGGACAACGTCGATCCCTACACCAAGATCTCGCAGAGCCTGCGGGTCTCATGACGGCGACGGCACCTGCACCTGCACCTCAAGAAACCGCACCCCAAGAAACCGCGGTCTTGCAGGCGCGTGGTCTGCACCGCTTCTATCGCCGCGGCGATGAGGAGGTGCCCGCGCTGCGCGATGTGACCTTCACGGCCGCGCCCGGCGAGATGATCGCGGTGGTCGGGCCGTCCGGATCGGGCAAGTCGACACTGCTGAACCTGCTCGCCGGTCTCGATGACCCGGACGGCGGCAGCGTGTGGATCGACGGGCAGCGGCTGAGCCACCGCGCGCCAGCCGAACAGGCGCGGATGCGCGGGAAGCTGGTCGGCGTGCTCACCCAGGGCAGCGGACTGATCGAGCATCTGAGCGTGCTCGGCAATGTCCGGCTGGCCGCGTCGTTCCGTGGCTGCGGGCGGGGCCGCCGCACGCCGGCCGTCGCCTCGAACGTGCGCGCGCCCGCCGCGCTCCTGTCGGCGCTCGGCATCGCGGATCGCGCCCATGCCCGGCCATCCTCGCTGTCCGGCGGCGAGACCGCCCGCGCCGGCCTGGCCGTCGCCCTGGCCGGAGCTCCCCGCGTACTGCTCGCCGACGAGCCGACCGCCGAGGTCAGTACGGACGAGGAGGACTCGATCCTCGACCTGCTCCGCCAGGTGCGGCCCGCCGACGGCACCACCGTCCTCGTCACGCACTCCGAGTCGGTCGCCGCGGCGGCCGATCGGGTGCTGCAGATGCAGGACGGGCGGCTGCGATGACCGACGCAGCACACCGCCGGACGGATCACGGGCCGGTGGTCGAGGCCGCCGGGCTCCAGCTCGACTTCGGCCCGACCCGCGTCCTCGCCGACGTCACCCTGGCCGTCGACGCCGGTGCCGAGCTCGCCATCACCGGGCGATCGGGAAGCGGCAAGACGACGCTCCTGCTGGTCCTCGCCGGTCTGCTCCGCCCCGACGCCGGCGTCGTGCGGTGGCCGGGTCTCGCGAGCGATCCCGGCCGGCGCAGGGCGCAGATCGGAATGGTCTTCCAGGCCCCCTCGCTGCTGCCCGAACTGACCGCCGCACAGAACGTGGCGCTGCCGTTGCGCCTGCGCGGCAGCAGCGTCGCGTCGGCCGCGGCGCTCGCCACCGACGCACTGGAGATCGTCGACCTCGGCGATGCCGCAGCCGCGCTCCCGGCGCAGCTCTCCGGCGGCATGCAGCAGCGGGTCGCCATCGCGCGCGTCCTTGCCGGCCGCCCCCGACTGGTGCTCGCCGACGAGCCGACCGGTGCGCTCGATCGCGAGCACGCCTTCGGCGTCCTGACGGCGCTGCGCGATGCCGTCGCCACCACCGGCGGATCACTCGTCCTCGCCACTCACGACCTCGAGCTGGCCGGCCTGCTCACCGACCATGCCGTCCTTACCGACGGCCGGCTCCGCGCGGCGGCCCTCCGATGAGAACGCTCAGTTGGCTGGCCGGCCTCATCCGCCGGCGCCCGGTGGCGCTGTTCGGCGCCGGAGCGAGCCTGGCGGTAGCCGTCGCGTTCATCGCGGCGCTCGGGGCGTTCATCAGCGAGAGCAAGGCGGGGCTGACGACGCGCGCCGCGGCGGGCGTTCCCGTCGACTGGCAGGTGCAGGTCACGCCCCAGGGGCAGCCCGGCAGCGTCGCGGCCGCGCTGCGCGGCACGCCGGGCGTGCGCACGGTCCTTCCCGTCGAGCTGGCGCGCGTTCCCGCGCTCGCCTCCAGCAACGCGACCGGCGTCCGCACCACGGGGACGGCGTACGTCGTCGCCCTCCCGCCCGCCTACGCCCGCGCCGCGCCGGCGGAGATCCGCTACCTGCTCGGCGCGCGCCAGGGCGTGCTGCTGCAGCAGCAGACCGCGGCCAACCTGGCCGCCGGGCCGGGCAGCAGGATCACCGTCACCCTTCCCCATCAGTCCGCCCGGTCCGTCGGCGTCGACGGGGTCGTCGACCTGCCCCAGGCCGACAGCTTCTTCCAGGTCGTCGGCACCGCGCCGGGGTCCGGGGCCACCGCGCCGCCGGACAATGTCGTCCTCGTGCCCCCGGACCGCTTCGCCGACCTCACGGCGGGCGGCACGGTGATCCAGCAGTACCACGTGCTGTTCTCGCATCGCGGGCTGCCGTCCGACCCGGCGGCGGCCGCCACCCTGCTCACGCAACGGGTCCACCACTTCCAGGCGCAGGTGGCCGGCGGCGCCCTGGTGGGCGACAACCTCGGGGCCGCGCTCTCGGCCGCCCGCGAGGACGCGATCTACGCCCAGCTGCTCCTGCTGTTGCTGGGCGTTCCCGGCTTGGCCCTCGCCGCCATCGCCGCGGCGCTGGTCGTGGCCCTCCGCGGGGAGCGGCGGCGCCGCGAGGTGGCGTTGTTACGGCTGCGCGGTGCCCGCCCGAGCCAACTGCTGCGGCTCGCGGGCGCGGAGTCGCTGCTCACCAGCGCGATCGGGATCGGGCTCGGCGTACCTCTCGGCGTGCTTGCCATCCACGCGGCACTCCCGGCGGGCGCCCACCTCTCGGCCGGATGGACCGCGATCGCGGCCGGGGCCGGGCTCGCGCTCGCGGCGCTCACGCAGCTCGGGCCCGTGCTCCGCGCGGCGATCCGGCCCCGCGTCGACACGATCAGCGCGGCCGCGGTGCACTCGCCGCCGGTCGGCCTGCCGTGGCCGCTGCGGTTGGGGCTGGATGTCGTCTTCCTGGTCGCGGCCGGAATCGTCTTCTGGCTCACCGCCCGCAGCGGCTACCAGGTGGTGGTGGTTCCCGAGGGCGTTCCGGTGGCGTCGGTGAACTATGCAGCGCTGCTCGGGCCCGCTCTGGCCTGGCCCGGACTCGCCCTGCTGATCTGGCGGATCGGCCTCGCGGTCCTGTCCCACCGCAACGGCCGGCTCACGTTATCCCGACCCGGTCGGGCTCCCGAGCTCGAAGCCGCCACGGTCCGTTACCGGAGCCGAGCGATCACCCGCGGCGCGGTGGGCCTGGCGGTCGCCCTCGGCCTGGCCACCTCCACGGCCATCTTCACGGCGACCTACGACCGGCAGGCGAATCTCGACGTCGCGCTCACCGTTGGCGCCGATGTTGCGGTGACCGCGCCACCCGGCTCCTCCGCCCGCCCGGTACCGGGGCACGAGTATGCGAGCGCGCCCGGAGTGCAGGCGGTCGAGCCGCTGCAGCATCGCCTTGCCTACGTCGGAGCCGACCTGCAGGACCTCTACGGGATCCGCCCGGGCAGCATCGGCCGGGTCGCCCCGCTGCTGGATTCCTTCGTGCCGGGCTCGACGATCAAGGCCGCCCTGTCCTCGCTCGCCAAGACGCCGGACGGGGCGCTGCTGTCGGCCGAGACCATTCACGACTACCAGCTGCACCCCGGCGACGAGGTGCGCTTGCGGCTCCAGTCCGGCCGCAGCCACCGCTACCGGGCGATGACCTTCCACGTCGTCGGCGTGGTGAAGGAATTCCCCACGGCACCCAAGGACAGTTTCATCATTGCCAACGCGTCGTACCTCACCAAGGTCACCGGCTCCGCCGCCGTCAGCACGTTCCTGTTCACGTCCGGCGATCCCCCGGCGACCGCCCGCGCGCTGCGCGCCCACCTGCCTCCCGGCGCGCAGGTGCACGACGTCAAGACCGATCGGGCCACCGTGGCGTCGGCGTCCGGCCTCGCGCACACGGACCTCACCGGGCTGTCCCGCCTCGAGCTCGGGTTCGGGCTGGTGCTGGCGCTGGCCTGCTCCGCGCTGGCGTTGGCGCTCGGAATCACCGAGCGGCGGCGCGGACTCGTCCTGCTCGCGGCACTGGGCGCGTCCGCGCGGCAGCGGGTCCGGTTCCTGAATGTCGAGGCCCGGGCACTGGTTCTCGGCGGCGCGCTCGGCGGCGCGGTGATCGGCACCGCGATCGCCTACCTGCTGGTCAAGGTGCTCACGGGCATCTTCGATCCGCCGCCGACAGGTTTGACGGTGCCGCTGGGCTATCTCGCGGTGCTCCTCGGTAGCGTGGCGGTCTGCAGCGAGGCGATCCTCATCGTCTTCGGGCGGCTGGCCGGTCGGGCCGGGCCCCGCGAGCTGCGCGATCTCTGACGCCGCCGTGCTCACACCTACTACACCAATGTAGTATTCCTGCGGGCGCCCGGCCCACTACCAGGGAGGTCGCGGATGACGGTACGACGGCGCAGCCGCCTGCTGGCGGCCGCGGCGCTTGTCGGCGCCACCGCCCTGGCCGGTTGCTCCGCGGCGTCGAGCCGCGCGGTCCCGAAGCCGACGCCGGCCACCTCGTCCGCGGCGGCGGCGACCGCCGGGAAATCCAGCCCCTCCGCCCCGCATGCGGACACCAGCCGGTCCGAGTCGCCGTCGTCGCGCCCCGCCACACCACGCCCATCCCGCGATCGCATCACTGCCCCGGCCTCGCGGGGTAAGGCGCAGCTGAGAATGCCCGCGGTGAGCAACGCGCACAACGTCTACGCCGATGCGGGCGCGAACAAGCTTCTCCCGTCCGTGCGACGGGACCCGGCGTACGCGTACGTGCCGCACAACAAGTCCGGTGATGTCTGGGTGATCGACCAGCGCACCTTCGCGGTCGTACGCAAGTGCAAGGTTGGCAGCGAACTCCAGCACGTCGTCCCGTCGTACGACCTGAGCGAGCTTTACGCGACCAGCGATCTCGGGAATCGCATCAGGCAAATCGACCCTCGGACCGGCCGTTGTGGCCGCACGATACCGATCATCGACCCCTACAACATGTATTTCAGCCCCGACGGCAGGTACGCCATCTCGGTGGCCGAACGAATGCGCGAGTTGGTCTGGTACGACCCGAAGACGTGGAAGGTCCACGACATCACACCGCTACCGGGTTGCCGCGGCGTCGATCATGCCGACTACAGCCTCGACGGCCGGACGGCGGTGTTCACGTGTGAATTCGCCGGTCGCGTAGCCGTTATCGACGTCCGCACCCATCGATTGATCCGATTGGTCAACATGCCGGTCAGGAACACGATGATGGGGCCGCAAGACATCCGGCTCGCGCCGGACGGGCACTCCTACTACATCGCCGATTCACAGTCCAACGGCGTGTGGGTGCTCAACGGTGCGGCCACCAAGGTGATCCGGCACATCGCCACCGGGAAGGGTGCGCACGGCTTGTATCTGAGCCGCGACTCGAAACGGCTTTTCGTCACGAATCGGCTCGAAGGAAGCGTCAGCGTTCTCGACGCGTACACCGGCCGGGTCGAGACCAAGTGGCACATCCCGGGCGGCGGCAGCCCGGACATGGGGAACGTCAGCGCCGATGGATCGCAACTGTGGGTATCCGGCCGATACAACAATGTCGTGTATGTCCTCGACACCCGTACCGGTCGTCTCATCCGCAAGATTCCCGTCGGTCGCGGTCCACACGGCATGGCATTGATGCCGATACCCGGGCGCTATTGCCTGGGCCATACCGGCATCACCCGCTGAGACCGGGCGATCCGACCCTCAGCCGAGCAGTGTGCCCACGGTGACCGGCATCAGTCGCCGGGCGGCGAGGTCGTCCAGGATCGCCGGCAAGGCGTCGACGGTGTCCTGATGACCGAGATGCATGCTGACGATCGACCCCGGCCGGGCCGCCTCAAGGTTCTTGCGAACCTCGGTGGCGCCAGGGTCGGTCCAGTCCAGCGAGTCGACGTCGTACGACAAGCAGACCCGGTAACCGGCGGCGCCGGCGACGCGGCGCATGAGCGGCGTTGCGATCTTCGACTGCGATTGGCGGAAATACCGGCCGAAGGTCCCGGCGTCGCGAAGGAGCAGGTCGCGGCAACGCGTCACCTCTTGCCGCATCTCGTCCTCGGGTAGTTCGTTGATGTTCCGGTGCGACCAGGTGTGATTGCCGACCTCATGCCCGTGCGCGAGGATTTCGCGCGCGATGCCGGGATTCTGCTGCAGCCAGGTGCCGACCACCATGACCGTGATCCTTGCGTGCTTGTGCTGCGCGATCCGCAGGATCTGCCGGGCCAGGCCGACATCCCCGGCTCCGTGGAAGGTCAGGGCTACTTGCGCCTTCCTGGTCGGGCCTCGGTCGATCTGCCGGGCCGGTCCGCCGGGCACGGGCGCTGCGGGACGGCGGGTCGTCTGCGGCGGCGTTGTGGCCTCGGTCGTTCGTCCGGTGCTGGTCGACCTGGTCGGACCAGGCGGTTTGGAATGTGCCGGTGCCGTGCTCGCGTCGCCGTCCCCGGATGACGTGGCCGGCGCGGCAGTGGCGCTCGACCTGGTGACCTGGGCCGAATGGGTGCGCTTGGCCTTGGCGCACCCGGCCAGGCCCGCGGCCGCGAGTGCGAGGCCACCGCCGAGTAATGCCCGCCGGGAGGAAGCGATATGCACCGTCCCAGGTTATCCGATACCGGTGACGGTGCGACCCACCGGCAAGCCGATTTCAGGATCGGCGCGCGGCCGGTTTGTTTTGCGGATTCTTTACGGCGAGGATTATTCCCGAGGCCGTCTCCGAATCGGTGACCAGCCGGTTGAAGTACCCTTTGCGTGCGCCGGCGATGATCCCTTGCACCTTCGTCTCGCCGGCCGCGACCCCGATGCTCACCGGCGTCGATTGCAGCGCCTCGAACGACGTCGCCACCAACCGGTCCAGTCCGGGAAACGGCACCGACGCGCCCTCGCGATCATAGAAGCGGCTGCACACGTCGGCAACGGCCGATCGCAGCGCGGTTGCATCGGCCGGGACGAAGCGGGGCAACGAATCTCGCAAGAGGAGTGGTGCCCCGATCCCGAGCACGGCGCACTGGGCGTGGTGCCACAATTCGAGCACACCGCGAATCGACGGCTCCCCCAACAATGCTTGGTAAACGTCGCGGCCGGGCAGGGCCGGCGCGTAAAGGAACTTTGGCGTCCCGGACACCGCCGCCGCGACCCGCCGGACGATCTCATTGGTCTGGTACCACGCTTCGGGCTCGTCCTGGCCGCCGACGGTGGGCACGACGACTACGCCGGGCAGCCGCGGCAATCGCTCGGCCGACGCCTCGTAGATCGTGCGTCCCGAGGAGACCAGGAGCACATCGCCGGGCTGGAGACCGACGGCCCGCAATGCGCCGGCCAGCGCGGGCGCGAGGACCCGGCCCGGCGGGCGCTGCGGCGCGGACGGCACGACGTACGCCTCGGGAATGCCGAGCGCACCGGCAACGTCCGCGGCGAGTCCGGAATCGTCAGTCTCTTCCGGCGCCCGCACATCGATGCGCACGATTCCGCTGCGGCGCGCTTCGGCGAGCAGCCTGCTCACGGTCGCCCGCGACGTGCCGAGCCGCGCGGCGATCTCGGCTTGCGTTGCATCGTGCTCGTAGTAGAGCGACGCGGCGGTGTGCATCAGCCCCGGCGCGAACCGGGCGTGACCGTCAGACCCGGGAGCACCGGCCACTCCGACACCTCCGGTTGAACGAATGCCCGTGCACATCTGTGCAACGCGGCCCCGCTCACTTTCGCACTCCGAGGGTGAGTTCGCTACCGATACCGATCGCCTTGACCGCTGGAGGGCAGCTGCCGCCAGGGCCATCACACTGCGTGCACACGTGTCCTGGACACCTGTTCAGCGCCCTCGTAGAGTGACGCCGGTACGGGAATGCGGACCTGGATGCGAGGCGAACCAGTGGACACCATGCAAGCCGTCATTTGCCATGGACCGGAGGATTACCGGCTCGAGGAGATCCCCGTCCCCACGCCCGGTCCGGGCGAGGCGCTGGTTCGCGTCGAGGCGGTCGGCATCTGTGCCAGCGACCTGAAGTGCTATCACGGTGCGGCAAAGTTCTGGGGCGATGACAGCCGTCCGGCGTGGGCGGAGACCGAGGTGGTCCCGGGGCACGAGTTCGCCGGCACGGTCGTGCGGCTCGACGACGAGGCGGCAGCCCGCTGGAAGGTCGCGGTCGGCGATCGGGTGGTCTCGGAGCAGATCGTGCCGTGCTGGAAGTGCCGTTACTGCCTGCGGGGGCAGTACTGGATGTGCGCCCCGCACGATATCTATGGTTTCAAAAGGCGCACTCCGGGCGCGATGGCCTCGTACATGGTGTTTCCGGCCGAAGCGCTGGTGCACCGCGTCTCCAAGGACATTCCGCCCCACCACGCCGCCTTCGCCGAACCGCTCTCGTGCTCGTTGCACGCTGTCGAGCGAGCCGACATTCATTTCGAGGATGTCGTCGTGGTCGCCGGCTGCGGGCCGATCGGGCTCGGCATGATCGCCGGCGCAGCGGCGAAATCGCCGGCTCACGTCGTCGCCCTCGACGTGGAGGCCTCGAAGCTTGCTCTGGCGGGCAAGTGCGGCGCCGACATCACCTTGCAGGTCGGCAAGGACGACATACAGCAACGGATCCTGGACCTGACCGACGGGTACGGCGCCGACGTCTACATCGAGGGCACGGGGCATCCCGCCGCGGTCGGGCAGGGGATCAACCTGCTGCGCAAGCTCGGGACCTATGTGGAGTACGGCGTCTTCGGGGCTCCCGCCACGGTCGACTGGAGCATCATCTCCGACGACAAGGAGCTGGAAGTCCGCGGTGCGCACCTCGGACCGCATTGCTGGCCCGCGGCCATTCGCATGATCGAGTCCGGGCGGCTGCCCATGACCGAAATCTGCACCCACCAGCTCCCACTGCCCGACTTCCAGAAAGGGCTGGACCTCGTGTCCGAAGGCACCTCGTCGGTGAAGGTCAGCCTCATTCCCGGCTAGCCGACGGCACCTCCGATCGATCCGCGGGCCGACGAGCTCCTCGTTCCGGTCCGGCGGCGCAAGAGAGGAGATCGCACATGAACGGACCGACCCACTCGGCCCAGATCTCACGACGCACGGCGCTCAAGCGCCTCGGCATCGGCGGCGCCACGCTCGCCGCGGCGCCGCTGGCCGCCGGCTGCGTCGTCGAGAGCGGCGGCGCCTCAGGCGGTGGCGGTGGCAGCGCGGCGAACGACGTGACCGGAGCCTTCGACTGGAAGCGGGAGTCGGGCAAGACGCTGCGGATCCTGCAGACACCACACCCCTACCAGCAGACCTTCTCGCCGTTATTGAAAGAATTCACCCGACTGACCGGGATCAAGGTCAAACCCGAGCTGGTGGCGGAGGCCGACTATTTCACCAAGCTCAATACCGAGCTCGCGGGGGGCGCCGGGACGCATGACGTCTTCATGACCGGTGCCTACTTCATCTGGCAGTACGGGCCGCCGGGATGGATGGAGGATCTCTATCCGTGGATCCAGAACTCGTCGGCGACCAGTGCGGACTACGATTTCGAGGACATCTACCCCGGCCTCCGCAAGGCGACGCGGTGGGATTTCAAGACCGGGTCGCCACTCGGTTTCGGTGGCCAGTGGGCGATTCCATGGGGGTTCGAGACCAACGTCATCTGCTACAACAAGGCGCTTTTCGACAAGCGAGGGATCAAGCCCGCCGACACCCTGCCCAATCTGGTCCAGCTCGCCGCCGACCTCACCGACCGCAAGGCGAACCGGTACGGCATCGCATTTCGCGGCTCGAAATCATGGGCGACCATCCACCCCGGCTTCATGACGATGTTCTCCCGGGAGGGCTGCGAGGACTACACGGTGCGCGGCGACAAGCTGACCGCGACGATGAACAGCGAGAAGTCGGTTGCCTTCCACCAGACGTGGGCCGAGCTGGCCAAACGCTCCGGCCCGGCTTCGTGGACGACGTACGACTATCCCAACTGCACGACCGACCTCGGCAACGGCGTGGCGGCCATGGTCTTCGACGCCGACAGCGCGACCTACCCGAAGAACAAGCCCGGTGCCAGCCGCGAGGCCGGTCACCTGGCCTGGCACCCGGGTCCGCACGGACCCGGCGGCAGCTACAAGACCAATCTGTGGACCTGGTCGCTCGCCATGAACTCGGCCTCCAAGAACAAGCTGGCCGCCTGGCTCTTCATCCAATGGGCCACGAGCAAGCAGGCGATGACCAAGGGAGTGCGATCCGGCGCCTTCGCCGACCCGACCCGGGCATCCGTCTTCGACGGCGCCTTCAAGCAGACGCTGGGCAAGTTCCCCGGCTATCTCGAAACCTTCGAACGGGTCATTCCCGAGACGGCTGTCCAATTCACACCGCAGAAACAGTTCTTCGACACCACCGAGAGCTGGGCCGTGGCATTGCAGCAGATCTACGGCGGCGGCAACGCCAAAAGCCTGCTGAACACGCTGGCGACGAGCTCGACCAAGACCGTCAACTCCTGATCCGCGGAGGTGAGACATGAGTTCGGTCACCGAGGTTTCAGCGGACAAGGGCAAGGGCACATCGGCGGGCGGACCGGGGTCGGAGGACCGCGTCCCCGCGTGGCGACGGCGGGCTCGGCCGTACCTGCTGTCCATTCCCGCGCTCGTCGTGATCGTCGGGATCCTCTTCCCGTTCGTCTCGGGCGTCTATTACACGATTCTCGACTACTCCGCCGGAGCCACCCACGTACACCTGGTGTGGTTCGACAACTACCAGACGGTGCTCTCCGACTCGGCGCTGTGGAGCAGCGTCAGGGTGACCGTTGAGTACGCCGTCATCGCGACCGCGATCGAAACCGTCCTGGGTGTCGGCGTCGCGCTGCTGCTCAATCGATCCACGCTGATCGGTCGCATCTTCGAGAAGGTGCTGATCCTGCCGTTGATGATCGCCCCGGTCATCGCGGCGACGGTGTGGAAACTCATGTTCGACTCCAACTTCGGCATCCTCAACCATGTCCTCGGTCTCGGACACTCGTTCTCCTGGCTCGGCAAGAACAATGCGCTATATTCCTGCATCCTCGTGGACGTCTGGATCTACACGCCGTTCGTGGCCATTCTGGTGCTGGCGGGGATCCGATCGCTGCCCAAGGAGCCGTTCGAGGCATCCGACGTCGACGGCGCCAACTGGCTCTACATGTTCCGTCGGCTCATGCTGCCCATGATGTGGCCGTACATCCTGGTCGCCGTGATCTTTCGTCTGATGGACTGCCTGAAGATCTTCGACATCATCTATGTGCTGACGACGGGCGGCCCGGGCACGGTGACCACGACGCTGCAGATCAACGCGTTCGAGGATTCCATCACGCATTTCAACTACTCACGCGGGAGCACCTATATGTTCCTGCTCTGGATCATCGTCTTCATCGTCGCGCGGTTCCTGGTCAGCCTGCTGAGCAAGGCCCAGCGGCGCGCGGCCGGAGCGGAGGTCTGAGTCATGGCTCGCAGAGTGCTGACACCCGGGCAGCGACGGGTCTCCGTCGGCGGCGTCTTCGCGGACATCCTGATCCTGCTGTGGTTCGTCTTCGCCCTGTTCCCGATCCTGTGGATGTTCCTGCTGTCGTTGAAGAACGATACCGATCAGACGTCGACATATTTCTCGTTCTCGCCGACGGCGCGAAACTACAGGACAGTTTTGACACACAAGGGCGAGGTGCTCACGAGCGTCAACTTCGAGACCGCGATCTGGCACAGCGTGCTCGCCTGCGCGGGCGCGACGTTGCTGTCGCTCCTCGTCGGCATTCCCGCGGCGTACGCCGCCGGCAAGTGGAAGTTCCGCGGGTCCGATGACCTCATGTTTCAGATGCTGTCCTTCCGCTTCGCTCCGGAGCTGATGGTCATCGTGCCGCTTTTCGTGATCTTCCATTACATCCACCTGTTCGACACCGAGCTCGGCCTGATCTGGGTCCTGCAGCTGGTCACGCTGCCGCTGGTGGTCTGGATCCTGCGGTCCTACTTCCAGGATCTGGCCCCCGAGCTGGAACAGGCCGCGCTGCTGGACGGCTACAGCCGCATCCGGGCGTTCTTCAAGGTCGCGCTTCCGCTGGTGCGTCCCGGCATTGCCGCGTCCGCCCTGCTGGCCTTCATCTTCGCCTGGAACAACTACATCTTCCCGCTGATCCTCACCGACTCGAACGCCACCACGGTCACGGTCGCGGTGACGAAATACCTCGGCGGCGGCGGCCAGGCCTACTACAACCTCACCGCGGCCGCCGCGCTGATCGGCGTACTCCCGCCGCTCGTCCTCGCCCTGTCGATCCAGCGATATCTCGTCCGCGGGCTGTCCTTCGGGGCGGTGAAGGCGTAATGGCATCGCTGCAATTGCAGGACGTGCACAAGTCGTACGGGAAGCACCCTGCGCTGAAGGGGATCGACCTGGACGTCGCAGACGGTGAGTTCTTCGTCATCCTCGGGCCGTCCGGTGCCGGCAAGACCACGACGCTCAAGAGCGTCGCCGGCCTCCAGGAGATCGACACCGGCAGCGTGCGCATCGACGGCGTCGAGATGGACGGCATCGAGCCCTACCGGCGCAATGTGGCCATGGCCTTCGAGAGCTATGCCCTCTACCCCCAGGACACCGTCTTCGACAATCTGGCCTCACCGCTGAAGTCCGGGCGGACCGGCACCTACAGCAAGGAGCAGCAGCGCGAGCGGATCGACATGGTGACGACCACGCTCGGCATCAACCAGCTGCTCGAACGGTTCCCGCGCGAGCTGTCCAACGGCCAGCGGCAACGGGTCGCGCTCGGCCGGGTCCTTGTCCGTCCGGCTGGGATCTACCTGCTCGACGAGCCGCTCTCGCACCTCGACGCCAAGCTGCGGGCCGCGATGCGGGCCGAGCTCAAAAGCCTCGGCAGCGTGGCACAGACGACCTCGCTCTATGTCACCCACGACTACCAGGAGGCCCTGGCCCTCGGCGACAAGATCGCCATCCTCCGGGCCGGGCGGGTGATCCAGGTCGGCCCGCCAGCGGAGGTCTGGCGGGAGCCGGCGAGCACCTTCATCGCGCGAGCGCTGGGACAGCCGGAGATCAACCTGCTCCCGGCCGTCGTCGAGGACGGCACGATCCGGGCGGCGGGCGGCCACGTGTCGTGCCCGGCGCCCGCAGGTCTGCACCTCTCGCCCGGCCAGCACCTCATCATCGGGGTGCGCCCGCGCGAGATCGCGCTCGGCCCGGCCCCGCCCGATCAGGGCGACCGGCTCACCTGCGCCGGAATGGTGCGCCTCTCGGAGGTCCTCGGACGGGACGTCGAGTTGTCGGTCACCGTCGGCGAGGAAGACCTGATCATCGTGACCGACCGCGCGAACGCCCCCGCGGAGGGTGAGCGCGTCACGTTCCAGATACCGCTCGCGCACTCGCTCGTTTTCGATGCGACCCGGGATGCGGCGCTCGAGGCGGCCGCCGCCGGCGCGCCCGACGCGCAGACGTCCGACGGCGCGCGGGTGCCGGCGACCTCCCTGCTCGGCCCGCTCGTCGCCGCCGAGCAACGGATCTGAGGGGAGAGCCTCATGGCCGAGAGCCTGGTCCTCGAACGGCTCCGCAAGACCTACATCGCCCGCGGCCGGGAGCCCTTCGAAGCGGTCAAGGGCATCGACCTGGACATCCGACCCGGCGAGCTCGTCGCGCTGCTCGGACCCTCCGGCTGCGGCAAGACGACCACCCTGCGGATGATCGCGGGCCTCGAAACCGTGACGGACGGCAGGATCCGCATCGGCGACCGCGAAATTTCCCAACTGCCACCGGGCAAACGCAACGTCGGGGTGGGATTCGAGAGCTATGCCCTCTACCCGCCGCTGACGGTGCGCGAGAACCTCGCCTACGGCCTGAAGGCCCGGAAGGTCGGTGACGCCGACGCCCGTGTCGAGCGCATCGCCGACCGGCTGGAGATGCGCGAGCTGCTCCAGCTCCGCCCGACCGGGCTCTCGACCGGGCAGAAGCAACGGGTCGCGCTGGCACGCGCGCTGGTGCGCAATCCGCCGGTGCTGCTGCTGGATGAGCCGCTCTCGCATCTCGACCTGTCGCATCGCCAGCGGGTACGTCGTGAGCTCAAGTTGCTGCAGCGGGAATTCGGCTACACCACCATCGTCGTGACCCACGACCAGCTCGAAGCGCTGAGCCTCGCCGACCGGCTGGCGGTCATGGACGGCGGTGTCATCCAGCAGTTCGGGACGTCGGACGAGATCTTCGACGATCCCGCCAACCTCTTCGTGGCCGATTTCGTCGGCGAGCCCAAGATCAATGTTGTCGAGGGCATCGCCGCGCCGGCCGACACCCCGGGCCCAGATGCACCGGGCCCAGGCGGCGCGGTCAGCGTGCGGCTGGGCCGCCACGGCACGCTGCGTACGACGTGCACGGCCGTTGCCGACGGGCAGCCGGTGACGGTAGGGATCCGACCCCAGGACGCGCACGCCGTAGCCGACGGAGGCGTCGAGGCAACGGTGTCCATCTTCGAGAACCTGCTGGAATACGGGATCGGCACGCTGACGGTTCCGGGCGCGGACAGCTCCGTCGTCGTCCAGGTCGATGGCGACGTCACGTGGGAAAGCGGCGAGACCGTGCGATTCGATGTTCCGCCGGACCGCGTCTACCTCTTCGACGTGGAAACGGGAGTCCGCCTGCGATGACCTACGTCTTCAACTCCGAACGCCTTTTCAAGGACGAGATGATCGACGGCCTCGCCGCGGCGTACTCGCGCTATCTGCGCCGCATCCCGATGACCTCGGCCGTCGCGTCGGTGTCGGCACCGCAGCGCGGTCGCGTGTCCACGATCGTCGGTGGCGGCTCCGGCCATTACCCGTCCTTCGCCGGCCTCGTCGGTCCGGGACTCGCCGATGCCGCGGCGTGCGGGGACGTCTTCACCAGCCCGTCGGCGGAACAGGTCTATCGCACGATCCGGGCGGTCGACGGCGGCGCGGGGGTGCTGATGCTCTTCGGCAACTACCAGGGGGACGTCATGCATTTCGGTCTCGCGGCCGACCAGGCCCGGGACCGGGACGGCATCGACGCCCGGATCGTGGTGGTGACCGACGACATCGCGTCGGCACCCGATGCGAGCCACCGGCGCGGCATCGCCGGCAATTTCTTCATCTTCCGTGCCGCCGCGGCGGCCGCGCACCGCGGCGACTTGCTGGACGACGTGGAGCGCATCGCCCGCGCCGCCAACGAGGTGACGCGCACGATCGGGGTCGCCTTCGACGGCTGCACCGTCCCCGGCCGGGACGCGCCGCTCTTCACCGTCGACCCCGGCACGATGGAGCTCGGGCTGGGCATCCACGGCGAGTCGGGCATCGAGACCATGCCGCTCGCCTCGGCCGCCGATCTCGGCTCCCTGCTGGTCGGGCGGCTGCTCGCCGAGCGACCGGCCGGCGCGACTCGCGCCCGGATTCTCATTAACGGCCTCGGCCGGGTGAAGTGCGAGGAGATGCTGATCCTCTTCCGTGCCGTCGCCGCGAACCTCGACGCGGCCGGCGTTGGGCTCACCGAGCCGGAGGTGGGCGAGTTCGTCACGTCGATGGATATGGCCGGTGTGTCCGTCACCCTGGTCTGGACTGACGACGAGCTCGAGACGCTGCTGTCCGCACCCGCCGCCGCGCCGGGCTACACCCGGCCGGGTGCGGTCACCGGCCTGGACGCGGATCCGGCCGAGCTCGGCATCACGGTGGACGAGCTGCGAGCGCGATCCGGCTCCGCCGGGACGTCGGCCGAGCTCGAGCCGAGCGGGCGGGCCGCCCAGGCGGTGCTCACCGCGATCGGCGCCCGGATGCACGAGCTCGAATCCCGTCTCGGCGACCTCGACGCCGTCGCCGCCGACGGCGACCACGGGACCACGATGACCCGTGGCATCGACGCGGCGGTCGCCGCCGCCGGCCGGGCCGGTCCCGACGCCGCCGCCGTACTCACCGCCGCGGGCATGGCGTTCGCCGACGCCGCCGGCGGCGCGTCCGGCGCCCTGTGGGGCAGCGGCCTGACCACCGTCGCCTCGAGCATCGGCAGCGCCCCGGCCTGCCCGGACGCCGCCACGATGGGCCGGGCCTTCGCCGACGTGCTCGACGCCGTCATGCGCCTCGGCGGCAGCGAGCCCGGGGACAAGACGCTGGTCGACGTCCTGGCGCCGTTCACGACGGCGTACGCCGACGCGGTGGCGCAGGGTGCCGACACGGCGGCCGCATGGGCGCGCGCGTGCGACGTCGCCGACGACGCCGCGCGGGCAACCGCCGCGCTGCGGGCGGCGCGCGGGCGCGCGTCCTGGCTGGCGGAGCGCAGCGTCGGAACGCAGGATCCTGGAGCCGTGTCGCTCGCCGCCGCACTGCGCGCGGCAAGCGACGTGATCGGGCACGCGGACGGAGGAGCGGCATGAGTGCACAGATGCGGATCGTCGTCGGAGCGGACGGGGCCGGGGTGGCCCTGAAGGACCTGCTGGCCGACCTGCTCGGCGCGGACGAGCGGGTCGCCGGCGTACAGGACCTCGGCGTGCACGGTGCCGACGACGAGCGGCCCTACTCCGACGTCGGGCTGGCCGCGGCCGAGACGATCGCCGCGGGCGCGGCGGACCGGGCGCTGCTGGTCTGCGGGACCGGGATCGGGATGGCCATCTCCGCCAACAAGGTCGAGGGCATCCGGGCCACGGTGGCGCACGATGCCTACTCCGTGCAGCGCTCGGTCCTCTCGAACGACTGCCAGGTGCTCGCTCTCGGCGCCCGCGTCATCGGTCCGGAGCTGGCGAAGACGCTGGTGAGGGAGTGGCTCGGGCTGCGCTTCGACGACTCCTCACCCTCGGCGCGGAAGGTCGGCGTCATCACGACCTACGAACGCACCCACCGGCACTGATCCGGCGCCCGGACCGTCCCGCTGCTCCCGTAGCGTTACCGCGACGGAACGCGATCAGGAGGGCACATGACGGAGCAGGCGACCGGCCGGGAGATGACGGCGGCTGTCGTCGCCGAGCGGCTGGGTCTGCACGGGGACCACCTGCCCTGGCTCGACCGGCTCGAGGCGCTGGGACCTCCGGCCGGGCCAACGCCGCTGCCGCACGGCGATGCGCTGCGCGCTCTCTTGATCCGGATCGGCACTCCACCGCTGGATGCGGACGAGATCGTGCGGCTCCGACCCGATCCGGCGACCAGCCCCGAGCTGTGGTGGCTGCTCGAGCGCTGCCACCACAGCCTCATCGCGGACATGGGCGGCACGGGATACCGGCCCGACCTGCCGTCGCTGCCCGATCGGCTCGGAGCGGCCGGCCGTTTCTTCTACGTGCACGTTTTCGTCGCGACGATTCCGGCGGTACGCCGCTTTCACCGCCTGCGCGGCGTACCCGAGGACATCACGTGGGCGACCTTGGCCGATCTCGGCGACAAGATCTCGATCCATCGCCGCACCTACGGTCGGGGCGGGCTGAATACGCAGTTCTGGTTCACGCTCTGCTTCCGGGGAGCGATCTACGCGCTCGGCCGGCTGCAGTTCGACATGGAGTATTTCGGCCAGTCCGGTCACCCGGGCGGTATTCCGGTCGACGAGGGCGATCCGGTGCTCGGCGTACACATTCCCGAGCCCGGTGGCCCGTTCACGCCCGCACTCTGCGATGCGTCGATCGCGCGAGCCGCGCCCTTCATCGAGAGTCATTTCCCGGAATTCTTCGCCCCCGGCAAGCCGAAGGTCGCGATCTGTAATTCATGGCTGCTAGACCCGCAGCTGGCCGACTACGTGTCCGAGACGTCCAACATCGTGGCGTTCCAGCGCCGCTTCGCCCTGCTCCCGGAGGAGCACGACGGTGACCGCGGGATCATCGAATTCGTCTTCCGACAGGTCGATCCCGACCTCGCATCGTTGCCTCGGCACACGACGCTGCAGCGCGCCGTCGTGGATCACTTGCGGGCGGGCAAGCACTGGCGAGCGCGGACCGGCTGGTTCGCGCTGCCGGAGTGATGCGATGACCACGCCGGCTCGGAAGAGTCGGCGGCCCGGTTAGGGTCGGGCCATGCATGCGATCACCGTCGATGACGACGGCGCGATGACCTGGTCCGACGTTCCCGACCCGCAACCGCAGCCCGGTGAGGTCCTGATCGACGTCAAGGCGGCGGGCGTCAACCGGGCCGACCTGCTGCAGGCCCAGGGCAGTTACCCACCTCCGACCGGTGCGTCGCCCTACCTCGGCCTCGAGGTCAGCGGGCGGATCTCGGCGCTGGGCGACGGCGTTGCCGGGTTGGGTGTCGGCGTCGAGGTGTGCGCGCTGCTCGCGGGTGGCGGGTACGCCGAGCAGGTGGCGGTTCCGGCCGGCCAGGTGCTGCCGATCCCCGTGGGGGTGCCGAAGCTGGATGCCGCCGCGGTGCCCGAGACGACCGCGACCGTGTGGTCGACGGTCTTCATGTGGGCTCGCCTGCACCCGGGCGAGACCGTGCTGGTCCACGGCGGCGCGAGCGGCATCGGTACGACGGCCATCCAGCTGGCCGCCCGTCACGGCGCCCGGGTGATCACGACCGCGGGCAGCGAGACGAAGCTCCGACGCTGCCGGGACCTCGGCGCGGATGTCGCGATCAATTACAAGACAGAGGATTTCGCCGGGCGCGTCCAGGCCGAGACCGGCGGCCGCGGCGCCGACGTCGTCCTGGACATCGTCGGGGCGGCCTACCTCGACCGGAATGTGCGCTCATTGGCGCTCGACGGTCGACTCGTGGTCCTCGGTATGCAGGCCGGCCGCAAGGGCGAGCTGGATCTCGGCGCGCTGATGGCCAAGCGCGGCACGGTGCACGCCGCCGGCTTGCGGACGCGGTCGATCGAGGCGAAGGCGGAGATCCTCAGCGCCGTGCACGACAACGTGTGGCCGGCCTTCGCCGACGGTCAGCTCCAGGTCGTCGTCGACCGGCGAATCCCGATCGAACGGGTCGCGGAGGCGCACCGGTTGCTCGAGTCCGGCGCCGTCATCGGCAAGATCGTGCTGACCATGCCAGCGTGAGCGCATAGACGCTGGACTGCTCGACCGGCCGGAATCCCATCCGCTCGTAGACGCCGACGGCGCCAGTCGGATTTTCCCGATCGACGCCGAGGCTGACGATGCCGATGCCGTTGTCTCGGGCGGCTTGCAACGATGCGGCGATCAGCGCCGACGCGACGCCGCGGCCGCGCCATTCCCGCGCCGTGCCGACGATGGCCGGCAGCTACGGCGACCGGACTCTCGCTGGCCGCTTGCGGTCCGCGCGATGCCGGCCGGTTGCCGGGCCCGGCCCGCTGCACGACGCTGGCCGGCATGAGAGATCCGGAGACCCTGCGCCCTGGCCGGCTGATGACGGCGTACGCCGCCCGGCCACTGGGCATCGACGCGGTGCGGCCCCGGCTGCGGTGGATCGCGGAGTGCGACCGCGCCGGAGCCGCCCAGACGGCGTACCGCGTCGTCGTCGGCCGCGACCCGGCGACGCTGACCGGCGGTGGCGCCGACTGGGACACCGGTGACGCCCTCTCCGGGGACACCTCGGTCAGCTACGGCGGCTCGCCCCTGACCGCGCGGGCGCGTCGCTGCTGGGCCGTGCGGCTGACCGACGAGACGGGTGCCGTCGGCCCGTGGAGCGAGCCGGCGTGGTTCGAGACCGGCCTCATCGACCCAGCCGACTGGACCGCCCGCTGGATCACGCGGGATCTCGGCGCCGAGACCGCCATCCGCTTTACCGAGCGCGGGAAGGAGACCGTCCTGACGCCGGGACATACCCTCGGGCAGTCATTTCACGCCGATTTCCCGGTGGCGTCGGTCAGCCTGGTCCCATGGACACCGGACCAGCCACAGACGTCGGCAGTCGCGCGGTTGCTCCGCGGTGGGCCCGGCGGCGATGAGGTGGCGCGCAAGCCGGTCGATCATATCGGCAATGGACTCACGGTCTGGTTGGTGCCCGAGTCGCCACTGCCGGGCGGGGACTACTACCTCGAGCTGTCCGAGCCCAACGGCGAGATGGGCTGGTGGGGAGACCTGGCCGGCTCGGTGCCCGGGGGCACGGCGTACGCCGACGGCGTCCCGGCCGAGGGTGCCCGCACGATCACGGTCGAGGCGCCGGCAGCGCCCTCTCCCCTGCTGCGCAAGGAATTCACGATCCCCGCCGAGGTCCGGTCGGCCCGGCTCTACGTCACCGGGCTCGGATATCACGAGGTCCATCTCAACGGTGTGCGGGTCGGCGACGCCGTGCTCGATCCCGCCTTCACGGCGTACGACCAGCGGGTGCTCTACAACACCCACGACGTCACCCCGCTTCTGCGGGTCGGCGGCAACGCGATCGGGATCGCGCTCGGCCGCGGTCTCTACGGCATGAAACAACCCAATGTCTGGACGTGGAACGCCGCGCCCTGGAATGCCGAGCCGGCCGCGATCAGCCAACTGGAAATCAGCTGTTCCGACGGCTCCCGGCTGATCGTGGTCAGCGACGAGTCGTGGCTCGTGCGGGAGAGCGCGACCCGGCGGGACATGATCTACGGCGGCGACGATTTCGACGCCCGTGTCGATGTCGACGGGTGGACCGACACCGGGTACGACGCCCGGGACTGGACGCAGGCACGGGTCGTCGACGGACCGGCCGGCCCACTGCACGGCCAGGAATTGCCGCACATCAAGATCGCCGGTGAAATCGCGCCCGTCGCGGTGGAGACCCTGCTCGACGGGGCCCGGCGCTACGATTTCGGTGGCGTCACCGCGGGCTGGGCCAGGCTCACCGTCGCCGGACCGGCGGGCGCCCGGGTGACCGTGCACTATGGCGAGAAGCTGGACGACGACGGTCATGTCAATCACGACAACTGGCACGTCGAGGGCGCCATACAGACCGATTTCTACACGCTCGCGGGCAAGGGCATCGAGGCCTGGCGACCGGCCTTCTCCTACAAGGGTTTCCGCTATATCGAGATCAGCGCGGATTCCGAGCTGACGGCCGAGGAGGTGCTCGCGGAGCCGGTCCACAGCGCGGTCACCACCGTGGGCGCGTTCGACAGTTCGTCCGACCTGTTCAATTGGATCGATGACGCGACGGCCCGGACGGTCGTCAACAATTTGCACGGAATACCCACCGACACGCCGTACTACGAGAAGAACGGATGGACCGCCGACGCACACCTGATCGCCGAGTCGGCTATCTACCAGTACGACCTGCAGACGTTCTTCCGCAAGTGGCTGGCGGATTTCCGTGACGCGCAGCAGCCCGACGCTGGCATTCCCGTGATCGTTCCGACCGGTGGCTGGGGCACCTTCACCGATCCGTGCTGGAGCGGTGCCTATCCATTGATCGCGTGGAACCTTTACCAGTTCTACGGCGATTCCGACGCGCTGGCCGAGCACTACGGCCCGCTGCGCCGGTACGCCGAATGCCTGCGGGAGAGGTGCGAGAAGGCCGGCTGGCTGTGGCCCGACTTCAGCCACGGCGACTGGCTCGCACCCGGCTACACCCTGGCTCCCGAGGGGCCGAAGCTGGCCGGCACGGCCTTCGTCCAGCACACGATGACGACGATGGCGCAGATCGCGGACGCCATCGGCGCGGCCGGCGACGCGACGGCGTACACGGCCCTGGCGGGCACCGTCGCCGACGCGTTCAATACCGCATTCCTGGCCGACGGCGTCTACCACAGCGACAAGGACGCGGGATACCGGCAGACCAACAACGTGCTGCCGCTCGCCTTCGAGATCGTCCCTCATGACCGGCGCGCGGCCGTGCTGGCCAACCTGGTCGCCGATATCACCGGCGCCCACGGCGGGCACCTCGACACCGGCGCCATCGGCACCAAATACCTGCTGCCGACCCTCTGCGCCGACGGGCACGCCGACCTCGCCCTGACGGTCGCGCTGCAGACGACGCACCCGAGCTGGGGCTACTGGAAATCCTTTGGCGGAAACACGTTGTGGGAAGCCTGGGACGACGACGCCCGATCGCTGGACCACTATTTCCTCGGTACGTCGTGCCAGTGGCTGCGCGAGGGACTGGTCGGCCTGCGCCCGGTCGAGCCGGGATTCCGCCGGTTCGAGATCGCCCCGGTCGCGGTCGACGACGACCGCGTCACGCACGCGCGCACGACGTACGACTCGGTGCTCGGCCCGATCGAGGCCGGCTGGCGCCGGGCCGGTGGCGAGGTCGTGGTCGAGGCGCTCGTGCCGGTCGGTGCGCGAGCAACGGTGCGGCTGCCGGGCGAGCGGCGGATCGACGGCGCGGTGTCGGTCGAGATCGGCTCCGGTCGGCACCTGCTGATAGGGCGGTGATCCCGGCGGGCGATCGTGCTCTCGAGCCACCGCGGCGGCCGCCTCACGGGCTGCCGCCGACGACCTCCGTGTCGACGATGAACCAGCCGGTTTTGTTGGCCGCCAGGTCATAGCTGGCTCGCATCATCCCCTGCCTGCCGGTGTACACCGCAACGTCTACGGTGATGCGTTGCCCGGCGGGAACCGGGCCGAGAACAACATCGATGACCGCAGGACCTGCCGACCCCATGCCCGTGTCGCTGGCAAATAGGGCGGCAGCGAATCCATCAAGCTTCGCGATCAGGAGCTGTTGCATGCGCTCGGTGATGGGCGTCGTGCGAATCGGTTTGATCACTCGCGCTGCCGCGGCGGTCGAAACCATCGGGGAGAAATTTCGCGGGTTGCCACTCGTCCCGCGTTTCTCACAACCTCCTTGATCACAACGGCGCAAATCACGGCCTCGCGCTCTGCCGCGGTGACCGGAGCCGGCACGATCGTCGGACGAGACCGACCGGTCTGTCCATGCACAGTACGTCCATCCGCGCGGGCACAACCGGCCGTCACCAGCAGCACCAGCGCGGCAAGCCATCGTATGGATCTCACCCTGTCTCCCGCATCGGTCTTGTTCTCGACGATCGGCCACATTGGACTGGCCGCACTAAAGCCGCTGCGGGCGGCGCATTGATGCGTCTACCCGACCTTTGTCGAGTTGCATCGTTGCCGGGACCCGGAGCAGCGCCGGTGCAGAGCCACGGACGCGTCATTGGGTAGCGCGACCCCGGCGTTTGGCGCGGTGCACGTCCGCAGCGTCGATGATCGCCAGCAGGACGTCGTACAACCGCGAGCCGATTCCCCGACCGACGGCAGCCGGCCGCAGGTAGGCCGGGACGTCGACCGAGGTGCGGTCTACGGCCCAAGCCGGGTGCACGCTGCTGCTCGCGTGGCCCGCGATGACGACCAGTACTTCGCCGCCCCCGCAACGACGTGCGCGTGAGTGTCACCTGTTCTGGCTCCGCCTGCGAGGCACTTCGGTCCGGCGGTGGCAAGCTTCCCGGTCGCCGTCCCACGAAGACCCGGCCGCGGCGGCGAGCGAATCCCGATCGGCCGACTGCACGTATACCGACAGGGGTTCTGGTCGGCTCTGCGCCGTCGCCCCGCAGTTCACGCTAGGTGCTTGCGGAGCAGGATCGACAAAGTTGTTGTCAGGCTGCCGCGTCGATGGCGAGGTCGGTGAATAGGGTGCGCATCCCGTCGCGGAGGGTGTCGTAGTCGCGGTCGATGCGGGTGTGGGTCTTCGGTGGTCGTCCTGGCCTGGGTCGGCGGACGCCGGCGAGGATCGGTGCGATGATGTGGTCGCGGAGGGTGAGCAGGGCAGCGATGGTCCGTGCCGCCTCGCCGGGCAGGTGGTAGCGGCGGGTCCGCTCGGGTTTGACGAGGAGGTGCTTGCCGCGCAGCTTGCGCAGGTCGTAGGCGGCCTGCCGGACGGTGTAGGAGTTCTTGGTCTGGCCGGTCAACGCATGCACCTTGGTGGCGAGGTCGGCGACGGTGAACCCGTCCGGTGCGACGGCCAAGGCGAGGACCGCGTCGAGGGCGTTGCGCATGCGGGAACGGTTCAGGTCGATGCCGCCGACCCGGGTCGCGCCGATCTGCGAGGCAACCGGCAGTTGGTCGAGCACGCCGTCCGGGAGGAAGCCGACGTCGACGCAGTCGAGCATGCTGGTGAACCGGTCCACCATGCCGGCCAGCCGGGCGACGATGTCCGGAAACTTCTCCAGCACCCGGCCGGTGTGCAGGGCGCGGGTGTTGTGCACGATCGCTTCGAAACGCAGCACGTGTTCGCCCTTGGTGTAGCCCTTCAACGTCAACAGCCCGAAGTGGACCTTGAACAAGGTGAGGTTCCACCTGGGTCTCTCGATCACGACTGCCTGTCGAGGCGACAGATCCGCTCCGCGCCAGCGGGGACGCTGACCCACGCCGAACAACGTCCGCAGCTTCGGCACGTCGATCCGGGCCCGGGTCCGGTCCACGACGGTGTCAAACGCGCGCTCCATCACCCGGCCGGACTCGAAGATCAGGTTGCGGCTGTACTCGACCTGGTAGATCGAGTAGCCGTAGCCGAACCCGGACCGGCGTTGTTCGTCGAGGTCGAGCCCGAAGCACAGGCATGCGGTGTAGATCCACCGGTCGATGACCTGGCCCAGGCGCCCTACCGTCTCGGGCTGGGACAAGGTGTCTGCGACCTGAGCCAGGCGATCTGGTGGTGCCGAGCAGGGCGGCCACCCGGGCGCGGAGGCTGCGGTTGGTGAACCCGCCGACGGCGTGCACGCAGGCGCACAACGCGCCGGCCAGGGCCATGACCCGAGGGTCGCCGAACCGCAGGGCTGGGGCCCTCCGACCGTCCTTAACGGACGGTCGCGCGACGCGCTCAAAGGCTGGGCTCGCAAGGACACAACCCTGGCCGACACGGAAAGCATCGACCATTCGCCGGTTGACGTCACGGGCTTTGGTGAACAATTCGTCGAGGTGCTCGATCCGGCGGGCGACCCCGAGGTCACCGGGGTCGTTGATCACGGTTTCGATCCGGAACGCCCGGCCTTCTTTGAGATAGCTCTTGACCCGGGAGTGCCGGAAGTAGGCATTGAGGCTGACCTGATCGCCGGAGCGCAGCAGCCGGGTCCGGTAGCCCGCATCGGGAGCTGTCCGGGCCTGGCGGCCGAAGACGATCTGCATCTCCTCCGGTCGGCCGATATCGAGGCTGTCGACCAGCAACGCCTCGAAGAACGCCCGGGTGGCCCGCGGCGCGTCGAACACGATCGTGCGGGACACCTCGACCTGACGCATCGAAACGTCCCACCAGTAGCCGGCGGCCCGATCGGCGTCGGTCAACGGCAGCGGCAACCGAGAGAACCAGCGGTCCGCGAAGGCCCGGATCGCCGCCGGGCCGAGGGACTGGCAGATGCGCTGCAGGCCGTCCGGATCGTCGGTGGCGGCGAACCCGTTGGCCAACTCGACGAACCCGATACCGGCCGCCGCGGCGGTGCCCGCTTGGCGTACTCATGCCCGTAGCACCAGATCTTGACCGGATACGGAAAGTACGCGCAGATCTTGATAACCGCCGCCCGAACACCTCATCGACCACATAAAAGTAGTACGCGGTCACCCGCCGATCGGCCTTCGCGTAGGAGAAATGCGGAGCCCCACCACCGGCGGCCCGGTGGGTGGTGCCGGTGAACACCCGCTGAAACTCCTGCGCCACCCCGATCGCGGCCACCCCACACCGCCCCTGCCGGATCAGCCGGTCCAGGTGCGGACGCATCACATCCAGCTTGCGGTCGCCCTTGGCGAAGCGCACCCAGGGGGCCTCGTTGGCCTG
>JBBSHJ010000002.1:0-78509 GCA_038253135.1 Mycobacteriales bacterium | reverse complement strand
GCGGGTCGCGGACGACCTCGACAGGGGCGCCGTTTCCGTTGCAGGCAGTCCTCTCGCGGCAGATTCGGATTACCAGGTCCGTGTCAACGGTGGGTGCGCTCATCGTCATCTCCTGCGGGTTGATCAGTCCGACGCCGGGGGCGTGGCTGGCCGGGTGCTCTTGCGGGCGCGAGGCCGCGACGGTTTCGCGCCGCCGGGGGCGGCGGCCGGCGGGCCGGGTGCCTCACCCCGCACTACCCGGGTGGCTTCGGTCAGGCTGGTGGTCAGCCGGTCGCGGTCGGCGCTGAGTTCGGCGATGCGGCCGCGTGCCTGTTCCAGCTGGGTTTCCAGTCGTGTGGCGGACTTCTCCGCGGCGACCCGCTCACGTTCGGCGTCTGCTCGGGCGGTGTCCGCGCGGTCGGTGCGGGCGTTCGCTTCCTCGGCCCGCTGCGCGGCAGCGGCCAGTTGTGCCTCCAGGCGTGCTTGCGCGGCATGGGCGGTGTCCAGCTGCTCGCGGGTGGTGGTGAGCTGGCGGTCCAGGTCGCCGGCGCGGGCGGTGGCCTCGGTCAGCCTGGCTTCCAGTCCCCCGATCGACTTCTCGGCGGCGCCGCGCTCGCGGTCGGCGCGGGCGGTCACCTCCTCGGCCCGGCGGGTCAGCTCGTGCAGCTGCTCGCGGGCGGACGTCAGCTCGCGGGTCAGCTCGTCGGTGCGGGTCTGTAGCTGGTCCCGCTCCCCCGTCCTGATGGTCAGGTCAGCGGTCAGCGCCTGCACGCTGGCTGTGGCGGCGGCGAGCGCGTCGAGGGCGTCCTGGCGTAGCCGGTCGGATTCGGCCCGGGCGGTGTTGGCGTGGCGCAGCTGGTCGTCCAGCGCCTGGGCGGCGTCGTTGGCTTCGGTCAGGTCGGACTGTGCCTGGCGGGCGGTGGCCTCGGCCCGGTTGCGGGCCACCTCGGCGGCCGCGACCTGCTGAGCGGATTCGGCCGCGACGGTCTCGACCTGCGCGGCGGCGGCGTCCGGGTCGGTGAGTGTCCGCAGCTCGGCCACGGCCCGGCCGAGCTACTCGCCGAGCTGTTCGGCGGTCTTGACCAGGTCGTCGCGCAGCATCCCGGCCCGTGCGGTGGCCATCGCGACCGGGCGGCCCAGGTCGTCGGACTCCCCCGCCGGCACGCTCCGAAATGTATCGAGGCCGCGTCAGATCGAGTGCCTTTGACGGCGGCACGACGCCGGCATGCTCAGGTCAGGAGGCCCCGGCGGCGGGCGATCGCGACCGCCTCGGTGCGCGAGGCGGCGTCGATCTTGCCGAGGATGTTGGAAACATGCACGCTCGCGGTCTTGGTGCTGATGAAAAGCGCCTTGGCGATGGCGCCGTTGCTGCGGCCATCGGCAACGAGGGCGAGCACCTCCCGCTCCCGCGGAGTGAGCACGGCCTCCCCGGCCGTCGCCCGAGGTGTGCCGCCCAGGGCATCCTGCAGCGGTTTGGAACCGAGCCGGTCCGCCGTCTCGCGGGCTTGATCGCGCCGCTCACGGGCCTCGGCCCGCTCGCCGGCACCCTGCAGCGCCTCGGCGAGGTGGATGCGGCACCACGCGGCCTCGTAAGGCATCTTGGCCGCGTCGTTGCGCTCGACGGCCGCCCGCCAGGCGGCGATCAGCTCCGGCGACGACCCGCTCGAGCGGTAGCGCCGCTCCTCGGCGCGAGCCCGCATCAGCCAGGCCTGCGACTCCGCGCCGAGCAGCTCCTCCGAGCGCCGGGCGCCGACCACATCGGCGACCGTCGCCATCATGGCGTCGACCCGCTCGTCGTACGCCCGCAGATCGACGCCCCGGTGCGCCACGGCCGTCGCCAGGTGACCGATCGCCATGGCGGACAGCCGGATCGTCGCGTCGAACTCGCGCATGTGCCAGACCGACTGGATCGTCGCCGCCAGCTCGTCGTAGGCCGCGAACATCTCCTCGAGATCGCCGGCGAAACCGAGTGCGTCGATCGTGGCGCTGGCCGAGTGAATCGCGAGGAACATGTCCTGCGGCCACAAGGGTCGGACCTTCGACACCGCCGCGATCGGGTCGCCGATTCCGCGCTGGACGTCGAGCTGGGTTTGCACGGCTCCGAAAAGTGCCACGTAGAACGGCGGCAGCTGCACGTGTGACATGTCGAGCAACTCGTCCGCGACGGTCCACTCCCCGATCACGGTGGCCAGAATCGCGCCGGTGACCCGCGCGTCCATCGCGAACGGCTCGGTCGGCCGACCGGTCTCGACCGAGCGGCGGGCGGCCTGCTGGTGCACCTCGGCCGCGGCGCGCAGATCATCGCCGCGGGCGAGGACGCGGCCGAGCTGGTGCAGGCCGCGCAGCTCGGCCGCGACATCGTGTCCGGCCCGGGCCCGCTCGATGACCTCCCGCAGGCTGGCGATCGCCCGATCGGGATCACCGGCGAAATCGTCCAGCCGCGCAAGCGTCGTCATCAGATCGGTGACGACCTCCTGCTGGCCGAGCTCACGGGCGAGCGCCAACCCCTCGGTGGCCAACAGCACGGCGCCGTCGAAGTCGTCCTCGATGATCCGGGCGCGGGCCAGGCTGGCCTGCAGCCGGGCGAGGACCGGACTCGGTGGCTCCTGCGCGAGCCAACCGATGGCGTCCTCGGCGATGGAGTAGGGCATCAGCGGCCGGTCGATGAGCAGCTGGGCGTCCATCAGCGAAGCGACCAGCGTCGCCCGCTCGACGAGGGAGCCGGTGTGCGCCACCAGCGCGTCGTCGGCCAACTCCGCCGCCCGATGCGGATTGCCGGCGGCGATCAGCGCCCGCGTGGCCCGGCAGAGCAGGCTCACCCGGTCGATGTGGGCATCGGCGCCAGCGCCCTCGGCCGCCAGCTCGAGCGCGTCCTCGTAGTGCCGGGCGGCATCAGCGGGTCCGACCGCTGCCATCGCCTCGTCGCCGGCGCGCTGCGAGGCGATCGCGGCCAGGCTCCGGTCACCCGCGGCCCGGGCATGCCGCGCCAGCGCCGCGGACACCCCGACACCGGTCCGCCCGTCGAGCGCCCGCGCGAATCGCTGGTGGATCCGCACCCGCTCGCCCGGCAGCAGGTCGTCGTAGACCGCCTCCGCGAGCAGCGCGTGGCGGAACGCGTAGCCCCCGGTGCCGGTCATGACGAAGACGTGATTGTCGACGAGCACCCGCAGGCCCGCGTCGAGCTCGTCCGGCGGCAACTCGACAACGGCGGAGAGCAGATCGTGGCCGACCGCGCGTCCGGCCACCGAGGCCGAGCGCACGACCGTCCGGGCCTCGTCGCTGAGCGCGTCGATGCGGACCAGGAGCAGGTCGGCGAGCTGCTCGGGCAGTCCCGCGGTGTCGAGCTCGGCGGCCGCCAAGAGCTCCTCGACGAAGAACGGATTGCCGCCCGAGCGGCGTACGATCGCGGCGTCGTCGGCCGACGCGACTCCCGGCCGCAGGTCCTCGATGAGGGCACGGACGTCGGCGTCGACGAGCGGCCCGAGCATCATCCGGTGCACGCCGGGAATGCGGGACCACTCGGCCAGCGCGGGCCGGAGCGGATGGCGCCGGTGCAGGTCGTCCGTGCGGTAGGTGACCACGATCGAGACGGGTCCAGTGAACCCGCGGCTGAACAAGAAGGTCAGCATCTCGCGGGTCGAGCGGTCGGCCCAGTGCGCGTCCTCGACGATCATCACGACCCTGGCCTCGGCGCTGAGCCGGGTCAGGGTGAGGTGGACCGCGTCGAAGAGCGCCGATCGATCGCCGGCGATCGGGGCGCGCAGGTCGGTGCCCGGCTGGTCCGGGAGCAACGGGCCGAGCAGCGGGCTGATGCCGACGAGATCCGCCAGCAGGTCAGGAGAATCGCGCGCGACGCGGGCGAACATCTCGGTCACGGGCAGGTAGGGCGCCCCGCTCTCGCCCAGGTTGAGGCAGTGCCCGAGCAGCACCCGGACGCCGGCCGCGTCGGCGCGCGCATACAGCTCGGTCAGCAGGCGGGTCTTGCCGACGCCCGCGTCCCCGCCGAGCAGGGTGATCGATGGCGCGCCACGGTCACCGAGCGCGGTCTCGGTGAGCTCGGCGAGCTCACCGGCGCGCCCGATGATCGGATGGGCGGGAAGTGGCGGCACACCCACATCTTGGTACAGCGGTACGACGAGCACCCGTTTCGTCTCGTGACGTCACGGGGTGACTGGCCACCGGTACGGTGCCCCGTGGTGCGCGCGGCGGACGGAGAAGGGCCGTCCGTGCTTGCGCCACCAGTCGGACATGGCGATCGACGCGCGGCGGCCGTCGCGGTAGGACCGCATCAGGGCGTCCTGCCGGTAGGCGATTTCGGCGGCGATCACGTCGTTGGTCAGGGGTGTCATTTCTGCTCCTTTGGTGGGTGCTCTCTCTTGACACCATCGAGGTTCGTCCCCTGAGGTAGCCGCCCGCATGAGGAGACTTGCGCATCTTGCGGAGGCCCTCGACTTAGGCCCTCGGCCTGGGTGTCGACCGCGTGCCTAGCCCGTGGCTCGGTCGGACTGCGGTCCCAACAGTCGGCCCGCACGTCCGTCTATAGGTGCGAAACCCCGCCCAACCTCGGGAGCACACCATGCAACCAACCGACCCGATCCTCTTCCGCGAGCTCCACGAGGAGCGTCTTGCCGCCGCTGCCGCGAGCCGGCTCGCGGCCCCGCACCGATCGGTGCGGGCCGCCCGCGCCCTCGACCGCGCCCGCACCGCCGCGGGAACGGCTTTGATCCGGCTCGGCCGACGCCTCGCGGCGCGCTCGGGCGGACGGCTGGCAACGAGTCCCGATGGAAGGATCACGCTATGACAGAGACCGAGCCGGCGGCTCGCGAGCCCGTCGTCCTCACCGGCCCGGTGGTCGACCTGACGCGGTTCGGCCACCCGGGGGACCTCGCGCACATCACGCGGATCGAGGCCGCCTGCGTCGTCGTACCGGAGGCGCTCAGCGTCGCCGCGTCGCAGATCCCGACCGACTCCGCCGCCGTCATCGCCATTCCCGACGGTGTGCGCGTCCGCTCGTACGTCGGGATGAACGCGCTCCCCGGCGACGCGCTGGCGCCGACGGACGGCCACAAGCACGTCCTCGTGGTGATCGGCGCGCTGGTGCTCACGAGCCCCGTCACGACGGTGACCTACCAGCAGATCCACGCCGTCGGGCTGGTCCTCAGTCCGCGGGAGAACCATGCCGCGCTCGCCACCCGGCTCTCCTCCGTGAAGGGCGCCGTGGAGGTCTACGACCACGTCGAGGGCCAGCGGGTCGTCGCGCTGACCGCCGACAACACCCTGTCCGGGACGACGATCGCCAACGACAGCGGCAATGCCGCTGACATTCTCCTTATCGCCGGCCAGGCCGTTGTCGACGGGTTGCCGACCAGCGTCGGCTTCGCCCGCATCATCGTCGCCGGCATGATGATCGCCCCGGCGGCCGCGAGGCACCTGCTCGAGCCGGTCATGACGGTCGCCGGGGAGATCATCTGGTACGTCGGTGACCACCCGCGGCTCGTCACCGGCACCGAGACCTACGGGGCGGCCTTCCTCGATCTGCTCGACGCGCCGGTCAGCCTGATCGTGACCGGTGAGCTGAGCATCGGCGAGGACGTCACCACCGACCTTCTCCGGGCCAAGGTGGCTTCGATCGCGCTGAGCGGCCAGATCATTGCGCCCCGCGCGCTCGTACCCGTGGTCCAGGTGCTCGCCACCACGAACCGCGGCCGGATCAGTGCGGCCGAGGATGCGGCCGGCTGACGCCCGCACCGCCCGGTTCACCGCGGTGTACGACGCCCACCGGCACGGCGTGCGGGCCTTCTTCCGCGCCCGGCGCCGCGACGACGGGGCCGCGGACGAGCTGATGCAGGAGGTCTTCCTGCGCGCCTGGCGGAACATCGACCACGTCGCCGGGCTGGACGACGGTGCGCAGCGGGCCTGGCTCTGCGCCGTCGCGCGCAACCTGAGCACCGATGCCTACCGGAGCCGGGCGACCCGGGCGGCGACCGCGACGCAACTGCGGGCGGTCGCCGCGACGGCGGCCCCGCACACCGAGTCCGCGGCCGATGACGCGGCCCGGCGCGCCACCGTGGCCACGCTCGGCCGGGCGATCGACGCGCTGCCGCAGGAGCAGCGTGTCGTGGTGGGCATGAGCGCCGTGAGCGGGCTGACCAGCGCGGAGATCGGCCAGGCGCTCGAGATACCGGCCGGCACCGTGCGGTACCGGCTCTCGATGGCCAGGCGCACGCTGAGCACGGCCTTGCACATCGATGACGGAACGGCGGAGGATTTTGATGATGCCCGAGCTTGATGCACTCCTCGCGGAATGGGGCCGGGCGCAGCGGCTGTCCGACAGTGCCGCCGTCGCGATCCTCGCCACGATCACGAGCAGCGACGGTGACCAGCTGCCCTCGAGTTGGTGGCGGGCGCACACCGCGGCCACCGGGCGGCTGGTCACCGAGTCCACCCGGGTCATGTCGTGGCAACGGTTCGTGGCCGCGTGAGCACCGCCGACGCACTCCTTTCCGCGGAGGCGGCAATGAGCACCGCCGACGCACTCCTTTCCGCGGAGGCGGCAATGAGCACCGCCGACGCACTCGTTTCCGCGGAGGCGGCAATGAGCACCGCCGGCGTCTGACGACGCCGGCCGTCCGCGGGCTCAGCGCAGGCCGATGGCGAGATCACGGCGATGGGTCTCCTCGAGCAGGCCGCAGAACGCCCGGGCGACGAGCCGCGGCGTCTCCATGTGCGCGACGTGCCCGACGCCGGGCAGGACCAGCAAGCGCGAGTCGGGCAGCGCCCGCGCGGTGCGATGCGCCAGTGTCACGTCGACCAGCCGGTCACGGTCACCCCAGACGACCAGCGACGGCACCCGCACCTGGCGGGCGAGGTTCCACAGCGATCGCCGGCCGGTGCCGACGTACGACGCGATGAGCCCGCGCAGCGACAAGCGCAGCGCGGCGCTCGCCCACGGTTGCCCGGCGTGCCGTTCGGCCTCGGCGACCGCGGCGGCGAACCGGTCAGGGTTGACCACGGACGCGTCGCCGAAGACGGTGTCCACGACCATCCGGACATGCTGTTCGGCGCTCAGCCCGCCGCGGCGCTCGGCCACCGTGAGCACGCCCGGCACGACGGTCGCGACCAGCATCATCCGCTCGCGGCCATGCGGGCGCAGGTCGGGCATCGCCGGCGAGACCAGCGTCAGGCTCCGGACCAGATCGGGACGCCGCACGGCGGCCAGCAGCGTGACGACGCCGCCGAGGGAGTTGCCGAAAAGGTGCACCGGCCGGCCACCGAACTGCTGCTCGATGAACCGCGCGAGGCGGTGCGCGTGGGCAGGCGGCGCGTAGTTGCCGTCCAGCGGCGGATCCGATTCGCCGAACCCGGCCGGATCGACCGAGACGCCCGCGACCTCCCGCTGCAGCAGGGCCGCGACATCGGTCCAGTTGCTCGACGTACCGCCGAGCCCTGGGACGTAGACCGCGGGATCGGCACCAGCCGGTCCGGGCGTGACCCGGCAGCCGACCTTCGCTCCGTCGATCGTCATGTGCCGCAGCGGCCACAGCGGCTGGTCGTCCGCGACGTCGGGCAGCTCACCGTCGGACAGCGCGGCGACACGGACCGGACCGGGTGGCGGCCGCAGTCCGGCGGCGCGCATCCGGTCGCCGAATGCCGACCGCACCGCCGCGCCACGTCCGCGCTGCGCCATGGGAACCGACCGCATGGGATGACGGTACGACGTCGCGACGCCCGGCAGGTCAGGCGCTCTTGCGTTCGGCCTTGGCGGCCGAACGTTTGCGCGGAGTTGCCCGCTTGGCCGCAGCCTGTTTGGCGGCCGGATTCTTGTCCTGGGCGGCCTTCTTCGCCGGCGGCTTCTTGGCCGCCTTCTTCGCGGTCTTCTTCGCCGGCGCCTTCCGGGCGCCAGGCGAGGACCGCTTGGCGGCCGGTGCGCCTGCGGCGTCGTCCTCGTCGGTGTTGTCCTGGTCGTCGACGGCCTCGCCCCGGCGCCGCTTCGCGTCGTTGACACTGCGCCGCAGAGCGGCCATCAGGTCGACGACGTCACCCGCACCGGTCTCCTCCGCCTCCTCGGCGGCGACCACCTCACGGCCCTCGACCTTGGCATCGATGACCGCCTGCAGCGCCTCGCGGTAGTCGTCCTTGTAATCCTCGGGCGCGAAGTCGCCGGTCATGCTCTCGATCAGCGACTCGGCCATCGAGAGCTCGGCCGGGCGGACCGTCACGTCCTCGTCGAGGAAGCCGAACTCCGGAGCACGGACCTCGTCCGGCCACACCATCGTCTCGAGCACGAGGACGCCGTCGCGGGTCCGAAGGGTGGCCAGCGCCTCGCGTTGGCGCAACGCAACCTTGACCAGCGCGACCCGGCCGGACTGCTCGAGCGCATCCCGCAGCAGGACATAGGGCTTGGCCGCGTTGTTGTCGGGCTCGAGGTAGTAACTCTTGGCGAAATAGATCGGGTCCACCTGCTCCAGCGGCACGAACGCGAGCACATCGACCTCGCGGCTCGTCGACAGCGGCAGGTCGGCCAGGTCGTCGTCCGTGATGACAACAGTGTCCCCGCTCGGCAGCTCATAACCCTTGGCGATGTCCGCGTAGGGCACCTCCTCGCCATCGATCGAGCAGACCCGCTTGTATCGGATCCGGCCCGCGTCTTCCCGGTGCACCTGGTGAAACGCGACGTCGCGCTCCTCCGTGGCGGAGTACAGCCGCACCGGGATGCTGACCAGGCCGAACGAGACCGCACCCTTCCAAATGGCTCGCATTGCCCAAGCGTCCCATCCGCACCGGATTTTGTCCCGCCGGTCTGTTAGTCCGATACCTGGGTGCCTTGACCGGCCGGTCATGGGCAGGATGGGCGTGTGAAGCCGATGCTCGCCACCGCCGGCACGCTGCCGACCGGGGACGGCTGGGCCTTCGAGTTCAAATGGGACGGCGTGCGCGCGGTGGCCGATCTCACCACCGACGGGATGCAGATGACCAGCCGCACGGAGCGGCCGATCACCGCGGCGTACCCCGAACTCTGGGGGCTCGCCGACGCGTGTCCCGACGCGCTGCTCGACGGCGAGATCGTGGCCTTCGCCGACGGCCGGCCGAGCTTCGCCGCGCTGCAGCCCCGGATGCACTGCCGCAGCGCCGAGAAGGCGCGCCGGCTCGCCGCCGGGACGCCCGTGACCTACCTGATCTTCGACGTCGTCCGGCTGTACGGCGTCGATCTCACCAAGCGGCCGTACACCGAGCGGCGCAGGACGCTCGAGCGCCTGGGCCTGGACGGCCCGTCGTGGGCCGTGCCACCGAGTCTCGACGACGGGCCCGCGACGATGGGCGCCAGCAAGGCGCAGGGCCTGGAGGGTGTCGTCGCCAAGCGGTTGACGTCGGGATACCGGCCGGGTGTGCGGAGCCCGGAGTGGGTGAAGTCCCGCCTCACCCGACGGCAGGCGTTCGTGGTCGGCGGCTACGAGCGCGGCGGGGGCGGGCGCACCGGCCGGATCGGGTCGTTGTCGATCGGCTACCACGGCGGGGACGGGGCGCTGCGGTACGCCGGGCAGGTCGGGACGGGATTTACCGACGCGATGCTGGGCCGGCTACAACGGCTGGTTGGTCCCCTGGAGCAGGAGGTTTGCCCGTTCTCCGGGGAGATGACTCGAGCCGAGCTGGCCAACGTGCAGTGGTGCGCGCCGGCTGTGGTCGTGGATGTGCAGTACGTCGAGTGGACGCCGACCCACCGGTTGCGGCACCCGACCTTCCGCGGCGTACGCGACGACAAGGACCCGCGCGACGTGGTGCGGGAAGACCAAGCCTGAAAGAGAGGGGGACATCGTGGCCAAGGAATCGACATCCGTCCGGGTCAAGGTCGGGGACCGGCAGCTGAAGCTGACGAATGTCGAAAAGGTGCTCTATCCCGAAACCGGCTTTACCAAGGGCGAGGTCATCGACTATTACACCCGCATCGCGCCGGTGCTGTTGCCTCATCTGGCCGCCCGCCCGCTGACGGTCAAGCGCTATCCGAATGGCGTCGAGGGTCACCATTTCTTCGAGAAGAATGCGCCGTCGCACACACCGGACTGGGTGCGGACGGTGACCCTGCCGGTCCCGGGCAGCACCATGGACCGCGAGACCATCGATTTCGTCGTGGTGCAGGACCTGCCGACGCTGGTGTGGCTGGCCAACCTCGCCGCCCTCGAACTGCACACCCCGCAGTGGGCGATCGGCCCCCGCGGCGGGGCGCACGGCGCCGACCTGCTGGTCTTCGATCTCGACCCCGGGCCGCCGGCGACGATCGAGCAGTGCTGCGAGGTCGCGGTACTGCTGCGCGAGGCGCTCGCGGTGGGCGGGCTCACGGCCTACCCGAAGACCAGCGGCTCCAAGGGGATGCAGCTCTCGATCCCGATCGAGGAGGCGCCCGGCGGCGCGACGTCGAGCTACGCGAAGCGGGTGGCCGACCGGCTCGCGGCCGAGCATCCGAGGCTGATCGTCTCGGCGATGGCGAAGAAACTGCGCCCCGGCAAGGTCTTCATCGACTGGAGCAAGAACAACGCGGCAAAGACCACGGTGTCGGTCTACTCGTTGCGGGCCCGGGCCACGCCGACCGCGTCCGCACCATTGACGTGGGAGGAGGTGGAGCGCGGCGGCCGGCCGTCCTTCACCGCACCCGACGTCCTCGACCGCGTCGACGATCTGGGTGATCTGCACGCGGCGACGCTGACCGACCGCGCGCCGCTGCCGAGCTGACACTCGCCGGTGTTCGCCCTCCGCGCACGGCGTCCCGGCGGGCGCGGGCCGGCGGCTATTATTCAGACGGACAGTGAAAGCCTGAGCTGGAGGGTATGCGGTGGAGGTCAAGATCGGCGTCGAGAATTCGCCGCGAGAGCTCACGATCGAGTCCGATCAGACCCCGGACGAGGTCGAGCAAGCGGTGCGTGAGGCGCTGACCGGCTCCAGCAAGAGCGGCGACGTGCTCGCCCTCGTCGACGAGAAGGGGCGGCGCGTGCTGGTGCCGACCGCGAAGGTCGCCTACGTCGAGATCGCCGAGGCGGAGAGCCGTCGGGTCGGTTTCGTCACCGGCTAGTCAGCCGTACGTCGAGCACGTCGAGCAGCCCGCGACGTCCGTCGTCTGTGAGCCGCACCGCCCGTGACGCGGGCGCCCGGCGTACCCAACCCAGCTCGATCAAGCGGGCCAGCAACGCTCGGCCGAGCGCGCCGGAGAGGTGGTGCCGCTGCTCGGTCCAGTCGATGCAGTAGCGCAGCGGTTTGCGCGCAACGGGGACCTGCAGCTCGGCGAAGAATGCGCGACCCGAATCCGTGACGCGGTAATCCACCTCATGCCCGTGCCCGGCGCGCGGATCCGATCCATCCGGGTCATGGCGACCGCCGCCGCCGGCTAGATGACCCGCGTCCAGCAGCGCGGCCATGACCTCGACACCGAGCCGGCCGGCCAGGTGGTCATAGCAGGTCCGGGCCGCGCGGATCGCCGCGGCCTGCGTGCCCTGGCGGAGCGAGCGGACCGGGGTGGCCGGCGCGAGCAGTGCGATCGTCTCGAGCAGCTGCCCGACCTCGGGCCCGGCGAGCCGGTAATAGCGGAACCGCCCGTGCGGCTCGACTGCGAGCAGGCCGGCGTCGGTGAGCCGGGCGAGATGGCTGGACGCGGTCGCGGCGCTGACGCCCGCCTCCGCGGCCAATCGGCTCGCCGGCAGGGCCCGCCCGTCGCCGAGCGCGAGCAACATCCGGCCGCGACCCGGATCGGCCAAAACGCGCCCGATCGCTGCGAGGTCGGCATCGCCGTTGATCGCCGCGGGCGGGTTGGCGGGCCGCGTGTCGTCGGTCCATGCGCTCATGGCGCCAGCGTAGGTCGGTGACGCTTCGACGGGTCTCGAAGCGTTTCGGACCTACCGTCGATCTCCGTGACCGCCCGGCTACCCACCGTGCGCCGCTCGCCGACCAGCGGCCCTCGACGCACGCTCGTCACGGCCGCGCTCGGCTTCGGGATGGTGCAGCTCGACGTCAGCATCGTCAACGTCGCGACCACGGACATCGGCCGGTCGCTGCACACGGGGATCGCGGGCCTGCAGTGGGTGGTCAACGCGTACACCGTCGCGTTCGCCGCCCTGCTCCTGACCGCCGGCGCGCTCGGCGACCGGTGCGGCGCGGCCCGCGTGTTCCAGGGTGGGCTCGCCGTTTTCGTCGCCGCCTCGGTGGCCTGCGCGCTCGCTCCCTTCCTCGGCGTGCTGATCGCCGCCCGCGCACTCCAAGGGATCGGCGCCGCCGCGCTCGCGCCGACGTCGCTCGCGCTGTTGCGCGCCGCCTACCCCGAGCCGGGCGCCCGGTCCCGAGCCGTCGGCACCTGGGCGGCCAGCGCGAGCGCCGCCGTCGTCGCCGGGCCACTGGCCGGCGGCGTGCTGGTCTCCGCGTTCGGCTGGCGGGCGATCTTCGCCGTCAACCTGCCTCTCGGGGTCGTGGCGGCCGCGCTGGTACGCCGGTCGGTGCCGGCGATGCGGGTCGCCGTCGCCCGCCGGGTCGACTGGTGCGGCCAGGTCACGGCGCTCGCCGCCCTCGGCCTGCTCGCGGCGGCGCTGGTCCAGGGCGGGGTCGCGGGCTTCGGGTCCCCGGGCGTCATCGTCGGGCTGGGACTGGCCGGGCTCGCCGGCGCCGGCTTCGTGGCGGCCGAGGCGCGGCGCGAGGACGCCATGCTGCCGCTCGGGATCTTCCGCTCGCGTGCGGTTTCGGTCGCGACGGCGTACGGCGTCCTGGCGAACGTCGTGTTCTTCGGCCTCATCTTCGTGCTGAGCATCCACCTGCAGAGGGCGGCCGGTTACTCGGTCTTGACGGCCGGCCTGGCGTTCGGGCCGGCGATGCTGGCGGTGCTGTTCTCGAACGCCGCATCGGCCCGATTGAGCCGGATGGTCGGGTCGGCCGGCACGCTCGCCATCGGCGCGGGGCTGAGCATGCTCTCGGGCCTGGGGTTGCTCCTCGTCGGCGCGCACACGACGTACGCCGCCCTGGTCGGACCGATGATCGGGCTGGGGTCGGGTCTGGGCGTCGCCGTACCCGCCATGACGGACGTCGTGCTCAGTGGCCTGGGACACAACCGGGCGGGGATCGCCGGCGGTGTGCTCACCGCCGCCCGCCAGACCGGCTCGGTGATCGGCGTCGCGGCGTACGGCGCGCTGCTAGAGTCCCTCGGCCCGCAGGGCGGGCTGAGGCGAGCGGCCGCGGTCTCGGCGGTGATCGCGCTCGGAGCCGGCATGCTGGCCATAGCCTCGATTTGCGGACGAAGTCGGACGCTTGCTTAGCCGGCTATAGATGTTGTGTGGGCGCTCGCCTCAGCTGGACAGGCCGATGGTGCGCATCCGTGCGGTGTGACCATCGGTCAGGCGCCGGAACACATCGCTCACCGCGGCCGGATCGCCCGACCCGCCGACGACGAGTGCGGTCAGCGCCGGCCGCTCCCCGGAGACCCGTTGCGCCTGGGACAGCGCCTCCCCCACCAACCGCCGAGCCCACAGCGAAAGCCGTGAGGCGACCCGGCCGTCGGCGCTGATCGCCGCGCGGACCTCGCGGACCGCGAAGTCGGCCGGCCCCGAATTCCCAAGCACGGACAGGACCAGATCGCGGGTCGCCGGATCGAGATACTCCGCGATCTCGCGGTAGAAGTCCGCGGCGATGCCGTCTCCGACGTAGGCCTTGACGAGGCTCTCCAACCATGTGCCGGGCCGGGTCGACTGGTGATAGGCGTCGATCGGCCGGATGAACGGTCCCATCGCCACGCCGGGATCGACGCCCATGCCCGAAAGGTGTGCGCGCAGCCGGTGGAACTGCTCGACCTCGCCGGCGGCGAGCGTCGCCAGGGTGATCCTGGTCTCGATGGTGGGGGCGAAGCGGGCATCGTTGGAGAGGCGGTCGAACGCGGTGAGCTGCCCGTAGGCAAGGACCCCCAGCAGGTCGACGACCGCCTGCGGATCGGACGGCCGGCGGGCCCTGACCTCCGGCTCGTCGGGCGACGCCGTAACCGACCCTGATCGCCTCAGCTCGGACCCGCCGCAGGCGGTTTCAGGGGGCGGCTGCTCGCTCATCGCGACGAACGATACGCCCGGCCGCCGCGCACGCCGCGCACGCCGCGGCCGCAGCGCGGTACCCTGGGGGTGACGCGGTTGCGCGTCAACTATGTGCGCGGACGCCACCTGAGTGCGCAGTCCCGACGCCGGCCGGATCGGCCGAGGCGGGTACTGAACGCCAGCGCTCCTGACCGAGGCCGTCGGCGCGTCCGTGACGAAGGGCTTCTCAACTCCATGTCAGAAACATCCACCACGACTACACCCACGACGACTACCACGACGACAGCCGAGGTCACCTCTGCCGTCGAAACCGAACACCGCACCGATGTGGCCACCGGGCCCGAAACGTTCGAACCCCTGGCCGCCCGGGCCCCGGTCGAGCAGACCGCGCCGCTCTTCTCCGAGTTCGAGGTCGACCCCGAGATCGTGGCCGCCCTCGCTGATGTCGGCATCACCCGCACCTTCGCGATCCAGGAGCTGACGCTCCCGATCGCCCTGCCGGGCCGCGACCTCATCGGCCAGGCGCGCACCGGCACCGGCAAGACGCTCGGGTTCGGCGTACCCCTGCTCCAGCGCATCACCCCCGACAGGTCCAAGGGCGCGCATCCGCAGTCGCTCGTCGTCGTACCGACCCGCGAGCTCTGCGTGCAGGTCACCCGCGACGTCGAGGCCGCCGGCCGGCGGCTGGGCGCGCGCTGCCTGTCGATCTACGGCGGCCGCGCCTACGAGCCGCAGATCGAATCGCTCCGCCGCGGCGTCGACGTGGTCGTCGGTACGCCGGGCCGGCTGCTCGACCTGTTGCAGCAGGGCCACCTGCGGCTGGACCGGATCTCGGTCCTGGTGCTGGACGAGGCCGATGAGATGCTCGACCTGGGCTTCCTGCCGGACATCGAGCGGATCCTGGCCCGGGTCCCCGGCGAACGCCAGACCATGCTGTTCTCGGCCACCATGCCGGCACCCATCGTCGCCCTCGCACGGCGGTTCATGCGCCAGCCGACGCACGTGCGCGCCCACGGCAACGACGAGGGCAGCACGGTGCCGCAGACCCGACAGCTGGTCTACCGCGCCCACGCCATGGACAAGGTCGAGATCCTGGCCCGCGTGCTGCAGGCCAAGGACCGCGGCCTGACGCTGGTCTTCTGCCGCACCAAGCGGACCGCCGCCAAGGTCGCCGACGACCTGGAGGATCGCGGCTTCGCGGCCGCCGCCGTGCACGGCGACCTCGGCCAGGGTGCCCGCGAGCAGGCGCTGCGGGCCTTCCGCTCGGGCAAGGTTGACGTCCTCATCGCCACCGACGTCGCGGCCCGCGGGCTCGACATCGACGGTGTGACCCACGTGGTCAACTACCAGACCCCCGAGGACGAGAAGATCTACGTCCACCGCATCGGCCGCACCGGCCGTGCCGGCGGCGCCGGCATCGCCGTCGCGCTCATCGACTGGGACGAGATCCCGCGCTGGAAGGCGATCAACGCCGCCCTCGGGCTCGATTTCGACGATCCGGCGGAGACCTATTCGACCTCGCCCCACCTCTACGCCGACCTCGGGATTCCCGCCGGCGCGACCGGGCGGCTGCCGCGCAGCAAGCGCACCCGAGCCGGTCTCGACGCCGAGAAGGTCGAGGACCTCGGCGAGACCGGGCGGCACGGCGGCGATGCGCGGACCGGCGGACCTGCCCGGGATCGCATCCGGACACCCGGGCGGCGCGGCCGTGGCTCGCGCGAGGGCGAGCGCGCCACGCCGTCCAGCGGGCCGGCCGAGGACGCACCGCGGCGGGCGGCCCGCTCGGGCACGCCCCGGCGGCGTACCCGTCGCGGCGTGCAGGTGAGCACCCCGGACGCCTCCACGTCGGGCCGCGAGCGAGGACATTAGCCGGTGGCACGCACGAGGTCGGCGGGCGCCGGGACCGGGCGAGCCTGGCGGCGCTACCTTCTCGTGCTCGGTGCGCTCGTCGTCGTGGGCGTCGGTGTCGGCGCGCTGCTGATCGCCACCAGCGACGCCAGCAACGCCAGGCTGACGAGGGCCAACGGACTGGTGCCGGCGACCGAGGCACCGTCGGTCCTGCTGCCGCAGGAGAAGCTCGCCGCCCTGTGGTCCCAGCGAGGGCTGATCCCGGCCGGCGACACGGTGAGCACCGACGGTGTTGTGCTCACCGCTGACCAACACTCGATCTCCGCGCGCAACCCGGGCACCGGCACGGTGCGGTGGACCTACCGGCGGGACAACACCACGCTGTGCTCGTGGATCGTGCTGCCGACGGCTGCCGTGGCCGTCTACCACGACGGCACGGATTGCCGCGACATTTCCGGGTTCGATCCGTCGACCGGCGCCCGCAAATGGTTTCTCAACGCCGATCTGGGGCCGCTCACCTTCACGGTCGCGGCGCCGAGCATCTTCCTGCTCGCCGACAAGAACACGGTGCGCGCCTTTTACGAGGAGACCGGCGGCGAGGCGTGGCACTGGAACCAGTCCGGCTGCACCATCGATGACGTGGGGGCGGGCGACGTCGGCGCGGTCATCCTCTACAGCTGCACGAGCGGCGAGTCCTCGACGCTCGTGCTTGATTCGTGGACGGGCAAGAAGAGCTGGACCACCGACACGCCGTGGACCGACACGCACGTCTTCGGCACCTCCAACGGCCTGGTGCTGCTGACCACGATCGATGGCCGGGCCGCCGCGGTGATCTATGACGCCAACGGCAAGGTGCGGGCCACCCTGAAGGACAAGCGCCTGCACAACGTCCTGAGCGCCGCCTCGCCGCGCGCCGAGGCGGTCGACACCACCCAGGTCGGATACGACGGGAGCAGCGTGGTCGGCATCGACCTCACCGGCCTGCGGGTGGCCTATGCCGTTCCGGCCACCGGTCCGCCCTCGGTCAACGGCTACGAGGTGCTCATTCCCTCGGCGCACGGCTGCACCCTGCGCAGCGCCGTCACCGGCGACTTGGTCGTCGGCGGCCGCTCGAGCGGGCTCTCCGGTGCCGGCGCGAAGGTCGTATCCCGGGTCGGCCGCCGCGTCGTGGTGGCAACCGCATTCCGCACCACGGTTTTCGCCGGCTGAGCCAGGTCCCGTTGGCCGCCGGAGCGCATCGCGTCGGCATACGCTTCGGGCATGGATGGTGAGCTTCGCGCGCAATTCGGAACGGCCAAACACCCGAGCCGGCCGGTCGAGCATGAGCGACCGACCGGTGCCGGCGACGCGACGATCGATGCCGTCGGCAAGCTGTCCGAGGCATTGGAGGTCGTGGAGAATGCGCGCGGGCACCTCTATGCCTTTCACCGGCTCTCGGGACACGCTGACCTGACGCTGCAGCAGGCCGTTGAGGACCTGCGCGATGCCGGGCACGCGGCACTCGCGGACGAGATCGACGACGTGCTGGTCGGCAGGGACGTCGTACCTGGGAATTGGACATTTCAGATCGTCGAGGCGTACGACGACTCCTATTGGTCGGTGTTCCGCTCGGTCGAGCGGGTGGTGCGGGACCGGCTCGTCTCGGGGCTGCCGCACGTCTACGAGGCGGAGATGAAGCGACGCGAGCAGCAGTAGTGCGTGGGTGGGCTAGATCGCGGCAGGATTAGTGCGCAACGCTCTCGAGGATCATTTCCTCGCCGTACCTGAATCCTCGAGCCCCGACGCGGGCCTCATAGGCCAGCTCGGGGCGGGCGGCCGGACCGCGAACGACGCTGCCGTCCTCGAACGAGAACCCAGACGACGCTCGAGACGTCGCCCCCTGCGGGCGAGCCTCGACGCACACGGCTTGACGCCCTCGGGCGGGCCGGGCCACAGTGACCCTTCGACCGAACAGAGGACCGCAGATGCTCGCCTTCATATTGTTTCTCATAATCGTCTGGATCGCGCTCGGCATCATCGGTGCCGTCGTCCATGGCCTGATCTGGCTCACGATCATCGCCGCCGTGCTCTTCCTCGGGACCATGGTCCTCGGCGGGCGCGGCATCGCAAGCAAGGGCCGGCGACGGAGGTAGCTCAGGGCCGCGGGCTCGGAGGTGCCAGGAGATTCGGAGTGCCAGGAGATTCGGAGTGCCAGGAGTTTCGGAGTGCCAGGAGTTTCGGAGGTCGCTGAGGGGAATCGCTCGCTTCGCCCTGGTCGCGCTGGACACCAAGGATCCGGCCGGTCTCGCGCATTTCGGCACCGCGGTCACCGGCTGGGTGGGCGGTGCGGGCGCAGACGGTTTCCATCGAGACTTTGACGGGACCGGCGCGGCCCCGCATCAGGTCCGCAGGACCGCCATCGCCGCGTTGTGACCGGGAATCCCGCTCACCCCGCCGCCGCGCCGGGCGCCGGCGCCGGCCAGGAGCACGTTGGTGTACGCCGTCTCGACCCCCCACCGCCCGATGTCGGCATCGGCTTCGGCAAACGGCCAGGAGAGATCGCGATGGAAGATGTGCCCGCCGGGTAGCCCGATCTCGCGTTCCAGATCCAGCGGAGTGCGCGCCTCCAGGCACGGCCGGCCGTCCGCGTCGGTGAGCAGGCAGTCCCGGATCGGCTCGCCGAGCACGGCATCCAGCGAGTCCAGCGTCGCGGCGAGCGCCGCGGCCCGCGCGGCGGGATTGTCCTTGGCAAACAGCCGCGCCGGCTGGTGCAGCCCGAAGAGGGTGAGGGTGTGCGCGCCGGACCTCGCCAGCTCCGGTCCGAGGATCGACGGGTCGGTCAACGAGTGGCCATAGCTCTCGCACGGCGGTACTGCGGGCGGCTCGCCGCGTGCCGCCCCGGCGTACGATGCCTCCAGCGCGGACAGCCCCTCATTGACATGGAACGTCCCGCCGAAGGCGGCCGCCGGATCGACCGAGGGATCGGCCAGCCGCGGAAGGTGCGACAGCAGCATGTTGACCTTGAGCTGGGCACCTTCGGGGCGCGGCCCGGCCGGCGCATCGCCGAGCAGCCGGTCCAGGATCTGTGGTGCGATCGCGCCGAGCAGGTGGCCGAAAGCCGCGCGCTGCTCGGACTCTCCGGCGATCCACCGCACCTCACCGTCGGGGTCGATCGACACGACTTCGGCACCGGTCTCGATGCGTACCCCGGCGGCTCGCGCGGCGTCCGCAAGAGCGTCCGTCACAGCGCCCATGCCACCGACCGGCACGTCCCACCCGCCGGTGCCGCCGCCGATGACGTGGTAGAGAAAGCACCGATTGGCCAGCAGCGAGGGATCATCCACCGACGTGAAGGTGCCGATCAGGGCGTCGGTCGCCACGACGCCGCGCACGGTGTCGTCGGCGAAGGTGGTGCGAATGCTCGACCCGATCGGTTCCTCCAGCAGCCCGTTCCACGCGATCGGGTCGTCGACGATCGTGCGCATTTCGTCGCGGGATTTCAACGGATCCAGCATGGTCGGAAACATCCGCGCCGCGAGCCGACCGGTCATCGCAGAAAACCGTTGCCACGCGGCGAAGTCGGCGTCCGACCCGGTCACCGCCGCGAACGACCTACCGGTCGCAGCCGGGTCAGCATTGTCGATCAGCAGGCCGGTGGCGGAGCCGGGAACCGGCGTGTAGGACGAGAATCTCCGGCGCCGCAAGGAGATCCGCAGGCCGAGGTCGGAGACGATCCGCTGCGGCAGCAACGACACCAGATACGCGTAGCGGGACAGCCGCGCATCCACGCCGGTAAAGACCGGCGCCGAGACGGCCGCCCCGCCCGTGTGGTCGGCCGCCTCGAGGACGAGGACCGAGCGGCCCGCCGAGGCCAGGTAGGCCGCCGCCGTGAGGCCGTTGTGGCCTCCGCCGACCACGATGGCGTCGTACCGCTGCATGCACAAACGGTACGGCGCAGACCGCTTACGGCTCGACCTCTGGAGCCGGACCGCCGTACCGTGCCGGGATGCAGCGGCTACCGGAATTGCGGGACGGCCTCTCACCGCGCGAGTCGTGGCGGATCATGGCCGCCCACTTCGGCGAGGTCGAGACCGCGCACCGGTGTGCCGCGCTGCTGCGCGCCACCGATCCGGCCGACGAGCGCGAGACGCTCGAGCTGATCGGCGCGGCCGGTGCCGTCCTCGACGGAGGCCGCTGGAAGCCGTACTGGGCCCGGAGCTGGGGCGCCCGCGGGCTGCTCTACGTCTGGGCCGATGACTGCGCCGCGGACGTCGTTGCGGGCCTCACGGACGAGCACTGGCGACCGGCCGAGATGTGCGTCAAGGTGAGCGCCGCACGGGAGATCGGCGAGGCGGGCCCGGGTGTCGCGGCCCTGGCCGGCCACGACCTGCCTCGGGTCCGGCAGGCCGCCGCCCGCGCCCTGGGCATCGTGGGCGACACCGAGCACGTGGACGTCGTGCGCCGGCTGCTCACCGATCCCGAGCCGGCCGTACGAGCTGCCGCGGAGCGGGCGCTGGCCCGCCTCGCCGACCGGCTCGACTTGCACCCGTAACGCCGCTCAGGCCAACCGGGCGAGATCGTCGGCGGTGACGGGGAAGCGGAACGCCTCGCCGTCGGCGTAGCGGTGCAGCTCGTCGATCGCCCACTTCCCGAGCCGGTGCGTCTCCAGACCCTGGGTGCCGGCGACGTGCGGGGTCAGCAGCACGTTCGGCAGGTCGTAGAGCGGCGAGCCGGCCGGCAACGGCTCAGGATCGGACGTGTCGATCACGGCATCGATCCGCCCCGACGCCAGCTCCTCGGTCAACGCGTCGTGGTCGATCAGCGCGCCGCGGGCGGTGTTGATCAGCGTCGCCCGGTCCGGGAGCAGGGCCAGCACCCTCCGATCGAGCAGGTGCCGGGTCGAGGGCAGCGACGGCGCGTGCACGCTGACGATGTCGCACCCGGCGGCGAGCCGATCCAGCGACACCGGCCGCACACCGAGATCCGCCGCCTCGGCATCGCTCAGGAACGGATCGCTCATCCACACCTCGACATCGAACGGCCGGAGCAGCTCGACGACCCGACGGCCCACCATCGAGGCCCCGATCAGACCGACCCGCCGGCCATAATTGCCGAGCGGTCCGGAGATCTCGCCCGGCGCGGTCCGTGCCCGGCGGGCGACGTACCGGTGCGACTGCTCGAAGACCCGCTTGCCGGCCAGCAGGATCATGGCGAGGGTGTACTCCGCGACCGGGAGCGCGTTAGCGGCCGCGCAGCTACTTACCACGATGCCCCGATCCCACAGCTCGGGCGTCACGAACCCCTTGACCGAACCGGCCGAGTGCACCACGGCGCGCAGTCCGGGTGCCCGGTCGAGCACCTCCCGGTCGAGCGGGCGGACGCCCCAACAGGTCAAGAGCACTTCGGCCGGGCCGAGCACGTCGGCCCACTCCGGCGCGTGCACGTCGGTGACGACGACGCTCTGGTCGATCTCGGCGATCGCGGAAAGGCGCGCCCGCGATTCCGGCGTGAAGAGGCGGTCGGGCAGCTCGGGGTGCATGGCAAGGACCGTTGTGGGACGGCTCACGCCGGCTGCTCCTCGGGTCGCACGAGACCGATCAAGGTCCGCGCGTCACGGACCACGCCGTCGGGATCGTCGTCCGGCACGAATTCGAGCAGGCCGTCGTGCGCGCCGTTGATATGGGAAAAGACCCGGTGCCACAGGGTTTCCCGGTGCCGCAGCGGCAGCCTTTTCCCGGTCGGGGACCAGCTGAAGACGTGCAGGGTGGAGACGCGGCCCCGCACCTCGTCGAGCCCGGCGAGGGCTTCGTCGTCGGTCAGCCCGACCGGCGGCTGCCAGTAGGTGCTGACCGTTTCCGGCAGCTCGCGCAGCAGGCGGGCCGTCGATCCGGCGGTGTCGGTCAAGGTGCCGCGATGAAATTCCAGCCCCACCGAAAGACCGGCCGCGGCGGCGGCCTCCGCGACACCGGCAACCGACGCGACGATCGACGTCCATTGCGCGGCGCTCGCGTCCGCGGAGTCCACGTCGCCCGCCCAGATCCGCACCCGCGGCGCGCCCAGCGCGGCGGCCGTGTCGAGGATCGCGTTGGCGTCGAGGAGATCGTGCACGCCGGCGCGGAAATACGAGCCGTACGACGCGATCGCGACGCCCGCATCCTCGGACCGCGCCCGCACGTCCGAGGCCGCGGCCAGGTCCCCCGGCGGGACGTGCACGTCGCCGCCCCATTCGACGCAGGACAAACCGGCCCGGCGTACGACGTCGATCACGCCGGCCGGGTCGAGATCGCGCAGGGTGACCGAGCACAGTCCCGGCGAGATCACGGCGTGCCCTCGCGTCGATCGGTGCGCCGTCGACTCCGCCCGCCGCGCCCGGATACGTGGGGTGGTGGTGCCGTGCTCTCCCGCACGACCAACTCCCCTCTCACCCGGTCGATGTGGCGCGGCTCGGCCTCGTCGCGCAGCACCAGACGCATGGCCCGAGCGCCGATCTCCTCCAGCGGCAACCGGAATGTCGTCAGCCGCGGAGCGGTGTCCGAGGCCACCGGCAGGTCGTCGAAGCCGACGACGGACACGTCATCGGGCACGACGCGGCCGGCGCTCGACAATGCCATCAGGCATCCCCGCGCCATCAAGTCGTTCAGGGCGAAGATCGCGGTCAGGTCAGGTCGTTGCTCGATCAGGCGGGCCGCCGCCTCGGCCCCGCCCTCGCGGCCGAAGTCTCCCTCCACGACCGCGTCGTCGGGCAACTCGACGCCGGCGTCCGCCAGCGCCAGGCCGAATCCGGCCAGCCGGTGCTTGTTGGTCACGAGGTGCCGCGGCCCGGCCACCACGCCGATCCGGTGATGACCCAGTCCGAGCAGCAGCCGCCCGACGTCGCGGCCACCGCCCTTGTTGTCGACCACGACGCCCGCGGAGCCGAGGTTCTCCCGGTTCAGCGACGCCGTCCGGCCACCCTCGGCCTCGTAGGCCGCGACCACCAGGCCGAGCCTTTCGGTGAACCTCCGCTGAGTGGTGCTGCTGCCGACCAGCACGATCCCCCGCGCGCGCTGGGCCCGGAGCCGCTCGACGTAATCGAGCTCCAGGTCCTGGTCGCGGAAGGTGCTGGCGAGCATGACCATCAGCCCGTGCTCACGCGCCACCCGCATCGAGCCCGCCGCGATGGCCGAGAAGTAGGGGTCCTGCACGTCGTGCACGATCATTCCGACGATCGACGTCCGGGCCCGGGCCAGCGCCTGCGCCGGGCCATTGGAGACGTAGCTGAGCTCGGCCGCCGCCGTCGCCACCTTCGCCCGCAGGCCGTCGGCAACCGTTCGACTTCCCGGATTCAGGGCGCGCGACGCCGTGGCGAGGGATACTCCAGCATGCCGCGCGACGTCGCTCAAGGTCACCGCGCGGGTGCCGCGGGGACCCGCCGAAAGGCCGCGAGAGCGTTCATTCGGACGGGACGAACCGCGACCCGCGCTCCTTGACCCCGTCGTCGGCATGCCCCTACCTTACGTGTGGAAAGCGCTTTCCCAAGTCGGTCCGGAGGACGTTACGTGGACATCTGCAGGGTCGGGATCGCGATGAATGGTGTCACGGGTCGGATGGGATACCGCCAGCACCTCATCCGCTCGATCCTGGCCATCCGTGAATCCGGTGGTCTGCCGCTCACCGACGGGCGGCGCCTGATCCCCGATCCGATCCTCATCGGGCGGAGCGAGCGGAAACTCCGGGACATGGCCGAGCGGCACGGCCTGACGGAATGGACCACGGATCTCGATGAAGCACTCGGCCGCGAGGACGTCGGGGTCTATTTCGACGCGCAGGTCACCGGTGCCCGCGCCGACGCGATCAGCCGTGCCATCAAGGCCGGAAAGCATGTCTACACCGAGAAGCCGGTGGCCGAGACCACGGAGGCGGCCGTCGAGCTCGCCCGCGCGGCCGCCGATGCCGGCGTCATCACCGGCGTCGTGCAGGACAAGATCTTCCTGCCCGGCCTACGGAAACTCAAGCGCCTGGTCGAGGGGAAATTCTTCGGCCGGATCGTGTCGGTGCGCGGGGATTTCGGCTACTGGGTTTTCGAAGGTGACTGGCAGGAGGCCCAGCGGCCGTCGTGGAACTACCGGGCCGAGGTCGGCGGCGGCATCACCAAGGACATGTTCTGCCACTGGCGCTACGTCCTCGACCAGACCATCGCCCCGGTCCGGTCCGTCTATGCGCACACGTCGACGGCCATTCCGGTGCGGTACGACGAGCAGGGCGAGGCGTACGACGCCACCGCGGACGACACGGCGTACGCGATCTTCGAACTCGACGGCGGCATCGTCGCGCAGATCAATTCCTCCTGGGCGACCAGGGTTTTCCGGGACGAGCTGGTCGAATTCCAGGTCGATGGGACCGAGGGGAGCGCGGTCGCCGGGCTCCGGCGGTGCCGCGCGCAGCACCGGTCCGCGACGCCGAAACCGGTATGGGACCCCGACCTGCCCTCGCCGATCGATTTCCGGTCGCAGTGGCAGGAGGTGCCCGACAACGCCGAATTCGACAACGGCTTCCGGGTGCAATGGGAGATGTTCCTGCGCGCGGTCGTCGACGACACCCCGTTTGCGTGGGACCTGCTGGCAGGCGCCAGGGGCGTGCAGCTCGCCGAGCTGGGAATGGAGTCGGCGCGCACCGGCCGGCGGCTGGCCGTTCCGGACCTCAGGCTGTGACGCTGATCCGGCTGCCGGGGGTGCGCGAACCGGTCCGGATGCGCGACCCGCTGCCCGTACCGACCGGCGCGACAGCACCGGTGTCACGGGTCGCCTACGCCGCCGCGCACGTCGTCGCCGATCCGCTCGCCGACCGCTCCGCCGGCGCGCCGGCCGCGCTCGACTGGGACGCGACCCTGGCCTTTCGTGCCCACCTGTGGTCACTCGGCCTCGGTGTCGCCGACGCGATGGACACCGCCCAGCGCGGGATGGGCCTGGACTGGGCGAGCACCAGGGAGCTCATCCGGCGCAGCGGCGCGGACGCGCGATCGGTCGGCGGTCGCCTCGCGTGCGGCGCGGGCACCGACCAGCTCGACTTTCCGTCGGTCGACGACGGAGCGAGCACCCGCGCGAGGAACGAGCGCGGCGCGCAGCGACTGAGGAGGCCGCGCAGGGAGAACGGTTTTCCGTCGGTCGACGACGTGCTGCACGCCTACGAGGAGCAGGTCGCGGTCGTCACCGACGCCGGCGCGACCGTCGTCCTGATGGCCAGCCGAGCGCTCGCGGCCGCGGCTCGCGGGCCGGACGACTACCACAAGGTGTATGACGCGGTGCTCGGCGGCCTGCGGGCGCCGGCCATCCTGCACTGGCTCGGGCCGATGTTTGACCCGGCGCTGGCGGGCTACTGGGGCTCGACCGATCTCGATGCCGCCACCGACGTCGTGGTCGAGCTGATCGAGTCGCACGCCGACGTCGTCGATGGGATCAAGATCTCGCTGCTGGACGCCGATCGGGAGATCGCGCTGCGCCGCCGCCTGCCGGCCGGCGTGCGCTGCTACACCGGCGACGATTTCGATTACCCCGCCCTCATCGCCGGTGACGCCGCCGGTCACAGCGATGCGTTGCTCGGCATCTTCGACCCGATCGCCACGGCTGCGGCAAGCGCCCTGCGGGCGCTGGACTCCGGTGACCGGACGGCGTACGACGGCATCCTCGCGCCGACGGTGCCGCTGGCCCGCAAGTGCTTCGAGGCGCCGACCTACCACTACAAGACCGGGATCGTCTTCCTCGCCTGGCTGGCCGGGCACCAGGACCATTTCACGATGATCGGCGCTGCGCAGTCGGCGCGCTCGGTGCCGCACCTGGTGGATCTGTTCCGGCTCGCCGATGCCGCGGGCCTCTTGCCTGACCCCGACCTCGCCGCCGAGCGCATGCGGCGCCTGCTCGTGGTGAGCGCGGGTTTCGACGGATGATCCCGCCGCTCGCGCTGAACCAGGCGACGACGAAGCACTGGCAACTGCCGGAGCTGCTGCGCGGTTGCGCCGAGGTGGGAATCGAGGGGGTCGGGCTGTGGCGCGACAGCGTCGCCGGGACGGGCCTCGCCCGTGCCGCCGGGCTGGTGCGGGCATCCGGCCTGATGGTGACCAGCCTGTGCCGGGGCGGTTTTTTCACCGTGCCGGATGGCAGCCGGGCCGACAACCGGCGCGCCGTCGAGGAATGCCACGCGCTCGACTGCCCGGTGCTCGTGCTGGTGTGCGGCGGCATTCCCGCCGGCAGCACGGACGTGGCGGGCGCGCGGGCCCGAGTGCGCGACGAGATCGCCGCACTGGCGCCGTACGCCGCCTCCGCGGGCGTGCGGCTCGCGGTCGAGCCGATGCACCCGATGTTCTGTTCCGACCGCGGTGTCGTGTCGACGCTGGGTCAGGCGATCGACCTGGCCGCGCCGCATCCGCCCGCGCAGGTCGGCGTGGTCGTCGACACCTATCACGTGTGGTGGGACCCGCGGGTGCTGCCGGAGATCGCCCGGGCGGCCGGTCGGATCGCGCTGGTGCAGGTCAGTGACTGGATCACGCCTCTGCCCGCCGGCGCACTGCTCGGGCGCGCTCACGTAGGCGACGGGTGCATCGACACCCGCGGCCTGGTGGACGCGGCGTACGCGGCCGGGTACGACGGCTTAGTCGAGGTCGAGATCTTCAACGAGTCGGTGTGGTCGGCGCCCGGCGAGCAGACCGTTGCCACCGTGGTGCAGCGGCACCGGCAGGTATACGGCTGACAAGTCGGCGCTTGCGTGGTCTGCTCGGGCGATGCAGCATGCCCGGCCGCAGGCCGTCGAGGCGTCGCTCGTCGCGTCCTGGCACCTGGCCGAGCCGCTGACGGTGCGTCGGATCGCGCACGACGGCGTGACGTCCGATGTCTTCGACGTCACCGACGCGGCCGGGCGGCGGTACGCCGCCAAGCTGACCTACGACCTGCCCGCGGCCGTCGAGCCGGGGCTGCGCGCCGCGGCCGCGGTTGCCCGGCGTACCAGCATCGAGACGGCGCCGGCGGTGCCCGCCTCCGGCGGATCGTTGACGGTGCTCACCCCGAGCGTCAACGGCGAGCGGCACCCCCTCGCGCTGCTGCCGTGGATCGACGGCCGCCGGCTCGCGGCCGGCGAGCGCATCGCCGATGCTGCCCGCGTGCTCGCAGCCGTGCACCAGGCGCTCGGTGACGTCGAGGCGCCCGACACGATGGTCGGCTACCTCGGCGACGACGCGGCACGGTATCCCTGGCGCGACGTGATCGTGCCTGCGTCGCGAGCCGCACTGGAAGGGGTTTTCCGCGCCGATCTGACCTGGGGCGCGTGTTACGGCGACGGCCCGGAGCTCGTGGCGACCGAGGACGGGCTGGCACTGCGCGACTGGGGCGCCGTGACGCGCGGCCCGCTGCTTTGGGACGTCAAGCTCTGGGCGGGCGAGCAGCGGGAGGCATTCGTCGAGGCGTACGCCGCGGCGAGAGGTCCGGCGGCCGGCGAGGCGCACCTGCTGACGCTGATGGACCGGCTCGGGTACGCCTTTGCGCTGCGATTTCGCGCCTTCCGGGTCGCGCAGCCGGACCATTACGACGAGACCATCGAGGCCGACCGGGCCGCGCTGGCCGAGGCGGCCGCGGGGCTCGGGCTCGACCCTGACCGCACGCTCGCCGACGTCGACCGGGCCGGCAAGGTCTACCGATCCCAGGGCCCGCAGTGGCCTAGTCTCGGGTCGTGAATTCCCACCCGCACGCCCGCCACACGCGCGGCGACGTGACACGACACCCTCGCCCGAAGGCACGCTCGCGAGCCGCCGGCCAGCGGCGGCCGACCCGGCCCGCGCAGCCAGCGGTCGCGGTCGAGCTCGTCTGCCTGCCCGGGCTGCGCGATATCGTCTCCACCGAGGTCACCCGCAGCCTTGCCGGCGCGAGCAATGTCGCGGCGATACCCGGCCGTGAGGACACGGTGCGGCTGGACCTCGCCGGATCCTTCGCACCGCTGCTCGCGCTGCGGACCGTCGTCGCGCCGTACCGCGTCCTGAGTTTCGACGTGCCCCGGCCGAAGTCGCTCATCGACGGGCCGAAGCTACGCGCGATCGCGGCAGTCATCGACATCGTTAGCCGGCTCAATAAACCGCCACCAGCGTCGTTCCGCTTCGACGCCGCCGGCAGTGACTCGTCGGTCTTTCAACGGCTGGGCTCAGCGCTCGCCGATGAGGCCGGCCTGCCTTACCGCCCGGACGACGGCGAGTGCCAGGTGCGGGTACGCCGCTCGCTCGACGGCCCGGGGTGGGACGTGCTGGTCCGGCTGTCGAGCGGCCCGCTGTCGGCCCGGCCGTGGCGGGTCGCCGATCATCCGGCCGGCGCCAACGCAACCGTTGCCGCGGCGATGGCCCTGCTGACGCATCCCAAAAGGGCCGATCTCGTCCTCAACCTCATGTGCGGCACGGGAACGCTGCTGATCGAGCGGCTGCTGACGGCGCCGGCGGCGGCCGGATTCGGAATTGACGTGGATGCGAGCTTTGTCGACGGTGCCCGGCAAAATCTTGCCGCGGCCGGGCTTTCCGGCCGCGCTGCCTGCTCGCTCGGCGACGTCACCGATCCCGGGGCGACCGGCGCCGAACCGTGGGACGTCGTGCTGGCCGACCCGCCGTGGGGCGACAAATCCGGGCGACGCTCCGATCTGGTCGCGCTGCACGCCTCCGTGCTGGAGCGGGCAATCCAGGCGACGCTGCCCGGTGGCCGGATCTGCATCCTCACGGCCGAAATGCCGGTCATGCAGGAGTTTCTGCGCGGTGAGCATCGACTTTCGCTGGTGAGCGCGACCAGCGTCTTTCACAAGGGCCACTGGCCCCAGATCTACCTCCTGCGCCGACAGGGCTGAGACCGCCCGACGCGGACCAGATATCCGGCGATCCAAGCCCATGAGCCGTCGACCTTGCAGATGACCGGCCATCCAGCCCGTACGACGGGCCGACATCGCAGATCGCAGCCCACACCACCCGGTTCGCCGGTGTGGATAAACCCGGTCGTGACCACCCAATCCGACAGTGGTCCGGGTTACGCGTTTTCGTAATGGTTGCCGGCGCGGTCCTGGCCGCGGGCCAGCCAGATCCGGAAGCCGGGATTGGCCTCGGGGACGACCTTGGTCGTGGCGGCCATGTAGCGCATCGTGTAGCCGGCCCGGCGCACCTTGCTGGTGTTGGCCGTGGCCCCGTGCATGATCCGGCCGTCGTGCAACGATGCCTCGCCGGGCGACAGCTCGAAATTGATCACCTTGCTGTCGTCGATGTCGGCGGAGATCTCTGATCCGAAGGTGTGCTTGCTCCGGTCGGCCAGCGGCCGGTAGGCCGAGAAGCCGCCGCCCTGGTGCGATCCATCGACGACGCGCATGCAGCCGTTACCCGTCCACACCGGGTCCATCGCCAGCCAGAGCGTGGCAATCTTGGAATAGTCGCTGAGCCGACCCTGCCAATACGCCGAGTCCTCGTGCCAGGGAGTGTCGCGGCCGACCAGCGGAGCCTTGATGATGAAATGGCTCGACCACAGGAAGATGTCTGGACCGAGGATCGGCTCGACAATATCGAGCACCCGGTCGGAGAGCAGGAAATCCAGCAACCGCGGCTCGCGGAAATGTGGTGTGTCGAGCTCGTCGGAGAGCTTGTCGCCCTTGGCGTCGAGCTGCTCCTGCATGAGCTCATAGAGCCGGCCCAGCTCGGCCGGTGCGAAGACCGGCCGGTGCAAGAGCAGGTAGCCATGCTCGTGAAAGTGCTCGACCTCAGTCGGCTCCAGCCGTGGTTGGTGGGCAGTGTGCGAGCGGTCCGTCATCGTCATGACCAGGTCCTTGATTCGGCGCGGTGATCGAGTGCTGCCCACGCTAGTTGAACGATTTGCACCCATCAACCGTTGCAGTTGAAGATGCGACGCAGATACTTGTACGATTCGCGCATGGCGGTGCACCCGATCCGCTTCGTCAGCGTGGCCGCGGGCCGTGACTATCACGCCGCGCTGGTGCGGGCGAGCTCGCCGCGCTGGAGCACGCCGATACACACGCATGCGGATTTCCTCGAGTTTTTCCTGGTGACGGCGGGCACCGGCAATCACCTGATCAACGACACCACGCAGACCCTCGGCGCGGGGAGCCTGGTGCTCGTCCGGCCGGCTGACCGCCACCACTTCCGAGCCTCGGGCCGGGCCGACTCGACCGATTTCGCCTTCATCAACATCGCGATACCCGCGCCGCGGTGGCGAGCGCTGGCCGACCTCTGCGCGCTGCCCACCGCCAGTTACGACGACCCGGAGCTGCCGCCTACGGCCGTCTTGACCGAAAGCCGCCGGCCGACCGTCGAGACGGCGTTTCGGCGAGCGCTGGAGGCATATCAGCGACGTGGGACCACGGTCGAGCTACTGCCGGCCTGGTCGGCAGCGATCCAGGCGCTGCCTGCCGGTTCCGACGAGGCGCGAACGCGCAGCCTCGCACCCGACTGGTTTCTCGACGCCTGTGAGGCCATGGCCGACGAGTCAAACCTCCGGGGCGGCCTGCCCCGCTTCGCCGAGCTGAGCGCAGTCAGCCGGGCCCACCTCGCCCGACTGGTCAGGCGGGTGCACGGGTGCACGCCGGTGCAATATGTCACGCGGCTACGCCTTTCTTCCGCGCGGGTCCTTCTTGCCTCGACGAACGAGCCGGTCGGAGCCATCTCCCGTCGATGCGGCTTCGCCAGCCTGTCCTACTTCAGCCGGCAGTTCAGCCGTTACACCGGCATGTCGCCCCGTGAGTATCGAGCGGCAAAGGCTCGAGATGACCTCGGTCTGATCTGGCCAGACGCCGCAGCCAGCGCCGTCCCCGCACCGGAGCGGTAGCCGCGCGACGGTCGTACGCAAGCCGCGCCGCGCCGGCTGACGTCACGGGCCGGCAAAGCGGTTCACGTGCGCCACCCACGAAGCGCGCGCCAACCGGGGGCTATGCCGGCAGCTCGGCCTCGATGGCATCGACCAGCTCGGGCGATTCCGGCTCGGTGCCGGGACGGAAGCGGGCGACCACGTCTCCCGCCGGTGAGATGAGGAATTTCTCGAAGTTCCACTGGATGTCGCCGCCCTCGCCGTCGCTGTCGGCATACGACGTCAGCTGCTGGTAGAGCGGATGCCGGCCGGGGCCGTTGACTTCGGTCTTGGCCAGCATCGGGAAGGTGACGCCGTAGGTCGCGGAGCAGAACTCCGCGATCTCGTCGGCGCTGCCGGGCTCCTGGCCACCGAATTGGTTGCAGGGCACCCCGAGCACGGTGAAACCGCGGCCGGCGTACCGGTGCTGCAACCCTTCGAGCCCGGTGTACTGCGGCGTCAGGCCACACTTGGAGGCGACGTTGACGACGAGCACGGCCTTACCCGCGTGCGCGCCGAACGTCGAGGCCTCACCGTCGAGGGTCTCGGTCGGGATATCGTGCAGTGCCATCGAGGGCCTCCGGTCGTCGTCGAGAGGATCAGTATCTCGTGCAACCGCCGGTCGCGGAGCTGCAGTTCCGGCGGCCGATACGCTCGCGCACGAAGCAGGCGCGAGGGCGGGGTGCGACGTGAGCGCGGTGGCCAGGGTCGATTACGAGCGGCACGGCCGGCGTCATCAATGTCGGAGCGGGCACCGGCCCCTACGAGCCGGACGACCGCTATGTCGTCGCGGTCGAGCCGGCGGCGTCGATGCGCGCGCAGCGACAGCGGGGCGTGGGACCGCCGGCACGGACCCTTGCGCACGCGGCCGGAGTTCCGCGGCGCCGTCCGCCTCGTCGTAGCGCACCCGTGAGCGAAGGGGAACTGGCCGCGTTTTACCAGCAAGAGGCCGGTGACCGAGCGGACCGGGCGCTCGACGCGCGACGGGTCGCGGCGCGTCAGGAGTTTCTCGACCTGCTCCGGCGGGAGGGGCGTCGTACCGTCATCGAGCCCGGCTGCGGCCCGGGCCGCGACGGCGACGGCTTTGCCGCCGCCGGACTGGCCTGGACCGGCGTCGACCTGTCCCAGGCATCGGTAAATCAGGCGGTGGCGCGGGGGCGAGACGCGCGCCAGGGATCGCTGCGGGCCCTGCCGTTCGCGGACAGTTCCTTCGACGCCGCGTGGTGCATGAGCACGCTGCTGCACATTCCCAACGCCGACCTCGACGTGGCGCTGACCGAGCTCGCGCGCGTGCTCACGCCGGGAGCGCCGGCCGCGATCGGGCTCTGGGGAGCCGCGTCCGACGAGGAGCGTGTGCTCGATTCGGATCGCTTCGAGCCGCGGCGGTTCTTCTCCGTCCGCAGCGACGAGACGGTACGACGCCGGTTCGGGCAATTCGGCCCGATCGATGACTTCCGCACCTGGGGCGACAGCGAGCGTGACTGGCACTACCAATGGTTCGTCCTGCGCGTCGGGACGACGGGCCGCGACGCATCAGCGCCCTAACGACCATCCGGCCATAGTCCGAGCATCCCGCATTGTCCGGCTCTGGACAGCGGGCCGGGCAGCGGGTCGTGCGCGTCCGGGCGCGAGATACCGTTGGCGGCGGCGCGCGGGCAGCGCCGCCAACCAGAGCACAGCACGACCGACAACCGCTTGAGGAGATCAGCGTGACGATCCGGGTCACCGTGTGGGGCGAGAACCAGCACGAGCAGAGGCAGCCGGAGGTGCGCGCGCTCTACCCCGACGGCATGCATGGCGCGATCTCCGCCGGGATCGAGGAAAACCTGGGTGACGCGGTCGAGGTCCGCACCGCCGTGCTCGACGAGGACGAGAACGGCCTCACCGACGAGGTCCTCGCCAACACCGATGTCCTGACCTGGTGGGGCCACATGGCGCACGCCAGGGTCGAGGACAAGGTCGTCGACAAGGTGCACGCCCGCGTGCTCGAGGGCATGGGCATCCTGGTGCTGCACTCCGGGCACTTCTCGAAGATCTTCTTCAAGCTGATGGGCACCACGCCGAGCCTGCACTGGCGCAACGACGCCGAGCGCGAGCTGGTCTGGACCGTCAAGCCCGGGCACCCGATCACCGACGGCGTACCCAACCCGATCGTCATCCCGGAGCACGAGATGTACGGCGAGCCGTTCGGCATCCCCGACCCCGACGAGCTGGTCTTCATCAGCTCCTTCGAGGGCGGCGAGGTCTTCCGCTCCGGTTGCTGCTACACCCGCGGCGCCGGGCGGGTCTTCTACTTCTCCCCCGGCGACCAGGAATACCCCGTCTACCAGCAGAAGGAGATTCGCAAGGTCATCTCCAACGGCGTGCTCTGGGCGGCGCCGACCGCCGGCAAGCCGGCCGGCCCGCTGACCGGGCCGGAAATGCACAAGCCCGAAAAGAACTGGTTCGCCCAGTAACGGACGATCTCGTGCCCGCCTTTCCCGCCGCGCCGGATGTCGCGGTCGCGGCCACCGCGACCGGCTCGCCGCCGGTCCCGCTTGCGGGATCGGACGGCCGCTATTCCGGCGCCGGAATCCCCGTCACCCCCACACCGGCCGCGGCCGGGCTCGACATCGCAGTCGCCTGCCCCGCCGGCGAGATCAGCTGGGTCGGGCTGCGCTGGAACGATCCCAAACCCGAGGGCACGACCTATTTCGGCGACGCCTGGGAACGCTCCTACGGCGACCTGCAGTGGCGCGGCGATCAGCCCGAACGGATCCTGCCGTGGTACTTCGTGTCGGCCGCGCCCGGCGCCAGCGCCGGCTGGGGTGTGCGGGTGCGCCCGGGCGCGTTCTGCTCGTGGCGCGCCGACGCCGCCGGTACGACGCTCTGGCTCGACCTGCACTCGGGCGGGTCGCCGGTCCGGCTCGGGGCCCGCAGGCTCGGCACGGCCACGGTCGTCCGCGTCGAGGGCGACGATCCGTGGACCACGCTCGAGACGCTGGTCGAAGCGATGTGCGAGGACCCCCTCCCCTCGCGCGATCCGGTGCTCGGCTGCAACAACTGGTACTACGCCTATGGCGAGAACTTCGGTCCCGACCAGATCCTGCGGGACGCCGACACGATCGTCGAGCTCGCCGGAGACCGCATCGGCGGCGACTCCTTCACCGGCGACTCCTTCACCGGCGATAGGGCGCCGTACTGCGTCGTCGACGCCGGCTGGTCCGATGGAGGGCATGCTCCGGGCGGTCCCTGGGACTCGGGCACGGCGGGGCTCTTCGACGACATGCCCGCTCTGGCCCGGGACATCGCCGGGCGCGGCGCCCGGCCCGGCATCTGGTTCCGTCCGGCCGCGCTGACGTCCGTGCGCGACGAGTCGCTGCTGCGCGCCGGACCTCGACCGAGCCGGGAGCTGCCGCTGGACCTGTCCCGCTCCGAGGTCCTCGCGCAGGTCGCGACCGACGTACACCGCCTCGTCGGCTGGGGCTTCACGCTGCTCAAGCACGACTTCTCGACGTTAGACCATTTCGGCCAATTCGGCCCAGGAATGACTAGCCGGCTAACGGACGCCGGATGGTCCCCGGCCGACAACACAAGGACGAATGCGGAAATCCTGCTGGAGTTTTACCGGACGATCCGCGCCGCGGCCGGAGGCGCCGTCGTGCTGGGCTGCAATACCGTCGGTCACCTGGCGGCCGGTCTCGTCGACGTACAACGCATCGGCGACGACACCTCCGGCCGGGAGTGGGAGCGCACCCGGCGGATGGGCATCAACGCCCTCGCGTTCCGGCTCCCGCAGCATCGGCGGTTCTTCACGGTCGACGCCGACTGCGTGCCGTGTACGCCGCAGACGCCGTGGGAGCGCAACCGGGAGTTCGGGGACCTGATCGCCCGCACCGGCAGCGCGCTTTTCTTCTCGATCGACCCCGGGGCGCGGACGGCGGGCACCGACGCCGACATCCGCCGTATCATCGGGACGCTCGCCGACACCGCCGGCGTACCGGCCATCCGCCCGGCCGACTGGCAGGCGACGACGACCCCGCGCCGCTGGACCGCGACGGATGGGACGGACGTCAGCTACGCGTGGGACGAGCCGGTCCCGGCCGGCTGAGCCGCGGGCGCGACGTCGACTCGCGAATGACCAGCTGCGCGGGTAGCGGCGTGTGTCGGGGGACGGCGCTGCCGTCGAGTTGCGCCATCAGGGCCGTGGCGCAGTGCTGGCCCCAGTCGAGCATGTCCCGGCTGACCGTCGTGAGCGGCGCCGCCACGTGCGCGGCCAGGTCGATGTCGTCGAACCCGGTCACGGACAGATCGTCGGGCACGCGCAGGCCGAGCTCGCCGGCCGCCGCCATCCCGGCGATCGCCATCAGATCGCTGGCATAGACGATCGCGGTCGGCGGGTCGGGCGCGGCCAGCAGCTCGCGCGTCGCGTCGGCGCCGCCGGCCGGGGTGAAATCCCCGTCGGCGAGCAGATCGTCGGACAGACCGGCCGCGGCGAGGCCGTCGCGCCAGGCCAGCTCGCGGTCGGCCGTGTGGATGTAGCCGTGCGCCCCCCGGACGTGCCCGATGCGGCGGTGCCCCAGCTCGACCAGATGCTGCACCGTCCGCAGCACCGGCCCGCGATCGTCCGGTCCGACTGACGGCAGGTCGCAGCCCGAAGTGGGCCGGCCGACGAGCACCGATGGGGCCCCCAACTGCTGCACGAGCAGCAGCCGCGGGTCCCTCACTCGGATGTCGGTCAGCAGGAAGCCGTCGATGCGGCCGGCGCCGGCCAGCGTCTGGTAGGCCGCCGTCTCCTGCTCCTCGTCGTTGACGATGCGGATGAGCAGGGCGTAGTCGTGCGGGGCAAGGACGGTCTCGATGCCTCCGATGATCGCCGAGAAGAACGGATCGTTGCCGAAGGCAGCGGCCGGACGGCGTACGACGATGCCGATCGCCTGCGCCCGGGCGCTGGTCAGCCCCCGCGCGGTGGCGCTCGGCCGCCAGCCCAGCTCGTCGGCGGTCGCGCGGATGCGCTCGGCGGTGGCCGCCGCGACGCCGGCGCGCCCGTTCATCGCCAGCGAGACCGCGCCGGTCGACACGCCCGCCTCCCGCGCCACGTCGGCGATCGTCGGCCGACGGGATCGGCCGCTCCGCGTGCCTGCACTCATCACGCTCTCCCCTCGAACGGAGCTGTCATCCGGTGCCCGCGGTCGGAGTGATCGAGCAGGCGCTGCCGACTTCCACGACGGCACGGGCGGGCACCGTCAGGCGCCGGCACACCGCCGGTCGGCCGTCGAGCAGGCTACCGGTCAGCACGGTCACGTCGCTTCCGGCCGCACGGGCGACGTGGAGGGTGCGCCCGCTGAGGTCAGGGTACTTCGGCTGCACGTAGCCGGCGAACACCATGTGGGGCCCGTGGTCACGAAGATATCGGTCCCGGTGATCGCCGCGCCGTCGTCGTACCTCCCCGTGAAGGCAGGGCGTGCGGTTGCCAGGCGCTGTCCTGACTGGTCACGCCGGCGAGCATCGGCGTGACCTCGACCAGCCGGACGTAGTCGAAGGTGGCCGGCTTCTCCTGCACGGCCACGCGCAGGATCAGCTCGACCGTCGCCGGGACGGTCGCGCCGAGCCGCCCGGCCAGGTCGTAGGTGAAGACGCCGGTGTCGTTGCTGTCCGGCGGCGAGTCCGGCCGCCCCCGCGGGAAGGGCGCGGCGGCGTATGCTGCCGCCCTGGCCCGGACGCTGTTCCTCGGGCACGGGGTTCCTACGGGTCTCAGACGGGGGTTCAGATGGCGATGGGTGCTCGGTAGACGACGGGGTTCATCGGGGTGTCGGGCACGCGGCCCACCTGGGCGCCCGGCATCCAGCGCCGCAGCTCGCGCGCCTGCGCCTCGCTGACCGGGTCGGCGACCTCGATGTCGCCGTCGATGTAGACGATGCCGAGGGTCAGCACCGGCCGGTCGCTGCGGTTGACCTGCGCGCCGTGCAGAGTCCAGCCCAGGTGCAGGGAGGCATCCCCGGAGGCGAACTGCTCGGTGCTGATCTCCTCGATGCCGTACGACGACGGGTCGATCCGGTCGGCCGGAGCCGCCAGCCATTCCCGGCCGAGCCGATGGCTGCCCGCGGCGAAGCTGATCGGCCCGCACTCGGGCAGCACATCGTGCAGGTGCAGGCACAGCGTCACGACCCGGTCGCTGCTGAAGGGGAACCGCGCCTGGTCCACGTGCCACGGGACCGCACCGTCACCGGGCCGGCGCATCATCGCGACGTCGTACAGGATCCGGACCGACCGCACGCCGAGCAGGTCAGCCGCGATCCGGCCCAGCCGGCGGGAGAGCACGAATCTGGCCGCCACCTCGCCGTGCCGCCACACGTTGGGCACGCACAGGTAGGAGCCGGGGACGCCGCCGTCGTGGGTCGGTGCGCCCTGCAGCCTCGCCTCGATCTCGGCGGTCAGGTCGCGCAGTGCAGGGGCGTCGAAGACCCGGCGGATGCGGGTGAACCCGAGGCCGTCGAATTCCTCAACGGCCGGCCGGCCGACGGTATAGGCGGTGTCGGTGATCGACGGTGCGTTCATGCCTGCCCCGGCGGGCGGCCGCCCGCGAGCAGCCGGGTCTCGCCGGGTGCGAGGCGTACGGCGTGCGGCCCGCCGCCGACATAGCCGCCGCGGACCGAGGTCGTCGCCGAATTGGCCGCCCGGTGCAGATCGAGCTGCCGGCCGTTGATCCGCAGCCCGCGCACCGCGGCGGCATTGTTTCCGAGCCGGACCAGCGCCGGCGGGCCGAGATCAAAGCGCAGGCCATTGTTCTGCCAGACGGCGTCGATGACCATTGCCGCGCCGAATACCGAGGGCCGCACACCCGATCCGTCCGCGCGGGGTCTGCCCGCGGACCCGTCTGCGACCAGGTGATATTCCTCGGCGAACTGGTGCGAGCGACACACGTCCCGCAGGGCCGCGTTGAGCAGCATCCGCGCATCCTTGGTCCGGCCGAGATCGAGCAAACCCGCTGCGGCATAAGAGAGGTCCGGATATTTGGGCTGCGCGAAGCCGGCAAAGAACCGGGCCGGGTCAAAGGTCTCGTCGAAGCGCTCCTGCATCGATTCCAGCTGCGGGCAACCGCGAGGGAGAAGGTCGATGTGCAGCCCGGGCGCGATCCACAGAATGTTCCCGGGATCGCGTTTCCCGCTCTCGGCCAGGTAGAAGAGGTTCGGCGGCGAGTCCGGCTTCGGCCAGAACCAGTCGAGATAGTTGGCGAGCAGCTCGGCCCGGAGCCGCTCCCACCGTCGGACGTCGTCGGCGTAGCCGAGCAGGGCGGCGAGGTCGCGCGCATATCCGAGGTCGATGATCGCCGAGGCCACGAACTGCGCGTCCTTCTGATCGGGCGGCGTCAGCCCGCGCAGGATCCAGCGCGGGTTGTCGGCGGCCCACGACAGGTGCCGGCGCAGCGCCGGATAGACGGCCGCGAGCGCGTCGTCGTCGCGGGCGAGCCCGGAAAGAACGGCCGCCGTCTGGGCCTTGCGGGTCGGCAGCGCCTCGCCGGCCAGCGCCCCGTCCTCGGCGACCAGCGACATCAGCCCGGCGTACGCCGCCCACGCGGCAGCCGGGTCGACGTAGGCCCACAGCTGGATCGCGAACAGCGATTCCCACGACGCGATCGACGCCGCCTGCGGTGGCCCGTCGGCGTAGAGCGACGGTTTTCCGGTGGCGTGCTGCGGATATCCGAAGCCGGTCTCCGGCAGCGGCGGCAGGATATTGGCGGCGAGAAAGGCCCAGGCCGCGTAGTAGGTGTGGCGGACGTCGGCGGCGCTCACGCCGAGCCGGGGTACGCCGTACAGGTCGAACGCCAGCGGGTGCGGGACGCGCCGCAGGAAGCCGTCCCACTTCCGGCGGTGGGCGCGCGCGACCGTCGAGGGAGCCCGCCCGGCGGCGGCCCGGGCGCGCCGCCCCGCAGCCGCCGCTCCGCCCTCCCCCGCCGTCGCGAAGGACACCGCGGCCAGGGTGCGTTCGCGGCCGTCGCGGAGCAGGCGTACCGGCAGCGACCAGTAGAACGGGTCGGCGGCATGCGACGGCCGGGTCCGGGTGTCGTCGACGAGCAGCCCCGGCAGGCTCACGGCGTAGCGGACCGTCCCGGCCGGCTCGGCCGCGTCGCCGAGCGCGATCGCGCAGCAGTGGCCGCGCTCCTCGATCGAGAGCGTGCGGCGGCGCGGTTCCCAGCGCGGCCGGCCGCGGACCATCCCCGCCAGCGTCCAGTGCGCGTCGACCCCGGTGACGCGGACCGAGCGCAGGACCGTGTCGAGGTCGGCGAAGCGGTCGGTGCCGGCAATCCGGGCACCGGCGTAGTCGGCGGCGAAGCCGAGCTCGTGCGGCGCCCACGAGTAGTCGACCGAGTCCGTGCCGAGGAGCACCGGATCGACCGCGAGGAGGCGGAGGTGGGTGAATTCGGCCGGCTGCTCCCAGGTCGCGACACGCAGCACGATCTCGACCTCGACCGGGTCGGGACCGAGCAACGGTTCGAGCGCGAACGTGTGCTCGCCGGTCCGGGTCGTGTCCGCGGCGACCACGATCTCGTGCCCGCCGGCGCCGGGCGGGACCCGCATCCGGAGCCCCCAGGCGTCCGCCGCCGCCGCGACACCGATCGAGAGGTACGGCGTCCGGCGGGCCGCGATCGTCAGTCGGCGGCGCCATTCCCCCCAGTAGTCCGCGCCACCGCGGGCGAGAGTCAGGCGCAGCCGGTCCCCCGCCACCGACTCCGCCCGAACCCCGTCTCCCGCACGCCACCCCGGTTCCAGTGCCGTGAACTCGTCGGCCCACAGCACGCCCACCCGGTCCGGCTCCGTCCCGGCCGCGCCCGGCTCCCGGCGGTAGAGGCCGAGCAGCCCGGTGCGATCGAGTGCCTGCGATCCGACGTAGTACCCGACGTGCAGCGGGACCGATGGCCCCGCCGCATGCTCCAGCGGTGTCCGCGTCGAGGTGAACGCGAACGGGTTGAGGACGATCCTGCTGGCCTTGTTGCTCAGCCACCGGCGTTGGCGCTTGCCGTTCTCGGTGAGGTCCGCGGCCGTCGGGGCGAGCGGGCCGGGGGCGTCCGGCCGGCCGGTCGGTGTGCCCCCTTGCGGCACCCCGGCACGCCGCGCCATCAGGACCGTTTCCTCCCGCCCGAGTCCCGGCCCGGCCGGGACCGTCCCGCCGAGAGCGGGGGTCGAATCACCTGCTGAACCGCTCGGATTGAAGCGCTTCACTGGTGTGTCAGGACCGTACGAAGTCGCTCCCCTGGTGTCAAGTGACGGAAGTGGTGCGCGGAAGACCGTTATCAATCGGTGCCATACCGGGCCCGGGATGACCGGGCGGTTAGGCCGTCTGCACCCTGTCCTGCGGCTGATCGGAGTCGACGTCGGGCAGGCCCGACCACGGCTCCCGCGCCCGGCTCGCCGCCGCGCCCTCCCGGCAATGCGCCCGAAGGTCGCACCAGCCGCACTGCGCACCGGGCCGCGCCGGGAAGACCTCGTCCGGCGGCCCGCCGCCGGCCGCCGTGTCGGTCGCCGTGATGATGTCGGCGGCGGTCTGCTCGGCGCGGCGTACCTGCCGGGCCAGCGACGCGTCGTCGTGGCTGAACGACGCGACCCGCCCGGACGGCAGGTGGTGCAACTCCACCTGGGTGCACGGGCGGTGCATCGTGCGGCGTACGCCGAGCACGTAGAACGCGAGCGACTGCGATCCGCGCGCATCGTCGGTGCCGAGCTCGCGGCGGCCGGTCTTGTAGTCGACGACGACGAGCTCACCGTCGCGCTCATCGACGCGGTCGACGCGCCCGCTGATCGCCAGCCGGCCGGTCGTCGCGGCCACCTGCCGCTCGATGCCCGGCGGCTGGACCCTCGGGTCGAGCCCGCGGGTGTAGTCCGCGACCCACCGCCGCGCCCGGCCGCGCCAGGAAGCGGACTGCTGCGGGTCGCGGAATCCCTCGTCCGTCCAGGCGCCGTCCAGCAGCGTGCCGCCCGCGGCGGGGGTACGCCGCCCTGGCGGAAGGTCCCACCATTGCTTGAGGGCGTTGTGACAGGCGGCGCCCATCGAGTTGTGCGCGAACGCGCCGCCGCGCCTCGGCGCGGGCCGATCGACGTAGGTCATCCGGTAGCGCCGTGGGCAGTCGCGGTAGGTCGCGAGCTTGGTGGGCGTGCAGGCGAAGAGCGGCTCGGGCATGCCGGGCAGCCCCAGCTGGGCGGGCGTCATGGCCGGCACGCGATCGCGGTGATCGGGCGGACCCCGCCGGCCGCGTCGACGATGCGGTAGTAGGCCGCCGGGGCGGTCGTCTCGATGCCGAGGGCGGTCGGCTTGTTGGTGCCGTGATAATCGCTGGAGCCGGTGCCGATGAGGCCGAGCGCGCCGGCGATGGCGGCCGCGTCGGCCCGTGCCGTCGGGTCATGATCGGGATGATCGACCTCGATGCCCAGCAGGCCCGCATCGCGCATGACGGCGATCGCCGCGCGGTCGACGCACGGGCCGCGCCGGCGTGCGAACGGATGCGCCAGCACGGGCACGCCGCCGGCGGCCCGCACCATCTCGATCGCGTGTACGGCGTCGAGGTCGGCCTTGGGCTCGTAGTAGGGGCCGGTGCTCTCGAGCAGGCGGACGAACGCCTCCGGCACGTCGCGGACCGCGCCGATCTCGACCAGCGCGCGGGCAAGGTGCGGACGCCCGACCGGGGCGCCGGCCGCCAGCGCCCGGACCCGGGCCCAGTCGACGTCGTACCCGGCCTGCTGCAGTCGACCGACGATGCGCCGGCCGCGGGACGACCGGCTGACCCGCAGCGACTCGCGCGCGGCGGCGAAGGCCGGCTCGGCGCGGTCGAAGAGCAGCGCGAGCAGGTGCACCGCGACCCGGGTGGTGCCGCCCCCGGCGACGGGGACCGGGTAGCGGCAGGAGATCTCCGCGCCGGGCACGAGGGTCAGCCCGGGCGGCAGCGCCGTCGCGGCCTCGTCCCAGCCACCGGTCGAGTCATGGTCGGTCAGGGCGATCACCGAGACCCCGGCGGCCGGTGCGGCGGCCATCAGGTCCGCGGGCGGCACCGTGCCGTCGGACGCGGTCGAGTGCGTGTGCAGGTCGATGCTCATCCTGCGGCCAGTATCGCCGATCGGTCCGACACCGGCGCGGACCGGTCCGGGCGGCTACCGGCCGGCGTGCGCGAAGGTCCGCTGGAACGTCGGCCACGCCGACGCGGAGTAGTTGGTGCCGAGGCTCCAGCCGAAGATCTCACCGAAGGTCGACTCACCGGCGGCGACGTAGATGGTCGAGGTACGACCGGGTACGGCGGCATACGTGGGAGCCGCGGTGAAGGGCACGCTGCGGACGGGTCGATCGGTCCACCACAACATCCCGCGATACCGCTCCGTGCCCGATCCGTCGAAGACGTAAAGATGCTGCTCGCCGCCGACGATGACCTGCTGGTGGCCCCTCGCACCGAGGACGTTGGCGATGATCGGGCTCGCATGCGGGTGAAAGCGCGTCGTGCCGCAGCCGGTCCGGCTGTTGGTGACGCACTTGACGAAGCGCCGAGTGCCGTTGCTGTTGAAGACGTACAGGTAGCCGCTGTCGTCGGCCTCCACGACCTCGACCTTCCCGTCGCCGTCTAGGTCGCCGACGGCAGGCGATCCGGTGGTCCGCCCCGCGGTCTTCACCGGCCAGCCGTTCACATAATTTCCCTGGTGGTCGTAGGCGAGCACTTCCTGCCCGCCCGTCATCATGTTTCCGGTGCCGACGACGACGTCGAGCTTCCCGTCACGGTTGAGATCGGTGATGGCCGGGCTCGACCAGACGGTCTGGTTGTGCACGAACCGCGGCCAGCCGTAGAGCGGTTCGCCGCGGTACGGGCCGACCGTGTTGATCGCCGTGACATACCCGCCGCGGTTGTAGTAGTTGCGGACCTTGTAGCAGCGCTGCCCGTAGACGCCGTCGCAGTCGTAACCGAAGACGACGTCCCAGCGACCATCGTGGTTGAGGTCGGCGATGACAGGAGACGACCAGATCGTGTCCTGGGCGACGTAGGGGAATCCGGGCAACTCACGGGTCGACCGGGCGCCGTTCAGGTATCGACCGTCCCAGATGTGCAGTCGGCCGTCCCAGCTGGTCTGGATCACGTCCAGGTGGCCGTCCTTGTTGACGTCGAAGATTTTGGTGGCGGAGAAGTTTCCCGGATGCTTGGACGACGCGACTCCGGACTTCGCCTTGAAGATCGTCTTGTTTCTCAGCGTGAAGCCGACGACGTCGCCATTGGTGTCCTGGGTGACGATGTCGGGAAGGCCGTCGTGGTAAAAGTCGACGATGGTCGGTGCGGCGTCGATGACGCCGGGGCCGACGTAGCGATCCAGCACTCGCCCGCCGGTCAACGCATTCCAGACGTAAATGTGCCCGTTCGGAAATCCAGCGGTGACGTAGGTCTTTCCGTTGTAATAAAGCACTGATGGGGACGAGAACTGCTCGCCGGGCACATCCCAGGTGTAGCGCGGGTTGTATGTCGGCGTGGACCATCTGGTCGTCTGGATCGGGCTCGGCGACGCGGATGCGGCGCCGGCACCGAGCGGCGCGATCGCTCCCGCAACGAGGCCCCCAGACAGCGCGAGGACGGCCAGCGGCCGGCGAATCCGGGACCGCCGCAAAAGGGGGCTCATTATGTAAATTTACCGTGTCTCTGGGAAAAGCACCGGCCCGATCGCTCGAAGCTTACGCCGCCGCACAGCGTTCCAACGAATGCGGCCACGGAATTCACTGAGCGTCACCATTGTCCACCCTGTAGATGAAACATTTGAAGAGTACTATTCCAGTCAGGTAATATCACGTACATGACGAATTCAGATCCCCCGGTGACAATGCTCTGGGAGACGGCCGATCCCGTTACGGCACTGCAAAACCGGTTTCGTTTCGCCGATCCGGACGAGGCGCAGCAGTGGATCAAGGCCCAGCTCGCCGACGGCTACGGCATCACCGTCCGCCGGGTGGACCGGTTGGCGATCAGCGCCGGAAACCTGATCTTCTGGCTGGCCGGCGAAGACGGCGAATTCCTCACCAAGGCGTGTGCGTATCCGGGCGCGCACGATCGCCTGCTCGCCCTCGCCGACCTCACGGCCTGGCTGCCCGAGCGCGGCGTCCCCGTCTCGGTCCCGGTGCCGGCCCGATCCGGTGACCGGCAGGTGCAATGCGATCACCTTTTCCGTCGGCCTGCAGCGCATCTTTCCCGGGAAGTTGCTCGATCCGGACGGTCCCTGCCAGGCCCGGGCCGCCGGCATCGTGCTCGGCCGCCTGCACCGCGCCCTGGCCGAATACCCGCGGTCCGACGCGATCGCCAGGACCACCTCGATCACATCGATGTCATCCGGCTGGCCGCCGGATGACATCGATGAGCCGACGCTCGCATCCGCGATCTCCGCGGCCGACCACCTGGCGGCCGGCGTCGCCGCCGACGGTGTGGCGACGCAGCTGATCAACACCGACTTCCGAGCGGCGAACATCCTCTGGCACGACGAGCGGATCAGCGCCGTGCTCGATCTGGAGGAGACGCGACCCGGTCGTCGCGTCGAAGATGTGGCCTGGAGCGCCGTGCACCTCGGCACCGGCTACCACCACTGGAGACCGATTTCCTCGGCCGCCCGTGCGGAATTCCTGGCCGGCTACGGCCAAGAGGTCGTCTTGGGCAAGGTCGAGCGCGGATGGCTGCGGCTGCTCATCCTGCGCGGCAGCATCCAATCGGCCGCGAGGGCGCTCGGCAGCCCGAACGAGCAGCCCTGGCTCGCGTCGGTCCGGTCGATGCTGCCGGGCGAGGGCGCCCGCGGCGCGGACCCGGTCACCTGACGTCCCGGCCGGAGCACGCCGGCGTAGCCCCGGGCAACCGTTGCCGGTTGGCCGACACCACGCGGTACGCCGCCCGCGCCAGCACCGACACCAGCGGCAGCACCAGCACCCGGCCCAACACGGGCCAGGGCGCACCGGCACTGCGCAGCGCGGCTGCGATCGCGTCGCTGCCCGAGCTGACGGCACCGTCCGGCGCCACCCATTGGACCGCGGCGCGGGCCTGCTCGGCGGTGATGCCCAAGGCCGTCAGGTCAGCCGCCTGCCACGGGACGACATCCGCATCGGGCCGGACCCGCCGGTCGACAAACCGCGCCGAGGACGTGCAGAATCCGCAGTCGCCATCGAAAACAAGGACACCTCGACCGCTCATCCAGACATTGTCGCAGACCGGCCGCCCGGCCGCTCAGGCGATGAACATGCGACCGACATTCTGCTCGTTCTCGGCATAAAGCGTCGCCGACCGCGAAATCAGCTGCCCGAACTCATTGGTCGCTTGAATGATCGCACTGTGGTGTTTCTTGATCTCCTCGTGCAGCTGCAGCGCCCGGGTGCTCGCGCCGCCGCGCCAGTTGCTGGCCGCGAGCTGCGTCATACGGCTGCCCATTCCGCCGACGAGACTGGTGATCTGCCCAGCCGTGGAATGAACGTATGAGGCGTGCTCGCTGAGCATTTCCGGCGTGACGACAATTCCCTGATCCGACATGACCCCTCCTGAGGACATCGCAAGAACACGACGTCCCGAAGCTAGACAAATACCCGCTGCCCCCGCTGGCCGCATTCACAGCCTGTGGACAACGCGCCGTACCGGCGGCGGACCTTGGACACACTCACGGGGTGCGCATCACCGTAACGCTGGTCTCGTCCGTGGAAGGCGGATCCGGCGATGTCACGATTGACGCGCCCCCGGGTGCCACGCTCGGCGAGGTGGCCGGCCGGTTGACGGCGATCGCCGGTCGGCCGGGCGCTCCGATCTTCTCCGGCACGACCCGGCTCGGCAGCGACTGTGCCCTCGGCACCGCCGCGATCAGGTCGGGCTGCCTGCTCGGCGTCGGCCGGCCCGGCCCGCGCTCCCCCCGTCCCGCCGGGGTGCTGGCGCTGCTCGTGGTCGGCGGCCCGGACGCCGGCGCGGCCCGGGACCTGCGACCGGGCACGGTCGTCGTGATCGGGCGCGACCACACCGCCGACCTGGTGATCGACGATCCCGACGTCTCCCGCCGGCATCTCGCCATCCTGACCGAGCCCGACGGCATCTCCTGCTGGGACCTGGGCTCGACCAACGGCAGCACGTTGGACGGCGTACGGCTGCCCGGCGGCACCGAGACGCCGGTGCCGGCCGACGCCCGGATCCGCGTCGGCCGCACCACGCTCACCGTGGCCGGCACCGACGACCCGCCCGCCACGGTGGTGGCGCGGCCCGACGGGGCGGCGACGGTACGCCGTCCGCCCCGGCTGGCCGGGCCCGGCGATGCCGGCGCGATCGTGGTCCCGAGCGAGCCCGCGCGGCGTACCACCGCGGCGGTCCCGCTGGTGAGCGCCCTCGCACCGCTGGTCCTCGGTGGCGCGCTCGCCTGGTGGATGCGCTCGCCGCTCTACCTGCTGTTCATGCTGCTCTCGCCGGTCATGGTGCTCGGCAACGCTTGGAGCGAGCGGCGCGGCGCCCGCCGCGGCCGCCGCCGCGACCGGGCCGAGTACGCCGCCGCGACCGCGGCGGCCGAGGACGCGCTCGCCGCTGCCCTCACCCGAGAGCGTCGGGCCCGCCGGTCCGCGGCACCGGATCTCGCGGTCCTGCGCCGGATCGCGGACCGCCCGACCCAGCGGATCTGGGAGCGGCGGCGGACCGACCCCGACGCGCTGGTGCTGCGGATCGGCACGGCCGACCTTCCCGCCCGGGTGCCCGTCGAGGGGCGCGCGGACGGCGTACCCGTATTGCCCGACGTGCCCGTCGTCGTGCCGCTCGTCGACTGCGGCGTGCTCGGCATCGCCGGTCCCGCCGGGCCGGTGCTGGGGCTGACCCGCTCGCTCATCGCCCAGGCCGCGGTGCTGCACAGCCCGGACGACCTGGGCCTGGCCGTGCTCGTCGACCGGCCGGAGGACTGGGCCTGGCTGCGCTGGCTGCCGCACCTCGACGCGGACGAGCCCGCCGTGGCCGGGGATGGCGCCGGATCGGCTCGGCTGCTCGGCGAGATGCTGCGGGTCATCGACGGGCGCGAGCGGGCCCGACCGGCGGGCCCGCAGTGGCCGGGGCCACGGACGCTCGTCATCGCCTCGGGCCGGGTGCTCGCCGAGCCGGCTTTCGCGACGCTGCTGCGGCGTGGGCCGGAGGTGGGGATCCACGCCCTCTGCCTGGGCCGCAGCGTCAACGTGCTCCCGGCCGCGTGCGGAGGGGTCGCCGTGGTCGCGGGGGAGACCGGCGGCGAGATGCTCCTGCACCGCGCCGGCACGGACCCGATCGCGGGCGTCACGATCGACGCGCTGGGGACGGAACCGGCGGAGCGGATCGCCCGCCGCCTCGCCCCGCTGCGCGATCTCGGTGCGGACGAGAGCGGGGGACTGCCGGCGCGCTCACGGCTGCTCGACCTGCTCGGCGCGCTCCCGGGCGACGCGGTCGCGACCGGAGCCAGTGCGCGTTTCGTCCTCGGCGAGTCGGCCGCCGGGCCGCTCGTCCTCGACCTCGCCCGGCACGGCCCGCACGTCCTGATCGCCGGCACCACCGGAGCCGGCAAGTCCGAGCTGCTGCAGACCATGATCGCCTCGCTGGCCGTCGCCAATGCACCCGATCGGTTGGCCTTCGTGCTGATCGACTACAAGGGCGGCGCGGCTTTCCGGGACTGCGCGCGGCTTCCGCACACCGCCGGGATGGTGACCGATCTCGACCCCCATCTCACCGAGCGCGCGATCGTGTCGCTGTCGGCCGAGCTGCGCCGCCGTGAGCGCGTCCTCGCCGATGCCGGCGTACCCGACATCGACGCCCTCTGGGCCCGCAGCGCGGACGGAGCGCGGATGCCCCCCCGGCTCGTCCTCGTCGTCGACGAGTTCGCGACGCTCGCCGACGAGCTGCCGGATTTCGTGGACGGGCTGGTCGGCATCGCGATGCGCGGCCGGTCGCTGGGCATCCACCTCGTTCTCGCCACGCAACGTCCCGGAGGCGTGGTGTCGCCGCTGATCCGGGCCAACACCAACCTGCGGATCGCGCTGCGGGTCACCGACGCCGCGGAGTCCGCGGACGTCATCGACGGTCCCGACGCCGCCGCGATCTCGGCGGCCACGCCCGGCCGCGCGGTGGCCAGGATCGGGGCCGAGGGCGTCGTCGCCTTCCAAACGGCCCATGTCGGCGCGCCGCTGCGGCGCCGGTCGTCCCGCTCCGTCGACGTACGCCGGGTGGCCTGGCCACCGGATCGCGCCGGCGCCGATCCCGACGCCGGGATCGGTGATCCGGGGCGCACCGACCTCGCCGATCTGGTCGACCGCATCCGCGCGAGCACGACAGCGCGGGCGCGCCGCCCATGGCTCCCGCCGCTGCCCCGGGTCGTGACCGAGCGCGACCTGCCCGCCGCCGAGATGCCCGCCGGTGACCTGCCGGAGCCGACGCGGCTGCCGTTCGCGCTCGCCGACCGTCCGGCCGAGCAGCGGCGTACGACCGTCGAGGTGGACCTCGCGGCCGGCACCGGGCTGCTGATCGCCGGGGCCGCGCGCACCGGGCGGACGACGGCCCTGCGCACCCTCGCGATCGCCGCGGCCGGACGGCTCGGCCCGGAGGACCTGCACGTCTACCTGCTCGACTGCGCCGGCGGCGGGCTCCGCCCGATCACGGCCCTGCCGCACTGCGGCGCCTACTGCGACCGCGAGGACCCCGCCCGCGGCGAGCGCCTGCTCGCCCGGCTCGGCGACGAGCTCGACCGCCGCAAGGCCGTGCTCGCGGCCGGCGGCTTCGGGTCGCCGGCCGAGCAGCGGGCGGCCCGCGCGACCGGTGCGATCCTGCCGTACCAGCTGCTGTTGCTCGATGGCTGGGACGGGTTCATGGCGGCGTACGACGGCCTGGACGCCGGCCCGGCCGTCGAGTCGCTGCACAAACTGATCCGCGAGGGCCCCGGTGCCGGCCTCATCGTCGCGGTGGCCGGCGATCGCGCCGCGCTCACCGCTCGGGTGCCCACCACGCTGGGCACCCGGATCGCGCTGGCCCTGCCGGACCGATCCGACTACGGCCTGCTCGGGATCCGCCCCCGGCAGGTCCCGATCGACCTGCCGCCCGGCCGCGGCCTGCTCGCCGAGTCGGCCACCGAGGTGCAGATCCTCGCGCCGGCGCCGGGCCACAGCCAGGCCGCGTCACTCCGCGCGCTGGCCGAGTCCTCGGCCCCGCCGGCCGCCGGCCGCGGCCCGATCCGCCTGGTGCCGCTGCCCGAGCGCGTTCCGGCCGGGACGCTGTCGGCCGCTCGCCGGGACGGCCCGCTGCAGGTCGTGCTGGGGCTCGGCGGCGACACGGCCGACCCGGTCACGGTCGACCTGGACGGCGACGGGCCGGGGTTCCTGATCGCCGGTCCGCCGGGCAGCGGCCGGTCCACCGCCCTGTCCCGGTTCGCCACCGAGCTCGCCCGCGCGGGCGTGCGGGTGGTCGTGATCGCACCACCCCGCTCGCCGCTCGGCGCCTGCAGCCCGCTCGTCACCGTGCCGGCCGGTGCCGGCGACGCGATCGACCGCCTGGACGACGCGCTGGCCGCCACGACCGGTCCGGCCGCGATCCTCGTCGACGACGTCGAATTGATCGGGGACCTCCCGCTCGGCGAGCGGATCACCGGGCTCATGCAGGCGCGGGCCGTCCTCGTGGTGGCGGCGGGTCACGGCGAAGGGATCGCCCGCAGCTATCGCGGGCTCGGTGCGGCCCTGCGCCAGGCCGGCGCCGGGTTGTTGCTCGCGCCGGTGCCGGCCGACGGTGAGCTGCTCGGCGTGCGGCTGCCCCGCCGGCGCCCCTCCCCGGTGCCGGGCCGCGGCGTCCTGGTGGTCCGCCGGCACGTCGTACCGGTGCAGGTGGCCGCGGACTAGTCAGCCGGCGTACGTCCCCTGGCGCTGCCCCGCGTCCACCGCGGCGGCGACCCGCTGCGCCTCGTCCGGAGCGAGCGTCGCCACCGTGATCCGCAGGGCCGGCGCGGACCGCAGCCGGAACCGCTCGCCGGCGCCCACCGCCCACCCCGCATCGCGCAACGCCGTGACGGCAGCGCTCTCGTTCGCAACCGGGACCCAGACGTTGAGGCCGGTCCGGCCGGTCGCGGCGATGCCGCGAACATCGAGCGCCCGCAGCAGCGCGTCCCGGCGCGCGGCGTACGCCGCCTGCGCCGCCCGGACCCGATCGGCCACCGCCGGGTCGGCCAGCAGACCGGCCGCCAGCTCCTGCATCAGCAACGGGACCCAGCCCGCGCCGAGGCGGTGCCGGCGGGTGACGTGCGCGACCGTCTCCGGGTCGCCGAGGAGCGCGGCGACGCGCAGGTCCGGCCCGTGCGCCTTCGACAGCGAGCGCACGTAGACCCAGCGTTCGAGTCCCGGACCGACGGCGTGCAGCGGGGCGCCGGCGATACCCGCCGCGTGGTCGTCCTCCACCACCAGAACTCCGGGGTGCTCGCGCAGCAGCGCCCGCAGGTCCCGGCGGCGACCGGCGGAGGTCGAGGCGCCGGTCGGGTTCTGCGCGCGCGGGGTGATCACCACGGCCCGCACTCCGGCCCGCACGGCGCGATGGAGGGACTCCGGCGTCATGCCGTCGGCGTCGATAATGACCGGTACGGCGAGGAGGCCGGCCGCCGCGACGAGGTCGATCAGGTTGGCGTAACCGGGATCCTCGACGGCGACGCGGTCGCCGGGTCGCAGGACCGAGAGCAGCGTGCGCTCGATGCCGTCCAAGGCACCGCTGACGATCGCGAGCGGGTCTGCGACCGCGCGACCGAAGTCGGCGGCGATGTCCAGGCGCAGCACCTCCTCGAGGGCCGGCAGGACGCTCGAGCGTTCATAGAGCCGGGGCGCGGACGTGAGTCGCCGCAGGAACGGGCCGTACCGGGGCAACAGCGCGGGGTCCGGCGCACCCGAGGACAGATCACGGATCCCGGCGGGGACCGCGGGGGCCGTGCGGGCGCGATCGGACCGCGCGCCGGTGACCCGGGTTCCTCGCCGGCCCTCGCCCTGCACGAGCCCGCGATCGCGCAGCGTGCGGTACGCCGCGGCCACCGTCGTCGGGCTCACGGCGAGCTCACCCGCCAGGCCGCGCACGGTCGGCAGGGGCTCGCCGGCCGGCAGTGCGCCCGTCCGCACCAGCTCCTCGATGCCCAGCGCGATTGTCTGGGCATCCTTCCCGTGGATCCGATATCGTTCTGATACGTACATTGTTTTGTACTGTAACGAACACGTCAATCGCCACGTCAGTCAACGGCCACGTCAGTCAATGGCCACCTCAGCCAAAGGCCACCTCAGGCTTGGAGGGACCAGAATGCTGGTGCATCCCTGGGACGCCGCCCGCGACGAGCGCGAGTGGCGGGATTTCGTCACGGCGCAAGGTTTCGGGCACCTCATCGCGACCGGCCGGGACCGCGCGTATCCGGTCGTCGTACCGACCCAGTTCTCGCTGGTCGGCGACGAGGTCTGGTTGCACCTGGCCCGACCCAATCCGGTCTGGGCCGCGCTGGCCGAGCGCGCCGCCGCGACGCTGTCCATTGCGGGCGACTGGAGCTACATCCCGTCGGACTGGAACGCCGATCCCTCGGCTCCGGCCCGGACCGGGGTGCCGACGACCTATTACGGCGCCGTGCAACTGCACGGCGAGGTCACCGTCGTCGACGACGCGGACGGCAAGGTGCAGATCCTGCGCCGCCAGCTGGCCGGCCTGCAGGCGCACGTGCCGATGGACGACCCCACGACCCACCCGCGACTGCTGCCCGGGATCCGCGGCATCCGGCTCGCCGTGCTCGACGTGCGGGCGAAGTTCAAGTACGGCGGCAACAAGACCGCCGGTGTACGCCGGGGCATCGCCACCCGGCTGTCCGAGCGCCGCGGCCCGGGCGATGCGAGCGCGCGGGCTCACCTGCTGGAGCGACTCGCGGCCGAGCCGGCTCCGACCGCGATCAGGGATCCCGCCGCCGACACCGACAGGCCGATCCGATGACCACCTTGGCCGGCCGCCACGTACGGCTCGAGCCGCTCCGGCCGCCGCACCTTCCGGGACTCCTCGCCGCGGCGACGGAATCGCGCGACAGCTACGACCTCACCTGGGTGCCGGGCGATGCCGGGTCGATGCTGGTCTATATCCAGCAGGCGCTGACGGGCCCGGAGGCGCAGGCGTTCGCGGCGATCCGGATCTCCGATGACACCATCGTCGGTTCGACCCGCTTGCATGATTTCGTCCGCTGGTCCGGCCGAGCCGCGCCGGATGCCGTCGAGATCGGGCACACCTGGTACTCCCGGTCGGCGCAGCGGACGCCGGTCAACGCCGAGGCGAAGCTGCTCCTTCTCACCCAGGCCTTCGAGGCCTGGCAGGTGGTCCGGGTCTCGCTCAAGACCGACGCGCGCAACGAGCGCTCGCGCGCGGCGATCGCCCGGCTCGGCGCGCGTTTCGACGGCGTCCTTCGGGCCACGAACCTCACCTGGGACGGGACCGTCCGCGACACCGCGTATTTCTCCATCCTGGCCGCGGAATGGCCGGACGTCCGCACCGGCCTTCAGGCGCGCCTCGCCCGCTGATCCGCACGCACTATCCCTGGTGGGGGTAGCGGTGCCTGGTCGCCGGCACGAAGGTCTCCTTGATCGTTCGCGGCGAGACCCATCGCAGCAGGTTCAGCGGCGAGCCGGCCTTGTCGTTGGTGCCGCTCGCCCGCGCACCACCGAACGGCTGCTGGCCGACCACCGCTCCGGTGGGCTTGTCGTTGACGTAGAAGTTTCCCGCGGAGTAACGCAATTCCTCGCTCGCCCAGGCGATCGCACTCCGGTCGCGGGCGAAGACCGCGCCCGTGAGGGCGTACGGCGCCACGCCGGCGGCCTGCCGCACGACCGTCTCGAAATCGCCGTCGTCATAGACGTAGACGCCGAGGATCGGGCCGAAATACTCCGTGCTGAAAATCTCGTGCTCGGGATCGGTGCACGTCACCACAGTCGGCTGCACGAAATACCCGACCGAGTCGTCGGCCGACCCGCCGGCCAGGACGTCGCAGGCCGGATCGCCGGCAAATCGGCGCAGCGCGGCGGCGTGCTTGGCGAATGCGTGCCGATCGATCACGGCCCCGCCGAAATTTCCGAAATCGGCAATGTCCCCGTACCGCAACGCACCGGTGCTGGAGACGAGCAGGTCCCGCAACCCGCCCTCCCACAAGGAGCGCGGCAGGTAGGCCCGGGAGGCCGCCGAGCACTTCTGCCCCTGATACTCGAAGGCGCCCCGCACCATTGCGACGGCGAGCGACACGGAATCCGCGCTCGGGTGGGCGATGACGAAGTCCTTCCCGCCCGTCTCCCCCACGAGCCGCGGGTAGTTCCGGTAATTACCCAGCGACGCGCCGACCGTCGACCACAGCCGCCGGAAGGTCGCCGTCGACCCGGTGAAATGAATGCCGGCGAGGTCGGGTGAGGGGACGGCGACCTCGCTGACCGCGCTCCCGTCGCCGGTGACCAGGTTGATGACTCCGGGCGGCAGGCCGGCGGCCTCGAGCAGCAGCATCGCCTCGTGCGCGGCCAGTTGCTGGGTCGGCGACGGCTTCCAGACGACGGGGACACCCATCAATGCCGGCGCCGTCGGCAGGTTGACCGCGATCGAGGTGAAGTTGAACGGTGTGATGGCGAGGACAAAACCCTCGAGCGGTCGGTGGTCGAAGCGATTCCATGTACCGGCGGTGGACTGCGGCTGCTCGGCCATGATGTTCCGGGCGAAATGCACGTTGAAGCGGAAGAAATCGGCCAATTCGCAGGCCGCGTCGATCTCGGACTGGTAGACGGATTTCGACTGGCCGAGCATGGTCGCGGCGTTCATCCGCGCCCGCCAGGGACCGGTGAGCAGGTCGGCGGCACGCAGCATTACGGCCGCGCGCTCGTCGGGGCCCAGCGCCCGCCAGGCCGGCGCCGCTTCAACCGCAGCCGACACGGCGCGGCGTACATCCGGCGCCGTTGCGTTGCCCATCGTGCCGACGACGTGGCCGTGCCGGTGCGGCGCCACCACGTCGATCGGCTCCCCGGCGCCGAGCATCCGGTCGCCGCCGATGGTCATGGTCAGCTCCGTGCGCCTGCCGGCGAGCTGCGAGAGTGCCGCCGCGACGGCGGCGGCTTCCGGTGAGCCCGGTGCGTAGTCGAGCACCGGCTCGTTGCGCGGTGTCGGCGGGCCGGTGACGGCGTCCACGGAGCCTCCTCGGGTACTTCGTCGGACCGGGTTCGGCGAGCGAGCGGTCTTACAGCAGTTCCAGCAGCGGGCCGATCTCCTGCGTGGCGTACCAGCCGAGTTCGTGACCCTCGGCATTGTCGACGACGAACTGCGCGTCGGCGCCGCCGATATCGGCTTCCAGCACGAAAGCCGCGGCGCGGCGTACGTCGTCCTCCGCGCCAGGTGCGTCCATGTAGACGGCCGCGACGTCGCGCAACGCGACGCGAGACGCGACCGCCACCACCGCGCGATCGACGCTGGGATCCTCCTTGAGGGCAGCGTCGGGCAGGTCGGCAACGATGACCACGCGTCGCCGTGCAGCGTGCTGATCGGCGTCGAGAAGCCGCAGCGAGCCGCGGGCGGCGGCGAGCAGGGCCTGGTATTCAAGCTCCTCCTCGGTCCCCTCGGCGAAGAACTCCCGTAGCCCGATGGTGACGGCGAACGCGGTGCGCGGCACGTCCTCGAGCGCGCTCTCCTGCAGCAGCTCGGCCAGCAGCGAGGTGGTCGCCGACACGAAGACCCGCGTCATCGTGAGGCCCCGACCAGCTCGGCCAGTGAGTCGGTGAGCATCCCGGCCGCGACGTCGACATCGCCCATCGCGTGACGATCGGCGTTCAGGCCGTAATAGACGCCGCCGTTGTAGGAGGTCAACCCGATGCCGAGCGCCTGACCCTTGGCCAGCGGGACGATCGGAAATACCTCGCGCAGCCGCGCACCCGCGGCGTACAGCGGGAATTGCGGGCCGGGAACATTCGTGACGATGACGTTGAAGAGCCGTCGCGACCAGGCATTCACCGCGCGCGCACCGACCGCATGCAATGTCGGCGGGGCAAAGCCGGCCATTCTGATCAACGCGTCGGCCCCGACCGACTGCCCCGATGTCTTGACCATGCGGGTCGACTCGCTGACCTTGGCCAGTCGCCCGATCGGATCCGCGTCCCCGACCGGAAGGTCGACCAGGTAGCACAGGATCTTGTTCCCGCTCGCCGGGCCGGCCTCGTCGCCGGCGGCCGGCTCGCTGCTGGCCCGCACCGAAACTGGTACCAGCGCCCGCAGTGCCGTTCCGGGCCGCACGTCCTCGCCCCTGCTCATCAGGAAGGAGCGGAGCCCGCCGGCGACGGTGGCGAGCACGACGTCGTTGACCGTGCCGCCGTGCCGGGCCCGGACGGCCTTGTGGTCGGCGAGCGTGGTCCTGGCGATCGCGTAGCGGCGGCTGCTGCCGATCTCGACGTTCAACGGGCCCTCCGGCGCGGGCCGGGATGCGGTCACCACGGCCGACGTCAGGCCACCGACCATGCTCAGCACGCGGTCGGCGGTCGTCTGCACGTCGATCAGGGCGCCGCGGAACGCGTCCACCGCCGAGGACGGGCGGTGCGCGATGTCGGTGAGCGCGTCGCGGACCAGCTCGATCGGGCTGGGCGTGGGCTCCGGCTCCCACGGGGCGGGCTCGGGAACCGGCGGCGGAGTCCTGGTCGGGTCGAGCATGACCTGGCCGAGGTCGACCGCCGCCAGGCCGTCGACCATCGCGTGGTGCGTCTTGCTGATTACGGCCAGCCGGTTGCCGGACAGCCCGTCGACGACGTACATCTCCCACAACGGCCGGTTGCGATCCAGAGGCCGGGATATCAGCCGGGCGACCAGCTCCAGCAACGATTCCTCGGAGCCCGGGCGCGGGATGGCGCTGCGCCGCAGGTGATAGCTCAGGTCGAAATCCGGATCGTCGGCCCAGACCGGGTTCGCAACGTTGCCGGGCACGGAGATGATTCGCTGCCGGTAGCGCGGCACGAGGCCGATCCGCGCGCCGACGTGGGCGACGAAGTCGTCAAAATCGAGCCCGCCCCGCGGCGGCGTGAAGAGGGCCAGGCTCCCGACGTGCATCGGGGTCGTCGGCTCCTCCAGATGCAGGAAGGACGCGTCCAGAGCGCTCAGTCGATCGGCCACCGACCGATGATCGCACGGGCCGACGATTCCGTCCCGGCCGCTACGTCCACCACGGTTGCCGGGGCCGGTGGGAGCAGGTGACAGATCGCCTGTGCCCGCCGCCCGGAACGCGGCGCCCCGCGGGCGTCGTACCGGCGGCCTCTGCCGGATCGACGTAGTCGGGCATGATCGAACGGGTACGAAGACGCGGGCGGCCGGAGGTCTCAGCCGCGGAAGCCGGACGCGATCCAGTCGAATTCCCAGTTGATCTGCGAGACGTGGCTGCACGAATCCGGGACGCTGCTGCCGGTGCACGGCCGGTCGCGGTTGCTCGACCAGAAGGCGAGACGTCCGATGTGATGCGCGTTCGCGTAGGTGACAATGGCTCGGAAGTCCGCCTGCGTGACGGTCTCGCCGTTGTCGGTCCGGCCGTTCATCGTCGAGATCCCGGAGACCCGATAGGCCTGGTCGCTCGTCACCCCATACCAATTCTGGATGACATTCTTCAGGCCGTTGGTCGCCTTGATCGTGTCATTTCCCATTTGGTTGCCGCCCATGTCGAAGGGCATGATCACCCACGCGCTGATCCACAGGTGCGACAGTGACGATCGCTTGATCAGGTCCACACCATAGGCGTCCGGCCCCGTCTTCAGGCTCGGGAACGTGATGTAGATGACCAGCGACGGATTTCGTGCCTTGAGGGTGCGCAATGCGTTGATTTCACGCTGCACCGCGGTCGGGTCGTGGAATTCTGCCGCCTCGATGTCAACGTCGATTCCCTTGAGGTGGTAGGTGTTGATGACCTTCTGGTAGGCGGCGACGAGCCCGGAGACGGTCTTGCACTGACGGCCGAGTTTCCACCCGGTCGCTCCTCCGAAGGACGCGAGCACGTTGCCGCCACCCGCTCGGATCGCGGCGATACGGCTCGTGTCGGACGCATTACTGAGCGCGCGGTCGCCGTCCCACAGTGGCGTGCAGTGCGCACCGTTGGCCAGGATGAATGCCATCGAGAACCACCGGACACCGCTGGCGCTCATCAGATCGCTCGGCCTGGGCGGATGTCCCCACCCGTTCGCGTAATAGGGCGACACCTTCACCGAATAGTTCGGTTCGGCGGTCGCTGACGCGGTTGTAGGAGTCATTGCAACCAGTGCAAGGCCGAGAAACGTGGCCAGGCCGGCCAGGGCTGAAGGTCGCCGCGACGGGTGCCGGAGCAAGGACATGCAAACTCCATCAGGGAGTGCGGACACGCTCGACGTCCCCGAAACCGTGCTCTCGTCGCTAATCCCCGAAATCAGCCACACCGCCTGTAACGACGCGGGGAGACGGACGAACCTTAGCCGGATACTGTCCGCCCCGGCTACGGGCGGGCCAGAGCAATCTCAAAACGTTACCGGGCATCACAGCGAGTAACCGGTCCCGGATCACGCCTTGCGGCGGGCGCGGGTGCGTGCGGCCGGCACGCGGGCGAGCCGCCGTGCAAGCCCGGTGAGCTCGCTCCGCAACGGGCTACCCGACGACACCTCGGCGAGCGTCTTGCCGAGCGCCAGCGCGGCATCGGTCGCCGCCGGATCGTTCGGGAGATAAGCGATCGCTTCGACGCCCGCGTATCGCCGGAGGGCCGCGGCGATTTCGGTCGTCGGCTCACCGGGTATCACGCCTTTGCGCAGCCGGTTGATGATGATTTCCGGCCGGACCCGGTCGACCGTCTCGGCCAGGGCCGACAAAGCTCGCACCAAGCGCTGCAGGGCAACCGGGTCCGCGCCGCCGACGCAGAGCACCACATCGGCTTCGGCCAGCGCGGCGAGCGTCGCGCCGTTGCGCCGGGGACTCACCGTGTCGTAGCTGAGCTCCTCGTCCGCCTCGATCGAGAAGCCGCAGTCGATCACCGTGAACGGCACGCACCGGCGTACGACGTCGATCACGACCTCCATCGCGGAGCCCGCCACCTCCGGCCAGCGCTCCGGGCGGGCGATTCCGGTCAGCACCCGCAGCTGGTCTCCGATCCGCAACGCGATCCGGTCGAGCGCACGCGCGTCCAGCGATCCGGTCAGGGCCTGCCGGGCCGCGGCGGCGAGGCCGGGAGACTCGTCGAGCAGCCCCAGCACCTGGGCGACCACGCCGCCGTAGACGTCGGCGTCGATCAGCAGCGTGTCGACACCGAGCCGGGCCGCCTCGTCGGCGACCCCGACGGCGACGGTCGTGCGACCCGGCGCACCGGTCGGGCCCCACACCGCGATCACCCGGCCCGGCGCCGGCGGGCCGGCCGGGTCGACCGCGGCGGCGACGGGTGATTCGGGAACCTTCGGGCGCGGGTCGGCGACGAGGCGGCGGGCCGCATCCTCGGCGCCGGGCGCGGTGAGCGCTGCGACCGACTCCCGCACCTTCGCCGCGATCTCGGCCGGCGCCGCGTCGGCCGGCAGCACCCGCGCCACGCCGAGCTGGTGAAGGGTGCGCTCCGCGATCTCGTCGCCCGGCGTGACGAGACCGACGATCGCGACGCCGGTCGCCGTCAGGCGTACCACCGCGTCGCGGTCGAGCCGGCGGAGCTCCGCGGACAAAAGCACCGCGCGCGCCGTCCCGGCCGCCGCTGCGGCGAGCAGATCGGCGAGGTCCACGCACCGGCCGACGATCGAGATGTCCAGGTCGCTCCGGCCCAAGGATGAGACGAGGTCGGCTTCCCAGGTCGCTCCCGTGACCGCGGTGAGAACCGCAACGCTCATCGCGCCGCCACGATCATTTCGGCTGCCCCTGGGGCCGGGAGGACTGCGGCCAAGACGCCGCGTCGGCGCATGCGTCGACCTTCACCGGTCGCATCTGCAGCACGACGAACAGGGTCTGACCCGACACCCGCGGCACGGCCTTGGCGGCGCACTCGGGCGGCAGTTCGATCGTCAACTGCACGGTCTCGCGGCTGGCGGACAGGGCGCTGTTGCTGCCGTAGTCGACCGATTGGATCGTCACGGCGCGGAGCACGCGGTACGTCGACTGATCGCCGGTCGAATCCTTCGCGCCCGCGGCGTACACGTCGATCCGGTCCCCCCGCCGCAGTCCCGGCGGCACAGCGTCCCGCGGGACCGACAACGGAACGATCGCGCCCGCCGGGTCGGCGTGGGTCAGCGCGGACCGGGGCAGGAGGTCACCGCTGCTAAGATCCCGCGTCGTCTGGCGTCCGGCGAGAGGGGTGCTCGCGGACAGGTAGGCGTTGGTGTTGCCGTAGAGCCGGACGCGTACGGTCCTCAGGTCGTCGGGCGTCAGTCGCGATCCGGCCGGCAGGTCCCGCGCCGCGGCCCACACCCGCACAGACTTGTCCGCGTCGGTGAAGACGCGCGCGCCGACCACGACGGCCACCAGGACGAGCAGCACTCCGAGAACCAGTCGCAGGTCGAGCCACGATGGCGGTGTCAGCCGTCGGGCCCGCGCCGCCTTGTCCTCGACCATGCCTCCCCCAGCCCTCGTCCCGGCTCGTTGCCCACCGGTTGCCACGTGCGGACTCGGAGATGATGCCAGGCACGATGCCCCTCCGGCAGTCCCGTCCACAAGGACGGCGTCTCTGGCGCGCTGTGGATGGCGTGCGCACGGCGGCGGTTCCGGGTGAGACACTGCGGATCAGACAGCTTTCCCGGCCGGCGCGAGACCCAGGCAGGTGCCATGCCCGATCGACGATTCCTGACCCTCGCCGACGTGGCCGAGGTGCTCAACGTGTCGGACAAGCAGGTGTACGCGCTGGTCCGCAATGGCGATCTCGAGGCGATCAAGCTCGGCGGCAAGGGCATGTGGAGGGTCGAGGCGCCCAAGCTGGAGGAGTACATCAAGCGGATGTACGACAACACGCAGGAATTCGTGCAGTCGCACCCCTTCGCCGGTCCGGTCGACTGACGAGGGAGCGAGCATCGAGCGAGCGCCAGGCTCATCGTCACCAACACCGAATCGAAGTCCGCAACCAACGGCGCACCACCGAAAGACGACCAGCCACCAACCACGCGGCCGACAAAAACCGATTCGCGAATACCGACCCACGCTTCTATGCGGTGCGTACCAGTGCAATGGCGGAGAGCGGCACCGTGTCCACGCCGCGAACGGCGTTCGGCCGCCGGACCTCGCCGACAGGAAGCTCCGCGACTTCGAGGAAATCGGCGCCGACGCGGTCGATGGTGCCGGTGACGAGCGTGCCGTCAACCGTCGTGATCTGGCATCGGGATCGGTCGCGGGCGATAGCGCGCAGGGCGTGACGTAGGCCGAGACGCTTGACCACCTCACCCTCGCTGCCGGGTGTCGCCGCGTGCCGGCCGAGGCCGTGCACGCCCATGATCGCGGCAAGAGGGACGAGCGCCTCGCCGCCGCCGGTGAGCCCGAGCACCACCCATTCCGAGCCCACGGCGCGGACCTCCCCGCGGACGGCTCCCGCGCCCAGGACCGTCAATCGGATCGGGCGATCACCCGCAGCGCGAAGCCGATCGACGAGCCGCAACGCACCGATCGCCGTACGCGTGCGCTCGACGATCTCGCCGGCGTACTCCGCCGCATCCGCGGCATCGAACTGAGCCTCGAGGTCCTCGAACAACCGGTCCCAGCGCACGGCCACATCCTTTCGCGCCTCGGAAGCCAACGGCTAGTGCCGAAGGGCAAGGGAATCTAAGAAGCCGAATGATAAGGTATTGACACGCGATGGTCAGTAAGCTTAGGTATGCCAACAGACGTTATCGGATCAAAGGAGAGCATGCCGTGCGTGCCGTTCGTACCGCTGTCACCCTCGCTCCGGTCTTCCTGGCCGCGCTCGTGCTGGCGGCGGCGGGGCCGAGCCTGCGCGACGTTGCGCTCGCGGCCCGCGATCCGCAGCACTACATCGACTCGGCCGGTCCCGACAGCGCGGCGGTGCTGGTGCTCGGTGTCGTGGGCTGGCTGGTGCTCGGCTGGCTGGTGCTCGGAGTCGGAGCCGTTGCGGCGACGCGGCTCCCCGGGGCGGCCGGCGCGGTGTCCCAGGCGGTGGCCGAGCGCACGCTGCCGGCGGCGGTACGCCGTGCGGCCGCGGTCGCGCTCGGCGTCTCCCTTGCCAGCGGCGCCGGCGTCGCTGCCGGCAGCAACGCCGCCGTGGGCCCGGCCGGATACGGGGCGGCCGGGACTCCGGTCGCGGCGGCCGCCGTCGGCGGGTCCGCGGCGTATACCGCCCACCAGCCGGCCGGTCCCATCGATGCCGACTGGCCGGAGACCGGATCGGCCGGCGCGGGGATCCCCACGCCGAGGGTCAACCCGGCCTTTCGCGCCACCACCCCCGCCCCGACCGGCATCGACTGGCCGACCGGGGCAGCGGACGCCACCAGCCGGCCCCTCCGGCGGCACGTGTCCGCCCACCACCGTCGCCATATCACACCTCACCGCGTCGTCGTACAGGCGGGTGACTGTCTCTGGGACCTGGCGCGCGCCCACCTGCCGGCGGGCGCATCCGACGCCCGCGTCGCCCGCGAGTGGCCGCGGTGGTACACCGCGAACCGCGCTCTGATCGGCACCGACCCTAACCTCATCCATCCCGGCCAGGTCCTGATCGTCCCGGCCGATCCAACGAGCTGAAGCCGCACCGGCAGGCACCGACAACCCGGCGTCGAGCCGTATCTCAGGGAGGACCAGCGATGTCCGCAGCCGCGACCGAACCGATGAGCCCCGCTCCGACACTCACCCGCGTGCCGACGGTCCGGCGGCTGGCACCGTTCGAGCCACCGCTGGATCCGGTCTGCGACTGGGCCGAGCATGAGCACCCGTCACTCGTCACCGAGCCGGTAGGTGGCCACCGGCACCTGCACCTCGTCCCGCCGGAGACCGAGCCACTCCCCTTCGACGATCCCGCCCCAGCGCCGCGACCGATTGCGCGACCGGCGACCGCGAGTCGGGTCGCCGGATTCTTCGAGCGGCAGCCGACCCGCTCGGCCGACCTGCCGGATCCCGAGCGGTTCGGACGGGTGCTCATCCGCGCCCTCATCGAGGTGCTTGCCGGGCGCCGGTCGATCACGCAGGTGCAGCCGATGCTGAGCCCCGCGGTGTTCCACGGCGTCTCGCAGCGGGTCGCGAGCCGGCGGAGCTGGCCGCTCGCCCGCCCCGCACCAGCGCGGCGTGGCGGACCGGCCGTACCCGCCTCACCGCTGCGCTCGGTGCACGTCACCACACCGGCCGACGGGATCGTCGAGCTGGCGGCCGTCGTACGACACGGCGCCCGCTACCGGGCGGTCGCCGCCCGCCTCGAGGGCCTGGACGGGAGGTGGCGGTGCGTGCAGCTCCAGATCGGCTGACGAGGGAGCGAGCACCCGAGCGAGGAACGAGCGAGGCGCGCAGCGACCGAGAAAGCCGTCCAGGGCGCCAGATCGGCTGACGAGGGAGCGAGCACCCGAGCGAGGAACGAGCGAGGCGCGCAGCGACCGAGAAAGCCGTCCCGGGCCCCAGATCGACTGAGTGGGCTCAGACCGGGCTGGGAGCGCCGTGGCAGCGCTTGTACTTCTTGCCGGAACCGCAGGGGCAGGGGGCGTTGCGCGCGGGAGTGTTGGAACCGGTGATCGTGGTGGTGTTCGGCGAGTTGTCCTCCTGGCCGAGGGACGGCGCCGAGTAGTTCAGGTCGTCGGTACGCCGCTGCGGCCGGTCGAGACCCTTGGCCCGCAGCTCCTGTTTCGGAGCGACCGGCTTCGCAGCTGACCCGCCAGGCGATGCGGCCGGCGCCCCGCGTCCGCCGTCGCGGGCGGTGTCGTCCGGTGCCGGCGTCGTGGTCGCGTCGGACGGCGGCGCAGCGGCGTCGGGCAGCGACGCGGTCGCGGGCCGGTCGGGCTCCGGGGCGGTGACGATCTCGATACCGGCGTCGGAGTCGTCGGCGACGTCCTCGTTCTCGACCTGCACCTCGACGTTGAACAGGTAGCCGACCGATTCCTCCTTGATGCCGTCCATCATCGCGGAGAACATCTCGAAGCCCTCGCGCTTGTACTCGACCAGCGGATCGCGCTGCGCCATCGCGCGCAGCCCGATGCCCTCCTGCAGGTAGTCCATCTCGTAGAGGTGCTCGCGCCACTTGCGGTCGAGGACGGAGAGCACGACGCGGCGCTCGAGCTCGCGCATCACCTCGGCACCGACGTCCTTCTCGCGCTGGTCGTACGCCGCGTGGGCGTCGGCCTGGATCTCCTCGAGCAGCACCTCGTCGGTGAGCTGGCTCAACTCGCCGCCACCCTGCTTGATGACCTCCTCCTTACTCACCGAGACCGGGTAGAGCGTCTTGAGCGCCGTCCACAGCTGGTCGAGATCCCAGTCCTCCGGGTAGCCCTCGCCGGTGGCCCCGGTGACGTAGGCGCGGGTCGTGTCGTCGATCATGTGCCGCACCTGCTCCTGCAGGTCGGCGCCCTCGAGCACCTCCCGGCGCTCGGCGTAGATGACCTCGCGCTGGCGGTTCATCACCTCGTCGTACTTGAGCACGTTCTTGCGGATCTCGAAGTTCTGCTGCTCGACCTGCGTCTGCGCGGACCGGATCGCACGGCTGACCATCTTCGACTCGATCGGCTCGTCATCGGGCATGCGCAGCCGGGTCATGATCGCTTCGACCGCATTGGCGTTGAACCGCTTCATCAAATCGTCGCCGAGCGAGAGGTAGAAGCGGGACTCGCCCGGATCGCCCTGGCGTCCGGAGCGTCCGCGCAGCTGGTTGTCGATCCGGCGGGACTCGTGCCGCTCGGTGCCAAGGACATAGAGCCCACCGACGTCGACGACCTCGTCGTGCTCGGTGGCGGCCTTCTTCTCGGCCGCGGCGACGGCGTCGTCCCAGGCCGCTTCGTACTCCTGCGGGGTCTCGGACGGGGACAGGCCCTTGGCCCGGAGCTCGAGGTCCGCGGTGAACTCTGGGTTTCCGCCGAGCATGATGTCGGTGCCGCGGCCGGCCATGTTGGTCGCGACGGTCACGCCACCCTTGCGCCCGGCCTGGGCGACGATCTGCGCTTCCTGCTCGTGCTGCTTCGCGTTGAGCACCGCGTGCTTGATGCCGCGCCGCAGCAGCAGCCCGGACAGCAGCTCGGATTTCTCGACCGATGCGGTACCGACCAGGATCGGCTGCCCCTCGGCGTGCCGATTCTCGATGTCAGCGACCACGGCCGCGAACTTCGCCTCTTCGGTCTTGTAGACGATGTCGGCGGCGTCCTCGCGGATCATCGGCATGTTGGTCGGGATCGGTACGACGCCCAGCTCGTAGGTCTGGTGCAGCTCGGCGGCCTCGGTCATAGCCGTGCCGGTCATGCCGGCCAGCTTGTCGTAGAGGCGGAAATAATTCTGCAGGGTGATGGTCGCGAGGGTCTGGTTCTCCTCCTTGATCTCCACCGCTTCCTTGGCCTCGATCGCCTGGTGCATGCCCTCGTTGTACCGCCGGCCCAGCAGCACCCGGCCGGTGAACTCGTCGACGATCAGCACCTCGCCGTCGCGGACGATGTAATCGCGATCGCGCTTGTAGAGCTCCTTGGCCTTCAGCGCGTTGTTGAGGTAGCCGACCAGCGGGGTGTTGACGGCCTCGTAGAGGTTGTCGATGCCGAGCTGATCCTCCACCCGCGCCACGCCGGACTCGCTGATCGCGACGGTGCGCTTGCCTTCCTCGACCTCGTAGTCGGAGTCGCGGTGCAGCAGCGGCGCGAGCCGCGCGAACTCGACGTACCAGCGGGCGCTCTGCTCGGCCGGACCGGAGATGATCAGTGGCGTGCGGGCCTCGTCGATGAGGATCGAGTCGACCTCGTCGACGACGGCGTAGCGGTGACCGCGCTGGACCAGCTCGCTGCTGTCCCAGGCCATGTTGTCGCGCAAGTAGTCGAAACCGAACTCGTTGTTGGTGCCGTAGGTGATGTCGCTTGCGTACTGCGCCCGACGGTGCTCGGGCGTCTCGTTCGCCAGGATCACGCCGACGGTCAGGCCGAGGAAGGTGTAGACCCGGCCCATCCACTCGGCGTGGTACTTGGCGAGGTAGTCGTTGACCGTGACCAGGTGCACGCCGTTGCCCTCGAGCGCATTGAGATAGACCGGCAGTGTGGCGACGATCGTCTTGCCCTCGCCGGTCTTCATCTCCGCGACGTTTCCGAGGTGCAGCGCCACGCCGCCCATGATCTGGACGTCGAAATGCCGCTTGTCGACGACCCGCTTGGACGCCTCGCGGACGACAGCGAACGCCTCCGGCAGCACGTCATCGAGGGTCTCGCCGTCGGCCAGGCGCGCGCGGAACTGGTCGGTCTGCCCGCGCAGCTCCGCGTCGGTGAACTCGAGATAGTCGGGCTCGAGGGTGTTGACCTCGTCGGCGATCCGGCTGAGCCGGCGCAGGATCTTTCCCTCACCCGCGCGCAGGAGCTTGCTGAATACCACTACTGACTTACCCCTTCGGCGTCTGTCACAGCAGGCGCATCGCTGGCCCGCGTCTGTGGCAATGGTATGCGTTCGGGCCGGTGGGACGTCAGCGCTGCGAACCGGCGGCGGCGCGCCGACGCCGGTTCCAGTGGCCTCAGCCGGCCGCTTGCGTCGTCCCGTTGCCCGCGCTCGCCCGCGGCTCGAGCGTGATGACGCCGTAGGCGAAGCCCTTGCGGCGGTAGACGACGCTCGGCAGCCCGGTCTCCGCGTCGGCGAACAGGTAGAAGTCGTGCCCGACGAGCTCCATCTCGTGCAGCGCCTGGTCGCTCGTCATCGGCGTGCCGACGTGTCGCTTGCGGCGCACGATCCGGCCCGGCTCATCGGTGGGCGGCGCGTCGTAGAGAGCGTCATCGCCAGCCTCGGCGACCGTGGCGATGTCGCCGGGCTGGCCGAAGGCTTCCGCCGGTGCCGCGTCGATCCGGCCGGCCGCGTCGGCGACGCGGGTCGGCCGATGCCTGCCGTGGTGGACCCGGCGGCGGTCGGCGGCCTTGGCCATCCGCCGCTCGAGCTTGCCGACAGCGGTGTCCAACGCGGCGTAGAAATCGCCGGCCCGCGCTTCGGACCGCACGACCGGGCCGCGCGAAACCGCCGTGATCTCGACGTGCTGGCACTCATCGACCTGGCGGGGATTCTTCTCGTGATGCAACTCGACGTCGATCCGGATCAGCTTGCCGTCGAACCGTTCTATCCGTGTGAGCTTCTCGGTCACCAGTTGGCGGTAGTGATCGGGGACCTCAACATTCCGGCCTCGTACGACAACGTCCACGGATCCTCCTCGGGTTGAGTGCTGTGCCCTGCGCTCCGTCTCGGTCGGTCCTCCTCTCTCTGGGCGAGATTCTCTCGGGCGAGATTGACAGACGGCGGATGAATAATCGACGGTAGCGCCGACCGGCGTGGCGACGGTAGACCCGGCCGGCGGCAATCACGCTCGGTCGCCGAGCGGGCGCGCGGGTCGCCGGCGCGCCGTGGCCGCGAGGGTCACCGCCGCGGCCGGCCGGGCGCCGGCCTCGGCAAGCGCCCGGGCGGCGTCGACGAGGGTGGCGCCGGTCGTGATGAGGTCGTCGACGAGTACGACGTCGCGGCCCTGGACGAGCCGCAGGCAGCCAGCCCGCGGCGCGAAGACCCGGGCCCGCGCCTGCCACCGGTGCGCCGTGTCCAGTCCGACCGCGTCGACCGGGCGGCCGACGACCCGCAGCGCCGGAATCAACGGGCAGGCAGCCAGCGGCGGATCGGCCCGGATGGCCGCGACCAGCAGGCGGCGCACATGGTCCCCGCCGCGCTGGCGGGCGACCGCGCGCCGCGACGGGATCGGCACCAGCACCAGCGGCGCCCGGTCGGGGTCGCCGACCGACATGACCGCGGCGCGCGTGGCTCGCGCCAGCAGGCACCCGATCACCGGCGCCAGATCGCGGCGGTCCCGCTCCTTGTAACCGAGCAGCAACGCCCGCAACGCGCCAGAATACCGCCCTGCCGTCCAGGTCTCCGGCAACCCGGGCGGCGCCGGGTCGGGGCTGTGCCGGCGGGCGGTGCCGACCGTGCGCTCGCAGCCGCGGCACAGCAGCGTGCCCTCGGCGCCGCATCCGACGCAGGCCGCGGGAAGGACCAGGTCGAGCAGCGCACCGAACATGCCGTCAGCCTCGCCGATGCAGGACCCCGGCGACGGGCGATGGCCGACCCTGTGGACGGCTGCGGCTGCTGTGGACGGGCGTACGCCGGGCGCCGGCCGGCATGCTAAGGGGCCGCCGGCGCCGGCGAGGCGGACCAGTTCGGCGTCGCACGGGTGCCGAGCCTCACCGTGCGATACCGGTCGGCTGGCTCGCACCCCCATAGCCGCCGGCTATAGCTGATCTCAGCCCGGATAGGTCGGGGCGCTGCCCTGCAGCGGGAAGCCGTCGTTGGACGGAAGCCCGGACCAGGTCTCGTCGTCGCTGTTGTAATAGAACGGCGTGTCCTGGTTCTTCGGCTGCACGATCGTGTATTGGTTGGGCGCCGCCGCCAGGGCGACCGGCGAGTCGGGCAACCCGCTGGTGGGCAGCGACGACCTCTTACCGCCAATGCTGTCGACCTCGGCGGTCCACACGGCCATCGGCAGGCTCAGGTTGGGGTCGGGGGCGAGGATCGTCAACTCGGTGGCGCCCGACCAGGCGACCTGTGTCGCGTCGCTCGGTGCGTCGACAAGTTGGGCGAGTCCGACGATCGGGGCGGTGCTCCCGACGACGCCGGTGTAGACGGTGCCGTCGAGCGACACGACCGCCACCCGCGCCCCGTCGAGGGAGACCCGCAGCGACCGCACCCCCGGAATGGAGGCGAGGGCGTTGGTGTACGACGCCGGCGAGCCGGACGGCGACGCGGCGGAGAAGCGGAGCAGGTCGCGGCGGTTGCTGACCAGCAGCAGCTGATCGTCGGGCAGCCAGGTCGGCGTCGTCAGCTGGGCCTGGTGCAGCACGGCGCGGAGCCGGCCGGCGTACTTCCCGACGTACAGCGTCGCGCCCTTGCCGTTGCGCGCAACGCCGGCGATGTACTGGCCGTCGACCGACACGGCGACGCTGGACAGCTCAAGGCCGGAGGCTCCCGGGACCCGCTGGCCGTCCGAGCCGCGGATGACATCGCCGTCCTGGATCAGGTAGGAGGTCGCCGCCCCCGGCGGCATCGCCTCAGGGTCGTAGGAGAGCCAGCTGTCCTTGGAAAGCGGCTGGGTGCCGAAACCCTTGATGGAATCGACCGTGCCCTCGGAGAGGATCTGCAGCCGCTCCACGTGCAGGATCGGCCGCACCTGATCCATGGTCCAGACGAATTGTGCCGCCATGCCGTGCAATTGGGTCTGGGTCATCCCGCCGATCCCGCGCAGGTCGATCTGCAGCGGGGATTTCGCCACCACCCCTTGTCGCAGTCGCGCCTTCGGCGGGATCGCCGTGTCGACGGCGGGCCGCAGCCGGGCCGACGGCCCGTTGACCAGGGCCTGTGCGACCGCGCTGGCCAACGACAAGGGCGGCACGTCGAAATACCGTGGGTCGGGCACCACCCGCGGGTCCTGCCCGCGATTGAGGAAATAAAGGTTGATCGGGGTGTAGATGGAATTGAAGTTCGCCGGGCTGAGGATCACGCCCGGCCCCGGCAGCTGCGAAATCTGCCACCTCTTGGTCTTGGCGTCGCGCCGCAGGTGGAATTTGACCGTCTTGTAGTTGGAGACCGACGGCGTCGCGGTGAAGACCCCGGCCGCGTCGACCTGACCGACCTCGGTGAGCTGCACGTCCACGGTCTGCGCCTTGATGTCGAACGAGCCGATGTATTGAACCGTGCCGATCGTCGCGCCGGCGTTATCCCGCCAGACCCGCTGCGCGTCGGGAGTCAGGAATGCCTTCGCCGCGTCGTGACGCCCACCCGATTGCGCCGACGCCTTGATGAAGTCATTCACCACCGCCGGCGGGCTCATCCCCGCCCGCGCCACCGGGAGCTGGGTGTTGGTGGCGACCGGCACCTCCCGCTCGATGCGGGTCGGCGCGGACACCGGATCGGTGCTCGTCGGTACGCCGCTGCACGCGGCCGCGAGCAGCGCGAGGCCACCGATCAGGCCGCCGGCGAGATGCCGCCGACGGATCCGCGTGACGATCACCGTGACTCCACCTCCCGGGCCCGCGCGGCGGAGCCGTCCTCGGCCGGGGCGCGCGGCGCAGCCGGCGCCGCACGGGCCGATTGCAGCCCGGGGCGCCCGACGTCCGCAGGGATCAGGGGCAGCAGCGGATCGCCGGGCGGGATCCCGGCCCGGGCCGGCAGCGTCAGGCGGAACTGCGCGCCCATGCCCGGCCGGCCGCCCCACGCGTCCAGCCCCCCGCTGTGCAGCCGCGCGTCCTCGAGGCTGATGGCGAGGCCGAGCCCGCTGCTCGCACCGCCGGTACGGCGCCGGCGGGCCGGATCGGCGCGCCAGAAGCGATCGAAGACGCGGTCCGCGTCGCCGGGACGGAAACCGGCGCCGCGATCGCGGACCGTGATCGTCACCGTGCGGTCGTCGCCGGCGAGGACGATGTCGATCGGGCCGCCGTTGCCGTGCTCGATCGCGTTGCTGAGCAGGTTGCGCAGGATCCGGGCGATCCGGCGCGGGTCGATCTCGGCGATGACCGGCGTCCCGGGCATTCGGGTCCGGATCTCGCTGCCCACGCTCGCGGCCAGGGTGGCGACCGCATCGACGCTGTCCCGGACGACGAGCGACATGTCCGTGGCCTCCGGCAGCAGTTCGACCGCGCCGGCATCGTGCCGGCTGATCTCGAGCAGGTCGGCCAGCAGGCCCTCGAAGCGGTCGAGTTCGGCCTGCAGCAGCTCGGCGGTGCGCGCCAGCCCCTTCGGCAGGCGCCCCCGCTCGGCGTACAGCACGTCGGCCGCCATCCGGACCGTGGTGACCGGCGTACGCAACTCGTGCGACACGTCACTGGTGAACCGCCGCTGCAGCACGGACAGCTCCTCGAGCTCGGTGATCTGCTGGGCCATGCTGCCGGCCATCCGGTTGAACGACGTGGCGAGTCGGGCCAGGTCGTCGGTACCGTGGACCCGCATCCGTTCATCGAGGTGCCCGGCGGCGAGCCGCTCGGCGATCCGCGCACCGTGCCGTACCGGTCCGACGACCAGCCGGGTCACGACCGCGGCGATGGCCGCGACGAGCAGCACCAGGACCAGTCCGGCGACGGACACGGTCCGCTGCACGACGGAGAGCGTCTGCCGCTCGTTCTGCAGGGAGAAGACGTAGAACACGTCGAAATTTCCGACCGCGGTCAGTGCCCGCTCGCCGACCACCAACGCGCTCGACTGCCCGCTCGGCAGGCCGGTGATGGGCGCGTACTGGTAGGCCCGGCCGGTCGTGTCGACGGCCGTGCGCAGGGCCTTCGGGATCGTGGACGGATCGATGTCCCCGGTGTGCTGTGCCGGTCCATACCTCGAGGAGTCGGGGACGATCGTGACCCAGAAGACACCGGCGTTGCTGGCCTTGCCGGCCAGGTTGGTGGCCACCGATCCGAGCGCCTGCTTGACGGCATCCGGACTGTCGGAGGACACCGTGCCCATCTGCTCGTAGGCGATGCGCAATCCGTTGTCGGCCTCGGCGAGCGCGGCCCGTTGCTTGCCCTCCATCAGCTTGCTGCCGATCTGGTCGAGCAGGACGATCCCGACCGCGACCACGACGATCGCCGAGGTCAGCGCGGTGATCGCCGCGACGCGCACCTGCAGCGACCGCCGCCAGACCCGCACCGGAGGGGCGAGCAACCGTCCGATCGTCCGCAGCGCCGCGCGGACCTTATTCACCGAGGCGACCAATCCGCCGGCGCTATCCGCCGGCCTTGTAACCGACCCCTCGCACCGTCATCACGACGCCGGGGTTTTCTGGGTCGTGCTCGATCTTGGACCGCAACCGCTGCACGTGCACGTTGACCAGGCGGGTATCGGCGGCGTGCCGGTATCCCCACACCTGCTCGAGCAGGACCTCGCGGGTGAAGACCTGGCGCGGCTTGCGGGCGAGGGCGAGCAGCAGGTCGAACTCCAGCGGCGTCAGGCTGATCGGCTGACCATCGCGCGTGACGGTGTGCCCCGGCACGTCGATCACCAGATCGGCGATCGTGATCGTCTCGTCGGTGCCCTCGTCGCGCCGGCGGACCCGGGCGCGGACCCGCGCGACGAGCTCCTTCGGCTTGAACGGCTTCACCACGTAGTCGTCCGCGCCGGACTCGAGCCCGAGCACGACATCCACCGTGTCGGTCTTCGCGGTGAGCATCACGATCGGTACGCCGGACTCGGCGCGGATCGCCTTGCAGACGTCGATCCCGCTCATTCCGGGCAGCATCAGGTCCAGCAGCACGAGATCGGGCCGCATGTCGCGGAAGGCATCGAGCGCTTTGGAACCGTCTTCGACGTGCGACGTGTCGAAACCCTCGCTGGCGAGCACGATGCCAAGCATCTCGGCGAGGGGGGAATCGTCGTCGACGATGAGTACGCGACCCTTCATGGCGCCTATGCTGCCACCCGTTGGCGAATCCAGGGCGCAAGTCGGCCCACCAGTTGCGATGCTGGGCTCCTCAGCTGCCCTGTTCCCACGCGTCGAGGTAGGCGATCTGGCTGTCGGTGGGCGTGTCGATTCCGATCGACATGGCGCCGAGCTTGCCGCGCGCGACGGCGGCGTCGATCTCCGCGGGTACGTCGTAGACGCCCGCCTCGAGCGAGCCGCCGGCGCCGGCAAGCCACTCGGTCGCGAGCGCCTGGTCGGCGAAGGCCAGATCCATGACGTCCGGCGGGTGACCCTCGCCGGCGCCGAGGTTGGCGACCCGGCCGGAGGCGAGCAGCAGCACCCGCCGGCCGTCGGCGAGGACGTATTCGTCGGCGCCCGGCCGGACGTCGCGACGTACCTCGACCGCCGCAGCGGCGAGGGCGCGGACGTCGATCTCGACATCGAAGTGACCGCCGTTGGCAAGAACGGCGCCGTCCCGCACGAGCGCGAGGTGCTCGGTCGTGACGACGTCGCGGTTCCCGGTCACCGTGATGATCACGTCGCCCCGCCGCGCCGCATCGTCCATCGGCAGCACGGTGAACCCGTTCAGCGTGGCGTCGAGCGCTCGCAGCGGATCGATCTCCGTGACGATCACGGACGCCCCGAGTCCGGCCGCCCGGGCGGCAACGCCACGGCCGCAGTAGCCGTAGCCGGCGACGACCACCGTCCGCCCGGCGAGCAGCAGGTTGCTCGCGTGCAGCACGGCCTCCAGCACCGACTGCCCGGTGCCGTACGTGTTGTCGAACAGCTGCTTGGTGCCGCTGCTGCCGACGTCGACGACCGGGATCCGCAGCGCCCCGGACCGGTGCATCGCCCGCAGCCGCACCAGCCCGGTGGTGGTCTGCTCGCAACCGCCGATGACGTCGTCGATCAGGGCGGTGCGCTCGGTGTGCAGCGTGGTGATCAGGTCGCACGCGTCGTCGAGCACGAGGTGCGGGCCGACGTCGAGCGCGGCGTGGATGTTCTTGTAGTACGTCGCCATGTCCGCGTCGGTCGGGTCGCCGGCGAAGACGCCGACGTCGTACGCCGCGCCGAGGGCGGCGGCCGTATCGGCCTGGGTCGAGAGCGGGTTGGAGGCCGCGAGGGCCACCGTCGCCCCGCCCGCGGCCAAGGTGCGGGCGAGGTTGGCGGTCTCGGCGGTGACGTGCATGCACATTGCCACCCGCTTGCCCGCGAGCGGCCGCTCCGCCGCGAAGCGGGACCGGATCTCGCGCAGCACGGGCATCGCGCGATCAGCCCATTCGACCCGGGCCGTTCCCGAGGCGACGAGGTCGGGCTCAGCCACGGTCATCCCACCCTGGATAGGGCGACGGCCCGCCGCCCGTGTCGAGTGGTCACTTTTGGTTGCCGACACGCCGATCGGGGCAGCCATATGTGACCGGTCAACGGCGGGGGCGGGGAAGCTGCGCGGGCTCTCACCGACTCAGTATCGGTAGTGGTCGGGCTTGTACGGGCCGTCGACGTCGACACCGATGTAGGCGGCCTGCTCCTTGGTCAGCGTGGTGAGCTTGACGCCGAGGGCGTCGAGGTGCAGCCGGGCGACCTTCTCGTCCAGGTGCTTGGCCAGCGTGTAGACCTGCTTGTCGTACTGCCCGGGCTTGGTGAAGAGCTCGATCTGCGCCAGCGTCTGGTTGGTGAAGGAGTTGCTCATCACGAAGCTCGGGTGCCCGGTGGCGTTGCCGAGGTTCAGCAGCCGTCCCTCGCTCAGCATGATGATCGAGTGACCGTCGGCGAAGACCCACTCGTCGACCTGCGGCTTGACGTTGATCTTGGTGATGCCGGGCAGCCGGGCCAGCCCGGCCAGGTCGATCTCGTTGTCGAAGTGGCCGATGTTGCCGACGATCGCGCCCTGCTTCATCCGGGCCATGTCGGCCGCCGTGATGATGCCGAAGTTGCCGGTCGTGGTGATGAAGATGTCGGCCGTCTCGAGCACGTCTTCTAGCGTCGTGACCTGGAACCCGTCCATCGCCGCCTGCAGCGCGCAGATCGGGTCGATCTCGGTGACGATCACCCGGGCGCCCTGCCCGCGGAGCGACTCGGCGCAGCCCTTGCCGACGTCGCCGTAGCCGCAGACGACCGCGACCTTGCCGCCGATCAGCACGTCGGTCGCCCGGTTGATGCCGTCGATCAGCGAGTGCCGGCAGCCGTACTTGTTGTCGAACTTGCTCTTGGTCACCGAGTCGTTGACGTTGATCGCCGGGAAGAGCAGGTCACCGGTCCTGGCCAGCTCGTACAGCCGGTGTACGCCGGTCGTGGTCTCCTCCGTGACGCCCTTGATGCCGGCCGCGGCGCGGGTCCAGCGCTGCGTGTCGGACGCGAGCGAGTCACGCAAGACGGACAGGATGACGGCGTACTCCTCGCTGTCGTCGTCAGTCGCCTGCGGTACGGCGCCGGCGGCCTCGAACTCGACGCCCTTGTGCACCAGCAGCGTCGCGTCACCGCCGTCGTCGAGGATCATGTTGGGGCCGTCCTCGGCCGGCCCATTCTCAGCCGACCAGGTCAGCGCCCGCAGCGTGCACCACCAGTAGTCCGTCAGCGACTCGCCCTTCCAGGCGAAGACCGGGATGCCCTTGGGGTCCTCCGGCGTGCCGTCCGGTCCGACGGCGACCGCCGCGGCGGCGTGGTCCTGGGTGGAGAAGATGTTGCAGGAGCACCAGCGCACCCGGGCGCCCAGGGCCGCCAGGGTCTCGATCAGGACCGCGGTCTGGATCGTCATGTGCAGCGAGCCGGTGATGCGGGCGCCGGCCAGCGGCTGGCTCTCGGCGTACTCCTCCCGCACCGCCATCAGGCCGGGCATCTCGTGCTCGGCCAGCTTGATCTCGTGGCGTCCGTACGCCGCGAGGCTGAGGTCGGCGACCTTGAAGTCGCCGGCGGTCTCAGTGGGTGCGCTCATGCGGAATCTCCCTGTGTAGTAGAGGTTGGCTAGTAGAGGTTGGGCTAGTAGGGGTTGGGCTAGTAGGGGTGTGCGTGGCGGTCGGGGCGTGCGCAGCGGCGCCGGCGGTCCGGTTGCCGGTGCGCGGCCTGGCCCGGGGCATCGGCGGACGCCGGGCGAGGTGATCGCTGTGCGGAGCCGGCTCTCCCAGGCTGGCCAGCAGGCGCTCGTGCTTGCGCTGCTCGAAGGCCAGCCAGTCCGGAGCGGGTACGTCGTCGGGACGGGACGGCAGCGCCGCGAGCCAGCCGCGCACGGCCTCCCCCAGTCCCTTCTCGTCGGCCAGCCGCCGGGCGAACCCGACGTCGCCGAGGGCGATGCCGTGCTCGGTCAGCAGCTCGCGCAGGGTGCGCAGCCGTTGCAGCTGCTCCGCGCCGTAGATCCGGTACCCGGCCGCGTTCCGCCCCGCCTCGACCAGGCCGAGCTCGCCGATGTAGCGCAGCATCCGCGGGCTCCAGCCGGCGGTTCGGGCCGCCTGCTGGATCGTGAGTCCGTCCATCGCCGCAAACCTTACCAAGGATCTGTCAAGGCTCTGGCCGAGTGGGCAGCTTTGCCCGATCGTCGGTGGCGCGATGCCGGCAAATCTGCACTCTCGCGACGCCCCGTTCGGCGCATCTCGTGGAGCGTGTCGGCCAGGTACGGTCTTGGGCCAGAGCGGGCCGTACGCCGCCCGTGCGCCGAAGGAGAGTCGCATGCGTCCGATCAGCCGTCGTACCTTCGGCGCCGTGAGCGCCGCCACCGCGGGCACGCTCGTCGCCGGCCGGGTCGCCGCCGCGCCCCGTCCGCGCGCCGTCGTCACCGGGGCCGGCCAGCCCTACGCCGCCAACTGGCATCCGCTCGACTTCCTCGCGTGGACACCCGGCGCTGATCCGGATGCGGCGTACAACCGGTCGACCACCCCCCTCGCCCGCCGGATCGTCGACACGCAGACGATCGCCAATCCCGACGCCCGTGCCCGCCGCGTGATGAACCTGTCGGTCTTCGCCAACACCGACGGCAATCCGTCGCAGGGCTCCGCGGAGTTCGACTACTACACGGCGGAGTTCTGGCAATACGTCGACACGCTCGTCTTCTGGGGCGGCTCGGCGAGCGAGGGCATCATCCTCGCGCCCAATCCGACGGTCACGGACGCGGCGCATCGCAACGGCGTGCCGGTCTGCGGCACGATCTTCTTCCCACCGGTCGTCTACGGCGGCGAAATCGACTGGGTGCGGCAGCTGACGGCGCCGGCCGCCGACGGCAGCTATCCGGGTGCGGCGAAGCTGGCCGAGGTGGCGACTTATTTCGGGTTCGACGGCTGGTTCATCAATCAGGAGACCGACGGTGCGGATACCGCGCTGGCGACGCAGGTGCTGCATTTCGTCACGGCATTGAAGGCCACCGGCACGACGGTGATCTGGTACGACGCCATGACCGAGAGCGGCTCCGTCGGCTGGCAGGGTGCTCTCGATTCCGAGAATGACGCGTTCTTCGCCACCGCGGACGAGATGTTCGTCGATTTCCGCTGGGGTCTGTCCGATATTCCTGCCTCCGCGTCCTATGCCCGTGGCATGGGCCGTGATCCCGGCGACCTGTTCTTCGCCGTCGACACCGGATATCGCCAGTTCGGCGTGCAGCCGGATTTCGACGCGTTGTTTCCGGCGATCGGGGCCACCGGGGTATCGGTCGGCCTTTATCGCCCGGACTTCAGCCTCACCAGCACCGACGACAAGTCCGCCTACGCCGCGCGGGACCGGCGCTTCTGGGTCGGTGCCGACGGCGACCCGGCGACGACGACGACCGACGCCGACGGCTGGAAGGGCGTCTCGTCCGAAGTCGGCGAGCACACCGTGATTACGACGCTGCCCTTCACCACGACGTTCTGCACCGGCCGCGGGCATCGCTGGGCCGACAACGGGCAGGTCCTCAACACCGGCGACTGGAACAACCTGTCGGCGCAGGACATCCTGCCGACCTGGCGCTTCATCGTCGACGGCGCCGAGCTCGCCGTCGACTACGACTTCGCGCAGCCCTTCCACGGCGGCTCGTCGCTGGCGATCAGCGGGACGCTCGATGGCGCGACGACGATCCCGCTCTACGCCGCCCGGGCTCGCATTCCGTTGGGCGCCCGGCTCGAGATCGTCACGCGAAGCGCCTCAGGACCGGTCCGCCTCTCGGCGGTGCTGCGATTCGCCGACGATCCAGAGACCGACGCCGTCGTGCCGCTGGGCGCCGCCGGCGGCGACTGGACGCTGCTCGTCGCCGGGTTGACGGCGTACCGCAGCCGCACCCTCTCCCGCGTCGGCCTGCGCATGGACGCCACCGGCGGGGCCGTCGACATCCTGGTGGGCCGGCTCGCGGTGCTCGTTCCGGGCACCCGACTGCCGGCCGCGCCGACCGGCGTGGCCGTCCGCCGCGACGCATCCGGGGCCGGCGCGCGGATCGCGTGGGACGGCACCAACGGGGTGCGGTACGACGTCAAGGCCGTCGCGGTCGGGCGGCGGGCCTGGCTCGGCGCGACCACGGCCCATGCCTACTACGCCTGGGCCGTCCCGGCCTGGGCGACGACGATCCAGGTCGTCCCGATCGCGGCCGACGGCCGGCCCGGCCCGGCCGGCTCGGTCAGTCTCGGCTGAGCACGCTCGGTGCCGGCTCGAAACGCGGTTCGGGGAGGATCGTGGTCGTTCGGGCGACCTGGATCCTCCCCGATGTGATGATGCGCGGTGATGATGCGCGCTACTTGCCCGACGCCGCGTCCGGCGACGTCATGCTCCGGGCGACCCGGAGCAGCGTGCCGAGCGTCGGCATGGCGTCTCCCACGCAGCCCGGAAACGCGGTGACCTCGGCCATCCACCCCGATGGATGGTCCGGCGGATGCCACCGGACGGTCAGTGTCGGACCATCTGCGCGATAGACGGTGGCGCGGGCAGCTCCGACCCGCGCAGGCGACGTCGTGCCGTCCCGGGCCGAAACGAAGCCCTGGACGGTCTCGATCACCGCCGGTCCAGGACGGCAGTGCCGGTCGGCGGTATCGGTCGGGCCGGTCGGGACGTGCAGGTATGTCGACGCCCAGCTGGCCCGGGCGGCCGGATCGGTCGCGTCGTACGCCGGCTCCTCGCGGCTCGGGCTGTAGCCGGCCGGCAGCCACGCCGGCACCAGTAACAGCGACCCGTCCACCACGGGCACCGGCTTGTGCGTCACCGCATCGATCAGCGTCCGCGAGCCCAGCGGCGCGGCGAGCCCGACCCGCACCGTCCGTGAATAGCCGACCGCGCTGCAGTTGCTGGTGTGACGACGGCGGTGACCGGACGGTCACGGTCGCGGTCGTTTCCCGCACGCCGGCCCGGTAGCGGATGTCGCAGGCGCCGCCGGTGAAACCGACCAGCAGGCTGGGGCCGACTGTCCGCGCGTCCGCAATGCGTTCGAGCGCCCCGCCGGTCGCCTCGACGGCACTGGAGATGCCGACGTCGGGGCCACTCGTGATCGGCGTAGGAGCCGAGCCGGTCGAGGTCGGCGGGGTCTGACCCGGACTGTAGGGCGGGTTCTCCTCCGCTGTAGCGCCCGCGGAGGTGCTGCTCGGCGACTCCCTTTCCCTCGACGACGACGTACCCGTCCCGCCCGTGCCGGCGCCCTGCGTGCCGCAGCCGGCGAGCACGACAGCCGCGACCGCGAGCACGGGGATGATGCGGGACATGGCGGTCGCCCTTCGGATCGGTGTGCAGACGGTACGCCGCGCGCGGCCGATCGCGTTGGGTCCGCGGCTACCGCAGACTGCGGGCGACGCGCAGCAAGGTCGACACCGGCAACGTCGACCCGCCTCGACACGATTTATAGTTGGCGACCTCGACGGACCACCCGTGCCTGGGGTGCCAACGAATGACGGTCCCGACGCCGTGCGGCGCCCGGCTGACCGTCGCACGGGCCCCGTGAATGGTGACCGTGGTCGTGGTCGCACCCTCCTCGTCGTGCGACCGGCGACCGGAGCCCTCGATCAGTGAAATCGAGGTCGTCGCGCACGCCTTCGTGCCCGATGTTTCGTGCCGCACCCACTGCTGCGACCACTCCGGCGCGGTCGGTTCTCCCCCTTCGACGACGGACACCGTTGAATCCTGGCCGGGCGCGAAGCCGGCCGGGACCCAGACCGGCCGCAACAGATCACCCGCGTCCAATACGGGGACGGCTCGCCCGGTCGTCGCGTCGATCAGAGACCGGTGGCCCAGCGGCCGGCGCAGACTCACCCGGACCGTCCGCCAGATGGCTAAGGGCCCGCGACGAAATAACTCAGGATGGTGTCGGCGTGTCGGCTGGGAGCAGTGTGTAGTTCCAGTCGCCGTGGAAGTCGTGGCGTCGTAGGGGTAGTGCTGCGACGTCTTTGTCGGTGTAGCTGATGCCGGTGGGG
>JBBSHJ010000001.1:0-114816 GCA_038253135.1 Mycobacteriales bacterium | reverse complement strand
TCCGAGCTGCCGGCCTTTGTTCCTTCACTGATCTGCGTGACTTCCTCCGCCGACAGCTTCAAGTCGTCGTGGAAGTCCATGAATTTCGGCATCTGGGCAACCCCTCCCGGGAGCTTTGCCGTCAGTGTGGGCTCAACCTCTGGCCTGGTCGAGAGCCAAACGGCGGCGCCGGACCCGCGCGTCGTACCGCCATCGGAGGGCGGTGCGAGCGCGGTCGGCTCAGGCGCACGATGGCCGTCGATTCGATGGCATTCGATGTGCGGCGTACCTACACTCGTGGCGTGGCCGACCTCTTCAGCTTCCCCAACCCGGTCAACGAGAAGGCCGCTCGGTGCGTGGCCGGCGGCGTGCTGCTGCTGGCGCTCGTGACGCTGGTGCTGAGCGTCGCGGTCGGCCCGGGCTGGCTGTGGCTCACCGCGGTGCTCGCCTATGGCTTCGTCGCGCGCACGCTCACCGGGCCGACCCTGAGCCCGCTCGGCCAGCTGGCGACGCGCGTCGTCGCGCCTCGGCTCGGCACCCCCAGGCCCGTTGCCGGGCCGCCGAAGCGCTTCGCGCAGGCCATAGGCATGGTCATGACCGTTGCCGCGGCCCTGCTGCATTTCGGTTTCGGAGCCGACGGTGCCGCCGAGGTGTTGCTCGGCCTGGTTGTGGTCGCAGCGACGCTGGAGTCTGTTTTCGCCCTCTGTATCGGGTGCACGGTCTTTGCCGGCCTGATGCGCCTGGGTGTCATTCCCGAGTCGACGTGCGAGGCGTGTGCCGACATCCGCCTCCGTCGGCCGAACGCCGGCACCGCCGGCTAGATGCCGCGTCCTGCGCCCCTGAGTTGTCCGGATATTCCAAGACCAGACGGCAGGGCGGGAGTGCTGCCGCCGGCCGATTTCGACCTCCCTCCGGCGAGCTCGCCCAGGGTCCGCACCGCACCAGATCACCCATCCGAACCGCGGGAGAAACAATGAGTCGTATCGTCGTCATCGGCGCAACCGGGCACATCGGCAGCTACTTGGTGCCAAGACTGGTGCGCGGCGGGCACACGGTCGTGGCGCTCAGCCGTGGCGAGCGCGAGCCCTATCACCCCGCGCCGCAATGGCGCTCGGTCGAGCGGATCGCGGTCGACCGTGCGGCCGAGGACGATTCGGGCACGTTCGGCGGCCGCGTCGCCGCGTTGCGTCCCGATGTGGTGGTGGATCTGATCTGCTTCACCGCTGCGTCGGCACAACAGCTGGTCGACGCCATGCGACCGACCCGTCCGCTGTTGCTGCATTGCGGCACGATCTGGGTGCATGGCCCGGCGCAGCGGGTGCCGGTCACCGAGGACGAGCCGCGGACGCCGTACGGCGACTACGGCGTCGGCAAGGCCGCGATCGAAACGCTGCTGCACCGCGAGACCATCGCCGGGGGAGTGCCGAGTGTGGTGCTGCATCCCGGGCACATCAGCGGGCCCGGCTGGCCGGTGATCACTCCGGCGGGAAATCTCGACCCCTCGGTGTGGACCCGGCTGGCGACCGGAGGGCCGCTCCCGCTGCCCGACAGCGGCAACGGCGTACTCCACCACGTGCACGCCGACGACGTCGCGCAATCCTTCGAGCGCGCGCTGGATCGGCCGGCCGCGATCGGGTCCAGCTTCCATGTCGTCGCCGAGCAGGCGATGACCATGCGCGGGCTGGCCGCCGGGGTTGCCGGCTGGTTCGGCCGCGAGCCGGTGCTGGAGATGGTCGAGTGGGCCGAGTTCGAGCGCCGGGTCGGCAGCGCGTACGCCGCGTCGACGCGCGATCACGCCGAGCGCAGCATCGCGGCCGGCATCGCCCGCGCCCGCGAGGTGCTGGGATATGCGCCCCGTTATGACTCGCTTGACGCGATGCACGAGGCGCTGCGGTGGCTGGTGGATAACGGGAAGGTCGACGTCGGCGGCCAGCCGTTCTGACCGCACGGCGCCGACGGACAACGCAGGTGCGGGCCGGCTCACTCCGAGACGGTCCACCGGGGGGTACGCCGGTATCTCGGCGTCCAGACGCGCTTGCAGATCAGGCGAGCCGGTGCGGGCAGGACGCTGAGCACCTTTCGCTGCTCGGCTTCGGGCGCGCCGTCGAGGATCCACGGGAAGAATTCGGCGGCGCCGCGCAGGCCTTGCGTCCTGCGCATCTGCGTGCCCATCGCGGCCCAGCCCTCCGGCCCGAGATGGGTGTCGACGAGCGGAAGGGCCACGTTCTCCTCATGCCGCATGTGGGCTCCGAGCCCGGCGATGAGCGCGTCGGCACCCAGTCTCAGACCGGCCGGGTCATTCGTGGTGAGGGCGCGGTCGATGTCCTCGAGGTAGGGGTCGATCTGGGCGTGCTCGTCCTCCATGTCGTCCAGCACCGCGATCTCCGCCGGCCGCGAGAGTTCGGCCCGCAGCGGCGGCCACAGTGACGCGTCCTCGGCCTGGTGGTGGATGTGCAGCTGCCGCTTGAACGTCTCCCACCCGGCCCGAGCCTCCGATGTCATCGCGCGGGCCTGATCGATGGCGTCCGAGAGCCGGCGAAGGTCGCGGCTGAAGGCATCGTGCGCGGCGTACATCACGGTGAAGTCGACGCGGCCGTGGTGGACGACGCGCTCGCCCCAGGGGCTGGTGGCACTTCGCATGTGAACTCCTGATCAATGAAGGTGTCGATGGATGGGTTTACGAGGGGTCCGGCACCGCGAGCGCGGCGGTCGGTGCGGACGGAGCGCTCCGCACATTGCGGGTGCGCAGGGCGATGACGGCGCTCGCGAGCAGGAACATGCTGCCGACGAAAAGGGCCCGACGAAAACCGGAGGTGAGGGCGTCGGGCACCGCCGCGTGCATGCTCACCAGATGGTTGGTCCGCGCGGTGGCGACCGCGGAGAAGATAGCCAGCCCGAGCGCGCCGCCAACCTGCTGGCAGGCGTTGAGCAGCGCAGCGGCCAGGCCGGCCTTGTCGGACGGTACGCCGGCGTTGGCGGCGGTCGTGACGGCCACGAAGGCGGCGCCGAGCCCGAGGGACATGATCATCATGCCGGGCAGCAGGTCGCTCAGGAATGACCCGTCGACCGGAATGCGGGACAGCCAGAAGACGCCACCGGCCGCGACGACGGATCCGACGACCATCATCGGTTTGGTTCCGACGCGGGCGAGCAGGGCGGACGATATCCCGGCCGACATTCCCACTCCGAAGCACAGCGGCAGGTAGGCCAGCCCGCTCCTGATCGGTGAATATCCCAACACGTTCTGCATATAAAGGGTGAGGAAGAAGAACATGGCCAGGAATCCGGCGAAGGCGATCAGCTGCGTCACATCGGCCGCGGCGAGACCCTTGATCCGGAAGACCGTGAGGGGAAGCAGTGGCTTGCGGCTCGCGTATTCGGCCACGACGAAGGCCGCGAGCAGGACCACGGCTCCGGCGAGCTCAAGGATCGTCCGCCCCGAGCCGAAGCCCTGATCGGGCGCCTTGACCAATCCGTAGACGAGCAGCAGCATCCCGCCGGTGGCGAGCACCGATCCGGTGAGGTCGAAGTCAACGAGCCGGGCACGATGCCGCTCCCCCGGAATGAGCCAGAAGACCGCCGGGAGCACGAGCAGGCAGGCCAACGGGTTGACGTACATCACCCACCGCCAGCCGGGACCCTCGGTGAGCACACCGCCGAGGAAGACACCGACAGCCGAGGCGAGGCCACCCACCCCGCCCCAGGCACCGAGTGCCTTGTTGCGTTCGGAGCCTTCCGTGTACGTCGTGGTCAGGATCGACAGCGCCGCCGGCAGCATCAACGCGGCGCCGAGGCCCTGAGCGAGGCGGGCGCCGATCAGCACTCCGGCGTCCTGCGCCATGCCCCCGATCAGCGAGAAAATTCCGATCAGGATGGTGCCGGTGACCAGGACGCGGCGACGCCCGAGCAGGTCGGCGATCCGGCCTCCGAGGAGCATGAAGCCGCCGTAGGTCAGCAGGTAACCGCTGGGAACCCACTGCAGGCCCTGGACCGAGAAATGCAGGTCCTTGCGGATGTCGGGAAGTGCGACGTTGACGATCGACGCGTCGACGAAATCGAGAAATGCGACGGAGCACAGCAGTGCAAGGATCAGCTTTCCCCGGCGAGTGGCGAGGAAGGATCCCTCGGCTTTGCCGCCGGCCGACGTTGCTGGGGCCGTCCGTTGCAACTCCTCGCCGGCGACTGACATGGTCTTGGTGTCGTTGAGCACGAGGTACCTTCCTGCGGGCTGGCCCTTGGGGGGCCGATGATCGCGACCGTGCTCGGCCGCTATTCATAGGACGGGGCGCCGCAGCACAATGTGACGGCGGCGGTAGGTCGCGGACGGCGGACAGGCGGGATCGGGCAGGGAATTGCGATCGGTGTCACACGATCGGCGCGCGATCCGTCATATCGGCAAGGAGCCGTCGAGGAAGGGACAGGACCATTGAGCGAGCACGCCTGGCCGCCAGGAGAGTTCGAGCATCATCGCCCACATTTGCGGGCGGTCGCCTATCGGATGCTCGGCTCCGTCAGCGAGGCGGACGATGCGGTGCAGGAGGCGTGGCTGCGCCTGAACGGATCCGGCGACGACTCGATCGGCAACGTCCGGGGCTGGCTCACCACCGTGGTCGGGCGGGTGTGCATCGACATCCTGCGGGCTCGGCGATCGCGGCGCGAGGATCTCGTCGGCAGCTGGTTGCCGGAGCCGGTGGTCAGCCTCCACGAGCAGGTCGACCCTGAGCAGCAGGCCCTCCTCGCCGACTCGGTCGGGCTCGCGCTGCTGGTCGTGCTGGAGACGCTCACGCCGGCCGAGCGGCTGGCCTTCGTGCTGCACGACACCTTCGGTGTCCCGTTCGACGACATCGCGCCCCTGATCGACCGGACGCCTGCGGCGGCGCGGCAGCTGGCCAGTCGCGCCCGCCGGCGCGTCCGCGGCGCACCGGTCGAGCCCGACCGAGATCTCGGACGGCAGCGGGAGGTCGTCGCGGCCTTCCTCGCCGCGACCCGCGCGGGGGACTTCGACGCGCTACTCGCCGTACTCGATCCGGACGTCGTCTTCCGGGCCGACAACGGGGTGGCGAAGCGCCGGGCGCCCGTGCTCCTCACGGGTGCGGACAAGGTCGCGCGGTACACCGCCACGCAGGGCACCAAATTCGCCAAGCACTGCCATCCGGCGCTGGTCAACGGCGCGGCGGGCATCATCACCCGGACCCGCGCCGGCCTCGTCGCCGTCGCCGGAATCACCGTCGCGGACGGACGCATCACGACGATCGACGTGGTCTTCGACCCGGGCAAGCTGCCGCACCTTGACTTGGATGGCTGGGACTTGGATGGCTGGCCGGCGTTTCTTCGCGGGAACGATCGGGTGCCGGAGGCTCGCTAGCTGCTAGCGGAGCCGCGTCAGCTGGCGAATCGTCGCGCGTCACCGTTGCCGAAGAGGCTCACGTTGCCGCCGGCGCCGGCATGCCGCCACGAGCCGTCGGTCCCGTCCGAAACGGTGAGGCTCGGCGCAGCGTGCGGCAGGGCGAGGCTCTCGTCCTGCTGCATCCCTCGCTCCCCTCAGGCACAACGCCGCCATTGTGCCCCGCAGCGGAGACGTTCCGGGCGGAATTGCGCGAGATGACGCCGCTGGTCAGGGGACGCCGGCCGTGCTGGGATGGCGGTCTGGGAGGGACGTGTGACGGTCAGGCTGGTGACGACGGCCTACGGTGCTGCCGCTCTCGACGCGCTGCGCGCGGTCGTCGCGGAGGCCAAGGCATCCGATCCGATGGCACCGGTGACCATTCTCGCGCCGAACAACATCGCCGGGATCGTGGCACGCCGGCATCTCGCCGGCGGTACGAACACCCGCCGCGGCATCGCGGGCATCGACGTCACCACGATCGCCCGGCTGGCCGAGCGGGCGGCCGCGCCCGCGCTCGCGCCGCGCCGGCCGGCGGTGCGGGCCGTGCTCGCCGCCGCGTGGCGCGGCGCGCTGGCCGAGGATCCGGGCCGGTTCGCCGATATCGCCGAGCATCCGGCCACGGTCCGCGCGCTCGCAGACGCGCACGTCGCGTTGCGCGATCTCACCACGCGTGCGCGGGCCGAGGTCGCCTCCGCGTCGCCGGTCACCGGCCAGCTGGTCACGATGCACGAAGCGGTCGTCCGCAGGATCGAGGGGGGCTGGTACGACGGCACCGACCTGCTCTCGATCGCTGCCGAGCGGGCCGGCGCTGCTGGGCCGGGGCAGGTTGTGCTCTACCTGCCCCAGCTGCTGACGCGGGCGGAGACCAGTTACGTGGAGGCACTCGCCGGCGCGGCCGATCTGACCGTGATCGCGGCACTGACCGGCACCGCGCGCGCGGACGGGGCGGTCCATCGGACGCTCGACCGGCTCGGCGCCGGTGGCCCCGGCCGGCGTAGCGCCGCCGAGCGACCTCCCGTCGCCACCGCGGATCAGGTCATCAACGCCTCCGACTCGGACGACGAGGTGCGCTGCGTCGTACGCGATGTGGTGGACTCGCTGAAAACCGCGCCGGCACACCGGATCGCCGTCCTCTACGCCGCGGCGACGCCCTACGCCCGCCTGTTGCACGAACAGCTCGCCGCCGCCGGGATCACCATCAACGGCGCCGGGGTGCGCACCGCCGAGGAGCGGGCGGTCGCCCGCATCCTGCTCGAAGTGCTCGCCCTGCACGAGCACGATCTTCCGCGCGCCGATCTCTTCCGCGCCGTCACCAACGCGCCGACCAGGGATTTCACCGGTCAGCGCATTCCGGTCTCGGCCTGGGAGCGCCTGTCCCGTGAGGCCGGCGTTGTGTCCGGCGACGACTGGCTGGATCGACTCGGCCACTTCGGCGACGACCTCCGGGCCCGGGCCGCCGAGGAGGCAACGAGCGCCGAGCCGCGCTCGGGACTGATCGCGCGCAGCGAGCGGCGGGCCGCCGAGGCCGACCGGCTGCGCGATTTCGCCGGCCGGCTGCGCGCGGAACTGCAGCGGGCGGCGGGCCTGAGGACATGGCGTGACCTCGCGGCCTGGTGCCTGTCGCTGTTCACGTCGCTGGTCGGGCCGCCGGCGGAAATGACGCGGCTGCCGATCGAGGAGCAGTACGCCGCGGCGACGCTCGTCCTGGTGTTGCGCTCGCTCGAGCAGCTCGATGCCGTCGAACCCTCGGCGTCCTTCGCCGCGCTGCGCGACGTCCTGGCCGTGGAGCTGGCCGGCAGCCGGCCGCGCGTCGGCCGTTTCGGCGAGGGCGTCCTGGTCGCGCCCATGTCGGCGGCGATCGGCCTCGACCTGGATATCGTCTACGTCATCGGGCTTTCCGAGGATCTCTACCCGGCCCGGGTGCAGCCCGACGCGTTGCTGCCCGACCGCGCCCGCGCCGCGTCGGGCGGCGAGCTCCCCGACGCCCGCGAGCGGCTGCACACGAGATACCGCCACCTGCTCGCCGCGTTCGCCGCCGCACCCCGGTCGGTCGCGGCGTTCCCGCGCGGGGACCTGCGCCGGTCGACCAGGAGGCTGCCGAGTCGCTGGCTGCTGCCGAGCTTGCGGGAGCTGGCCGGAGATCGGACGCTGCCCGCGACGCAATGGGAGCAAGCGGCCTGCGGCGATGCGCTCACGACGGCGGCGTCGTACGCCGGTGAGCTCGTCCGCACCGGCCGGCTCGCCACCGAGCAGGAATGGCGCACCCGCGAAATCGTGGCGCGGGGCCGGCTCGACGATGCCGCCATCATCAGCGGCGTCGCGATGATCCGAGCCCGGGCCAGCGATACCTTCACGCGTTACGACGGCAGAGTCGGCGCCCTCGCTGGGCTGCCCGACTATGCCGCCGGTGAGCTGGTCGTCGCGCCGACGACGCTCGAGAGCTATGCCGAGTGCCCGCACTCCTATTTTGTCGAGCGCCTGCTGGGCGTGCGCCCGATCGAGCAGCCCGAGGATCTCATCACCATCTCGCCGCTGACGATCGGAAATCTCGTGCACGAGAGCTTTGCCGCGCTGGTGGAAGAGAGTGGCGGTGACCTCCCGGATTTCGGCGCGCGGTGGAGCGGAGAGCAACGGGTCAGGCTTATCGCGATCATGCAGGACAAGGCCGCCGAATACGAGCGCCGCGGCCGCACCGGACATCCCCGGCTGTGGGAGCGCGAGCAGCTGCGAATCCTGCGGGTGGCCACGGACATGCTCGACGACGACGACGCCTGGCGGGCCGATCACCGCGCCAAGGTGCTCGCCAGCGAGATGCCGTTCGGCGGCAAGGGCCAGCCGCCCGTCGAGATCGCCGTGCCCGGTGGCCGGATCCGCATGCGGGGGAGTGCCGACAAGGTCGACATCGGTGCCGACGGCACGATTTACGTCACCGACATCAAGACCGGCAGCGACCGGAATTTCAAAGGCATCAGCAAGGACGATCCCCTGGTCCGCGGCAGCAAGCTGCAGCTCCCGGTCTACGCCTACGCAGCGAGGGAGAAATACGGCCATCGCGCGACAGACGTGCAGGCCAGCTACTGGTTCGTCCGCCGCGGCCTACGCCGGATAACCGTCGATCTCACCGATGACGTCGAGCGGGAATACGCGAGGACCCTCGGTGTCCTCGTCACATCGATCACGGCCGGTGTGTTTCCGCTTCGGGCGCCGGATGAGCCCGACTTTCTGTGGGTGCAATGCAATTACTGCAACCCCGACGGCATCGGCCACGCCGCCGTTCGCGAGAGGTGGGAGCGCAAACGCCTCGATCCGGGTTTGCGGGACTACGTCGCACTGGTTGATTCCGCCGCGCCCGCGAGCGCACGATGACCGCGCGGCTCACCGATCAGGCAGTGCGTGACCGGATCACCAACGACACGAGCGCGACCCTCTTTGTCAATGCGGGGGCGGGTTCGGGCAAGACCTCCGCCCTCGTCGATCGCGTCACGGCCCTCGTCCTGCGTGATCACGTCCGGCTGCAGAACATCGCCGCCGTCACTTTCACCGAGAAGGCCGGCGCCGAGCTCCGGGACCTGCTGCGCGCGCGATTCGAGGCCGCCCAGCGCGAGGAGCGGCGCGGGGACGGCGTACCGTCGGCCCCCGACGCATCACTGGCCAACCGGGCTCTCGATGACCTCGACGGCGCGGCCGTCGGCACGTTGCATTCCTTCGCCCAGCGCATCCTCACCGAGCACCCGATCGAGGCCGGCCTGCCTCCGATCATCGACGTGCTCGACGAGGTCGGCTCCTCGGTGGCGTTCGAGCAGCGCTGGTCCGAATTGCAGCGGGAACTGCTCGACGACGACGCGATCGCCACACCGGTGCTGCTCGGCCTGGCGCTGGGCATGCAGCTCACGCAGGTGCGGTCACTGGCGATCCTGCTCGGCAAGGACTGGGACCTCATCGGCGATCGGGTCCTCGTCGGGCCGGCGCCGACGCTCGCCCATCCGGATATCACCGCGTTCCTCGACCACGCGACGCGGGTCGTGGCGCTGCACGATCTCTGCACCGATCCGAGCGACCGGCTGCTGGAGCCGTTCGGCCGGCTGGCCGAGCTCGTCACGTTGCTGGCCGCCGCGCCCGACCTCGAGACGCAGCTGCAGGTCCTTTCCGACATCGGCCTGATCAAATTTAGCTACGGCCGTAAGGGCAACTGGCAGCGCCCGGTCGACGAGGTCAGGACGGCAGCGAATCAGTTGCTCGAGGACGGCCGCGCCCATATCGCCGGCGTGCTCGACCAGTGCCTGCGGCTGATCACCCGCTGGCTCGCCGAGCGGGTGCTCGACGCAGCCGAGCGGCGTCGCCGGGACGGGCAGCTGGAATTCCACGATCTGCTGGTCCTCGCCCGCGATCTGCTGCGTCGGGACAACGATGTGCGGGCCGCATTGCACGAGGATTACCAGCGGATCCTGCTCGACGAATTCCAGGACACCGATCCGATCCAGATCGAGCTGGCCGCCCGGATCTGCGGCGGCGCCGGGGCCGATGCCGACGAATGGCCGGACATCGAAATCCCGCCCGGCCGGCTCTTCGTCGTCGGTGACGCCAAGCAGTCGATCTACCGCTTTCGCCGGGCCAGCATGCAGACCTATCTGGAGGCGGAGCGGTGCATCGGCGAATCGGTCGGGCTGACGAGCAACTTCCGGACGGTGCCGCCCATCCTCCGATGGGTCAATTCGGTCTTCGGGCAGCTGATCCAGCCGGTCGAGGACGGCCAACCCAACTACGTCCCGCTGTCCCCGGTCCGCGACTCGACGGGGACAGGGGCGCCGGTCACTGTGCTGGGCGCGCCGGCACACACCGACCTGCCGCGCGCCGCCGCATCGACGCTGCGCGAGCGTGAGGCCGCCGACGTCGCGGCGGCGATTCGCGAGGCGCTCGACCGTGAATGGCAGGTCTTCGACGAGCGGTCAGGCACCTGGCGCGCCGCCCGCAGCAGCGACATCGCCGTCTTGGTGCCGGCGCGCACCTCGCTGCGCTTTCTCGAGGAGGCCCTCGACGCGGCCCGCATCGATTACCGGGCCGAGGCCAGTTCGCTGGTCTACCAGGCGTCCGAGGTGCGCGACCTGCTGGCGGGTGCCCGCGCGATCGCCGACACCAGCGACGGTCTGTCGCTCGTGACGGCGCTGCGCTCGCCGCTGTTCGGCTGCGGCGATGACGACCTGTGGCGTTGGAGGCACGCCGGCGGCCGGTTCTCGATATTCGCCGAGCTGGACGACGCGGATCCGCTCGCCATCGGTCCGGTCGGCAGGGCGCTGCGCTACCTGCGGCAACTGTATTTCACCGCTCGGTGGTCGACGCCGAGCGAGGTGCTGGGCACGATCATCGCCGACCGGCGAATGTTCGAGATTGCTGCGACCGGGCCGCGGGCGAGGGACGCCTGGCGGCGGTTGCGCTTCGTCGTCGACCAGGCGCGAGCATGGTCCGAGGTCTCGCCCGGCGGATTGCGGTCTTACCTCGCGTGGGCCGCGCACCAGGGCCAGGAGGTCACGCGGGTCGCCGAATCCGTGCTGCCGGAAACCGACGTCGACTCGGTCCGGGTGATGACCGTGCACGCGGCCAAGGGGCTCGAATTCCCGATCGTGATCCTGTCAGGAATGACCGCGCAATTCCGCAGTCCCGCTGGTGTGTCCATTCTCTGGCCGGACGATGGTGGCTATGCAGTCCGGCTGACCAAGACAATCCAGACCGGCGATTTCGAGGCGGTCGTGCCGGTGGATGAGCAGATGGACAAGCTCGAGCGGCTGCGGCTGCTCTATGTCGCGGCGACGCGCGCGCGTGATCACCTCCTCATCTCGCTGCACCGCGCCGCATCGGGTAAACCGACGGCCGCCCGCGTGATCGCCGACGCCGGCGGTGCGTCGGCCGGGGCGGTGGCCTTCGCCGGTACGCCGGGTGCGGCACCGGCTGTCATGCGGCCGGGAGTCGCCCCGCCGCCGGACTACGCGCAGTGGCTCGCCGGTGTCGAGGCCGCCAGGGCGCGCAGCCGCGCCGTACCGGCCGTGACGGCCTCGGGGTTGGAGGGGACCGAACCCGACGTCATCCTCGATCCCGGCGCCGCCGAGCCCGGATCGGCCAAGGGCGCGCGTGATCTCGAGCTGCCGTCGTGGTCGAAGGGCCGCTATGGCTCGGCCGTCGGCCGCGCCGTCCACGGCGTGCTCCAGGCCGTCGATCTCGCCTCCGGTGCCGGGCTCGAGGACGCGGTGGCGGCCCAGGCGGTGGCCGAGGGCGTGAGCGATCAGGCCGGGCTCGTGACCGCGCTGGCGCGCTCGGCGCTGGATGCGGAGCCGGTACGACGCGCGGCCGCCCGCGAGCACTGGCGCGAGACCTACGTCGCCACGGTCGAGGCCGGCGGCGTCGTACTCGAGGGATATGTCGACCTGGTCTACCGCGAGGATGGCGGGTCGCTGAGCATCATCGACTACAAGACCGACGCGATTCCGGCCGGTGCCCTTGATGCGCGGGTCGCCTATTACCGGCCCCAGATGGACGCCTACCGCCGGGCGCTGTCCCGCGCCACCGGCGGCGAGGTGCACACGACCCTGCTCTTCCTCGCCCCCAGCCGGGCCGTCGTGCAGGTCGTCGGACCGTCCTGATCGGAGCTGATGGAGTGTGAACGAATGCCCTGCGCTCTCGGCCGATCCCATTGACGGGTCGCTCGTGCGACTCGTGCTGGTCACGCCGGCCGAGGCCGAGGTCATGCGCCACAAGGGACGGCTCGGTTGGTTCGCCGAAGGATATCCGCGGGAGGACGATCTCGACGCGGTTGCCATAGTGAGCGACAAGGGCGAACCGCACCGGTGGTGGAGCGTGCGCCACGTGATCCGTCGGACCGATGGCCGACGGGGAATGGCGCTAACGCCCGCTGTGCCGATCACAGGGCCGTCCCCTTGGGCGACCGGGAGCCCTGATCGGTCGGCTGTGGGCGGATCGGGGTGGCAGGCCCTACCGGCCGCAGCCGCAGGCGCCGCCGCAACAGCCGCCAGCCCCCGGCGCTGCCGGGGCCGAAGCGGAGACCGCACCGGCCAGGCCGACAGCGGTGAGCAGCTTCGCGGTGTTGTGATGCCCGTCAGGGCAGGGCGTGGGCGCGGACGCCTCGCTCATGGGACGTCGTACGTCGAATTCACACGCGCACTCGCGGCACACAAAGGAATACGTCGGCACGCCGCAGATCGTACGCCGAGTCGCGTTCACGTGCGCCTGCCCCGGCCGGCGGGCTATCCCGCTCGGTTCGATGCGTCAGCGAGCTCAGAGGCGCCGGTGCGGGTGGTGGTGGCGGGCACGACGCGGGTGCGATCAAGGCGGCCTTGTGCCGTGCGCTGGTACCAGCCCGCAGGCCGGGAGAGCGTGAGCTGTCCGCCGGCTGCTGTGATGGTTCGGTTGGCCTGCACGAGCATTCCCAGGCACGCCTGAGTCCAGCCCGTGGTGGCGGTGAGGTCGAGCGTGACTTGAGCAAAACTCGCGGCTTGAAACACCTCAAGCGCTTCGGCGAGATCGCTCGCTGCGGCTGGGCCGACGACACCCGCGGCGGTGAGGATGAGTTGTCCGGCCGCCCGATCCGCGTGAACATACATATCCACGGGTGTCCTCCACGTGCATATCCCAAGATGGAGACTCGGCGCACGTGGTCGAACGCTTCGACGCCGCCCAACCTAGTCTCGCCCGCCGGCCGCGGCAAGGCCAGGGCGAGAGATACGTCGTGCTCGCCTTCGAGGGCGGGCTTGGTCAGGGCACCGCCGGGGGCGGGGAAACGGTCCGGACGGTGTCGGCGACGATGCGGGCGGCGATGTCGCGAAGTTTGAGGTTGCGGTGCTGTGAGGCGCTGCGTAGGACGGTGAACGCGGCGTCGGCGCCGCAGTGCTGGGCGCCCATGATGATGCCGATGGCCTGGTCGATCACCGCCCTCGAGCTCAGCGCGGCGTTGAGGTTCCCGGCGCGTTCGTTCTGCTGGGCGATCCGGTCGGCGATGGCGTAGGCGGTCGCGGCCTGAGTGGCGATCGTGTCGGCCCGGACCCGGTCGTCGGCTGTGAACAATTCCGGCAGCGGTGAGTACAGGTTCAGCGCTCCCCAGACTCGGCCGCCGCAGACCATGGGCGTCGAGATGCACGCGGCCAAGCCGTGGGCCAACGCGTGGCTGCCGTAGACCCCCCACTGCTCGAGTTCGTCGGCGAGGTTGGTGATCTCGACCCTGGTGCCGGTGTCCATCGCGCGCAGGCACGGCCCGAAGCCGTTGGCGTACTGCACTTCATCCAGGTCATTGGCGAACGCGTCGCTGGCCGCGACGGTAATTGGGCGGCGGTCGCGGCGGGTCGTGATCGCCGCCGAGAGGTTGTCATCGACGGTGGCCGCGGCCGTTGTCACCAACTCGGCCAGGAAATCCTCGATACTCTCGGTGCTCAGCACAAGCTCGAAGAACTCGACCCGAGCATCGCTATCGGGGTACGCCGACTCGCCGCTCGTAACCTCCACCGAGTGCCGTCCTGGCCGGCACCAGTGCGGCGGAGCGTGTGGCCTAGCACCGTGGATGGCGCACCGTCCGGTGCACGGGGTAACCCGCGACACGTCTGACTGTCCGCTTCCGGCGGCCGAACCGCAACCCGCGTCTGGCCGGCCGGTCCGTCACCGTTCGAGGCGCTCAACGACCGCGGCGGTGACCAGCCCGTAGACCAGGTGGGGTATCGCGTCGGTGAGCCATCCTTTCGCGTCCCAGCTCCCGGGATCGGTTACACCGAGCGCAGCCATGGGCGCGTCCGTGCCGGCCATCGCACCGGCGGCGGCGAGAACGCCGGCGATGAGCAGCCTCGGCCGAAGACCGAGTGCTCGCGACAATCCGAGTGCGGCCCCGACACCGAGGCCGGAAGCGATGCCGGTCAGTGGACCGAGGCCGGCGAGGCGATTGTTGCGCGTCTCCTCCTCACCGGGAATCTCGATACCGGCGAGTGCGGCGAGTTTCTCGGCGGTGTCTTCGGGTGTGCTGCTGATAGGTCGCCCGCGAACGGCCATGTCCAGGTAGGTCACGCCGTTGAGGGCCGTCGTCCCAGCTGCACCCGCGGCGAGGCCACCAGCGAGCCCGCGCCAGATGTGCCCGCGGCGACTCATGTGTCGACGAATCCGAGCTGGGTCATGATGCCGAGCCGGTCACTGCGGTGCTCGACCTCGACGTGCAGGTCGGGAAACGCGCTGCGCATCTCGCTGAACAGGTCGCGGTAGCCCTGTGGCCCAGGTCCCTGCCCGGGAGCGGGGTCATGGTCGACGGAGTCCGGCGCGACCAGATCGTTGAGCGCGTCAAGATTGCCGTTGTTGACTGCTTCACCGAAGGCCTCTTGCACGGCGAGGTTGGCCTTCTTGTCGAACATGGACACGACTCCTTCGCATCACCTGATGAGGCGGGTCACCGTCATTTCACCGCGAGAATGTCCGCCGGGCGGATGTCCGGATCGCTGGCCAGGAGGTCCGGTCCGACCTGGCCGAGCGCCGCTGGGATCGATCCATCGAGATGAGCCTGCCGGCCGTCCTCGCCCTCGAACGTGTCGAAGATGCCGTACGTCGTCTCGCTCAGCCTGAAGGCGTACCAGGTCACGGTGCCGGTCTCGGCGACGGCCAGCTCTCGACCCTGCCGGAGAAAATCGGCGAGCTCGTCGCCCTTGCCCGCCTTGGCCTCGAGCATGGCCAGCAGCCCTCTATCGACGGTCATCGCGGACGTCCCTTCGTGGCGTTTTCTTCCACACTAGGCGTTGGCACCACCACCACCGGACGGTCTCTTGACTCGTTCCAGAGACGGTGCAATGTTGGGGACGATGGTTTCCTCGTCCGAAGACACGCTGCGGGAGGCGGGTCTGCGCGTGACGAGGCCCCGTGTCGCGGTCCTGGACGTTCTCCTCGAGCACCCGCATTCCACCGCCGACGTGGTGGGCCGGGAGGTCCGTGCCAGGCTGGGCAGGGTTTCGACCCAGGCCGTGTACGACGTGCTCGCCGCGTGTGTGCGCGCGGGACTCGTGCGGCGGATCGAGCCGGCGGGGTCGCCGGCGCGGTTCGAGACCCGGACGGGGGACAACCACCATCACTTGGTCTGCCGCGCCTGCGGGCGCATGACCGACGTCGACTGCGCCACCAGGGTGCGCCCGTGCCTCACCCCGAGCGATGACGCCGGCTACGCGCTCGACGAGGCCGAAGTCGTCTTCTGGGGCCTGTGCCCCAACTGCCAACCGTCTCAACAGCCGTCGCCCGATGTAAGGAGTCCGGTATGACTGCACAAGAATCTCGGCCGACCACCACGGACGCCGGTGTTCCCGTCGCCAGTGACGAGCACTCGCTGTCGGTGGGGCCGGACGGCCCGCTGCTGCTCCAGGATCACTACCTGATCGAGCAGATGGCGAATTTCAACCGCGAGCGCATCCCGGAGCGCCAGCCGCACGCAAAGGGCGGAGGTGCGTTCGGCACCTTCGAGGTGAGCCAGGACGTCAGCGCCTTCACCCGTGCGGCGGTCTTCCAGCCCGGCGCAAGGACCGGCGTCCTGGCTCGGTTCTCGACCGTCGCCGGCGAGCGGGGCAGCCCGGACACGTGGCGCGATCCGCGCGGATTTGCCCTGAAGTTCTACACCAGCGAAGGCAACCTCGACATCGTCGGCAACAACACGCCGGTGTTCTTCATGAAGGACCCGATGAAGTTCCAGCATTTCATCCGCTCACAGAAGCGGCTTGTGGCGAACAACCTGCGCGACCACGACATGCAGTGGGATTTTTGGACGCTCTCACCGGAGTCGGCGCATCAGGTGACCTGGTTGATGGGCGACCGTGGAATCCCGCGGACCTGGCGGCACATGAACGGCTACTCCAGCCACACCTACATGTGGATCAACGCCCAGGGTGAGCGGTTCTGGGTGAAGTACCACTTCAAGACCGATCAGGGCGTCGAATTCTTCACCCAGGACGAGGGCGATCAGATGGCCTCGGTCGACACCGACTACCACCAGCGCGACCTGTACGAACACATCCAGGCCGGGGAGTTCCCGAGCTGGACGCTGAAGATGCAAATCATGCCGTTCGACGACGCCAAGACCTACCGGTTCAACCCGTTCGACCTGACCAAGGTCTGGCCACACAGCGACTATCCGCTGCAGGAGGTCGGCCGGTTGACGCTCAATCGCAACGTTACCGACTACCACACCGAGATGGAGCAAGCCGCGTTCGAGCCGAATAACCTCGTGGCCGGGACCGGGCTGTCACCGGATAAGATGCTGCTCGCACGGGGATTCAGCTACTCCGACGCGCACCGTGCGCGGCTCGGCGGGAATTACCGGCAGATCCCGGTGAATTCCCCGAAATCGCCGGTGCACAGCTACTCCAAGGACGGCGCGATGCGGGTGCAGAACGTCACCGACCCCGTCTACGCACCGAATTCCTACGGCGGTCCGAAGGCCGACCCCGAGCGCACCGACGACGGTGGTCGTTGGTACTCCGACGGCGAGATGGTGCGCACGGCGTACACGCTGCGGGCCGAGGACGACGATTGGGGCCAGGCCGGCACGATGGTCCGTGAGGTCCTCGACGACGCCGCCCGCGAGCGCCTTGTCAACAATATCGTCGGCCACCTGCTCAACGGGGTCAGCGAGATGGTCCTCAACCGTGCCTTTGAATACTGGCGCAACGTGGACAAGGGTCTGGGCGACCGCATCGAAGCCGGTGTCCGCGCCAAGGCGAATGAGAAGGACCCCAAGGCCGGTGAGCAGGGCAATCCGGCCCGGTCAACCATGCAGGACAAGGCCTGACCCGTTCGCGATCGTGGAGTGCGGTCGCATTCGAGCGCACTCCACGATCAGGGCGGTGCAGGCGGGTACGCCGTCGGCATCGGAAAGGACGCGATGAACAGCATCGAACTGCTCGCTGACGGATACGGACGGATCGGCGGCGTGGTGCACGCCGTCGTCGACGGGCTCACGGCCGAGTTGCTCGAGGCCCGCGTCGACCCCGGCGCCAATTCCATCGCCTGGCTGGTCTGGCACCTGACCCGCGTCCAGGACGATCACGTGAGCGACGTCGCGGGTGCCGAGCAGGAATGGACCCACGGCGGCTGGGTCGAACGGTTCGCGTTGCCGTTCGATACCGGCGCCACGGGTTACGGCCACTCGCCGGCGGAGGTCGCCAAGGTCACCGTCGCGCCCGAGCTGCTCACCGGCTACTACGACGCGGTCCATCAGCGCACGCACGATTACCTCCAGACGCTGACCGACGCCGATCTCGATCGCGTCGTGGACCCAGGCTGGGATCCCCCGGTCACGCTCGGCGTTCGCCTGATCAGCGTGATCGACGACGACGTCGCCCACGCCGCGCAGGCCGCCTTCGTGCGCGGGATCCTCGAGCGCCGCTAACAGTGCGTCCTTCGCGCGACCTCCTCAGTCGCCGCGCGCCTCGATCGTCCCGCTCGATATTTCTGCTCGGGTGCTCGTTCCGACGTCGGTCCGACGCCGGATGCCAGCAACGGGATGGCGCGCGGCGGCACCAGCAGCGACAAGATCACGACGGACGTCGTGCGCCTGATCGCGTCGGCCCGGTTGAGCTCGATCAGCATGCTCTGCAGCGTGTCGTTGGACGCCGCCGCGAGCCGGCACACGACGTCGGCCGACCCCGTGGTCGCGTAGGCCTCGAGCACGCCCGGCATCGCGTCGAGCAGATCCCGCACCTCGCCGAGCCGGCCCTGGCTGATCTCCAGGGTCGCGAACGCCTGCACCGGAAAGCCGGCGGCCTCGACGTCGACGTGCGGGCCGTAGCCGCGGACGATCCCGATTGCCTGCCAGCGCTGCATCCGCGCCGTCACGGTCGCCCGCGCCACACCGGCCAGCCGGGACAGCTCCAGCACGCCCGCCCGTGGGTGGGCGTCGATCAGCGCCAGCAACCGGACGTCGAGCCGATCGAGCGGTTTCGACGGCACGTCGTACCTCCTCGACCGGCTCACCAGAACTGGACAATCTGCTCTGCGGAAACGGCGATGCGCTGCCCAGATTAAGCAGAATGACCAGCGGATACTACCCCGATTGTGACGCTGCCGGCCTCGGAGTCAACTTGTGACGTCACACCCCGTCCGCCGGTCGAGGGGACCGGCGGACGGCGGGCCGGAGGTGGCCATGAGCATCTTGTCCGATCTGACCGACCAGGAACGACTCGCCCACCTCAGCGTCGAGCAGCTCCGGGATCTCGTCGGTCTGGTGGAGTACGACGCCACCCGCGACCCGTTCCCGATCATCGGCTGGGACTCGCTGCGGTGGACCGCCGGCAACGCCACCCAGTCGGCCCTGTTGTTCCAGCTCGCCTACGGGATGGACCTCGTGGCCTACGCCGGCCCGCCGACCGGGCAGCGCGACCACCACTCCTACGTGCTGTCCGCCGGTGCCGTGCGCTTCGTGTTCGAGGGCGCCGTCGACCCGGCCAGCCCGCTGGTGACGCGGCACGCGGCCCACGGCGACGGCATCGCCGACATCTCGCTGCAGGTGTCCGACGTCGACCGGTGCCTCGCCCATGCCCGCACGGTCGGCGCGACCGTGCTCGAGGACGCGCACGACCTCACCGACGCGCACGGCACGGTCCGGATCGGGAGCATCGCGGCCTACGGCGTCACCCGGCACACGCTGGTCGACCGCTCGCGCTACGACGGACCTTTCCTGCCGGGGTACGTCGCCCGCTCGTCCACCGTGCAACGCCCGCCCGACGGCCACAAACGGCTCTTCCAGGCGATCGACCACGTCGTCGGAAACGTCGAGCTGGGTCGGATGGACGAGTGGGTCGATTTCTATCGGCGCGTCATGGGCTTCACCAACATGGCCGAATTCATCGGCGACGACATCGCCACGGAGTATTCCGCCCTGATGAGCAAGGTGGTGGCCAACGGAAACCACCGCGTCAAATTCCCGCTCAACGAGCCCGCGCCGGGCAAGCGCAGGAGCCAGATCGATGAATACCTGGAGTTCTACAAGGGCCCGGGACCACAGCACGTCGCGCTGGCCACCAACGACATCCTGGCCAGCGTGGACGAGATGCGCGCTCGCGGCGTCGAATTCCTCGCGACCCCGGACGCCTATTACGAGGATCCCGAGCTGCGCCGCCGGATCGGGACCGTCCGCGTGCCGGTCGAAGAGCTGCAGCAGCGCGGCATCCTGGTCGACCGCGACGAGGACGGCTACCTTCTGCAGATATTCACCAAGCCCATCGGCGACCGGCCCACGGTATTCTTCGAGTTCATCGAGCGACACGGGTCGCTCGGCTTCGGCAAGGGCAACTTCCGCGCGCTCTTCCGGGCCCTCGAACACGAACAGGACGCGCGCGGCAACCTCTGAGGTCGCACGAGACAGAGGTCGCACAGAGTTAAAGGTCGCACAGAGTTAGAGGTCGCACAGAGTTAAAGGTCGCACAGAGTTAAAGGTCGCACAGAGTTAAAGGTCGCACAAAGTTAAAGGTCGCACAGAGTTAGGGGCACCGAGAATGGCCTACTACCGCCGCGTCGGCGACGTACCACCCAAGCGACACACCCAACATCGTGCGGCTGACGGGACGCTCTACTTCGAGGAGTTGATGGGCGAGGAGGGATTCTCGGCCGACTCGTCGCTGCTCTACCACCGCAGCATCCCGTCGGCCGTGGCCGATGCCCGGCCCTGGGATCTGCCCGACCTGGCCACCACTGCGAACGAGCCGCTGCTGCCGCGACACCTGAGACTGCACGAGCTCTTCGCCGGGGCCCGGGTGGCCGGCATCGACGTGGTCACCGGGCGGCGGCTGGTGCTCGGCAACGATGATGTGCGGATCTCCTACGCCGTGGCCGGCGCGGCCTCGCCGTACTACCGCAACGCGATCGGCGACGAGTGCGTCTACATCGAGACTGGTACGGCGACCGTCGAGACCGTTTTCGGCGCCCTGACCGCGCGTCAGGGCGACTACGTGCTGCTGCCGCGGGCGACCACCCATCGCTGGGTTCCGACCGGTGACGAGCCGCTGCGCGCCTACTGCATCGAGGCCAACAGCCACATCACGCCGGCCCGGAAATACCTGTCAAAATACGGGCAGCTGCTGGAGCACTCGCCCTACTGCGAGCGCGACCTGCACGGCCCTGGTGAGGCAATGCTCGGCGACGGTCACGATGTCGAGGTCTATCTCAAGCACAGGGGAAGCGGTCCGTCGGGGATCAGCGGCTCGGTGCACGTGCTACCCGATCATCCCCTCGACGTGGTCGGCTGGGACGGCTGCTTGTATCCCTACACCTTCAATGTGGCCGATTTCGAGCCGATCACCGGACGGGTGCATCAACCCCCGCCGGTGCATCAGGTCTTTGAGGGCATCAATTTCGTCATCTGCAATTTCGTGCCCCGCAAGGTCGACTACCACCCGCTCTCGATTCCCGTGCCGTATTACCACTCCAATGTCGACAGCGACGAGATCATGTTCTACTGCGGCGGTGATTACGAGGCCCGCAAGGGATCCGGAATCGGGCCGGGTTCGATCAGCCTGCACCCTGGTGGTCACTCGCACGGACCGCAGCCGGGGGCCTACGAGCGCAGCATCGGCGTGCATTATTTCGACGAGCTCGCGGTCATGATCGACACGTTCCGGCCGATGCGGCTCGGGGAAGGCGGCAACGACAGCGACGACGGCCGTTACGCGTGGAGCTGGTCGGGGCGCGGACCTTCCGCGTGAGCGGGAGGCGCGGTCGATCATGACGACCTGGCTGGGGATAGCCGACGACGATCCCTACGGTGTGGATAACCTGCCCTACGCGGTGGCGGTCGACGCTGACGGCCGCCGCCGACCGGTCGTGCGCATCGGCGATCACGCCGTCGATCTTGCCGCCGCGACGCGGGCCCTCGCGCCGCAGTACGCCGACCTCTTTGCCGCTGGGCTGCGCGCATTTCTCGCCGCCGGGCGCCCGACCTGGCACGACGTGCGCGGCCGCATCATCAGCTGGCTCACCGACGAGACGTACCGCGCTCCGGTCGAAGCCTCGCTGTGCCCGGTCGACGCACTCACCTATTCGCTGCCGTTCCGGATCGGCGATTATGTGGACTTCTACGCCTCCGAGCGGCATGCGACCAACTGCGGGCTGATCCTCCGGCCGGGCCGGCCGCCGCTGCGGCCCAACTGGAAGCGGCTTCCGGTCGGTTATCACGGCCGCTCCGGCACGGTCGTCGTCTCGGGCACGGAGGTACGCCGTCCTGCCGGGCTGCGGGCCAATGGCAGCGACGTGGGATTCGGGCCCAGCCGGCAACTCGATCTCGAGGCCGAGGTCGGCTTCGTCGTCGGCGCGGGGTCGGCTCCCGGCCGACCTCTCGCGCCACACGATTTCGACGACCACGTCTTCGGTGTCGTCCTGCTCAACGACTGGTCGGCCCGCGACATCCAATCCTATGAATACGTCCCGCTCGGACCGTTTCTCGGCAAGTCCTTCGCCACCTCGATCTCGGCGTGGATCACGCCCCTGGAGGCATTGTCCGCGGCCCGGGTGCCGACGCCTCGCCAGGATCCGGCACCCGCGGCCTACCTCGACGAGGCCGGGGCGGCGTACGGGCTCGATCTTTCGCTCGAGGTGGCGCTCAACGGGCAGCTGATCTCCCAGCCGCCGTTCGCCGGCACCTACTGGTCTGCGGCGCAGATGCTCGCGCACCTCACGGTCAACGGCGCGCCGGTGCGGTCCGGTGACCTCTACGGGTCCGGCGCGATCAGCGGGACGGAGCGGGCGCAATGCGGCTCGCTGCTGGAGCTGACGTGGGGCGGCACCGAGCCGATAGCGCTGGCCGACGGGACGGCCCGCAGCTTCCTGGCCGACGGTGACGAGGTCGTGCTGAGCGCCACCGTCCCCGGCTGGCACGGGCGGCTCGCGATCGGCGAGGTCCGCGGGACGATCGTGCGCTGATCCAGGACGCGGGTGGATCAGCCCTCGGCGCCGCGGTGCGCGCCGCTCCACCCCGGGCTCGGAGTCGCCGACTGCTCCTGCGCCGGCGGCGGTTGCACCGGGCGGCCGTCGTACTGCGTCGAGAGCACCAGGTGCGAATCCATCTCGCCGTGCGTTCCCAGCCGCTCGAACAGCTCCTCGAGGTGCGCCATGCTCGTCGCGCGCACCTTGAGCATGGAGCACGACCGCCCGCCGAGCTTGTGCACCTCGACCACCTCGGGGTAGTCCTCGGCCGCGGTCGTCTTCAGCAGGCATCGACCGACCGAGCATCGCAGCTGCACGAAGGCGACGAGCGGCGAGCCGGCGCGGGCGGGGTCGACGCGCGCTTGGTAACCGGCGATCACTCCGGTCTCCTCGAGTCGCCGGACCCGGTCGGCGACGGCGGGTGCGGATAGGTTGACCAGGCGGCTCAACTGCTTGTAGGACAGCCGGCCGTCGCGCTGGAGCTCGGCGAGGATCCGCCAATCGGTCTGATCGAGGTCTCTGCTCATGGATTAACCATGACAGCGATATGTCTTTCATTCAACAGGTCAGAGCGGCAAAGTGATAGGCACAGGCGGTGTTGATGGCCGCACAGGCTCTCTAGCGTTGTTGGCATGAGCTACGCCGTCTCGGCCCACGCCGCACCTATCGTGCGGGACCGGCGGGTGACCCCGCTCTTCGCCGGCTCGGCGCTGATGAACGCCGCGATGGCGACCACCAGCGCGGCCGGCGGCATCGCCGCGGCGCATCGCTGGGGCCTGAGCTGGGGTGGGATCCCGGCCACCGCGGGGATCGTCGGCACCGGGATCGGGGCCGGCGGACTGAGCCGGTTGATGGCCCGCCGCGGGTATCGCGCCGGTCTCGTGCTCGGCTACACGGCCGCGGTCGCCGGTGCGGTGCTGGGCTCGGTTGCGACCGCCCGCGGCGACATTGCGGCCCTCGTCCTGGCGATGCTGCTGCTGGGGTTTGGCAACGCGGCCGCTCAGCTCTCGCGGTACGTCGCCGCCGACGGTTTCCCGCGGGCGCGCCGCGGCCGGGTGATCGGGATGGTGGTGTGGGCCGGCGCCTTCGGCGCCGTCGCGGGACCCCTGCTGATCGGCCCCACCGGCTCGGCCGCCTCGCGTCTCGGCCTGGTCGCGGCGAGCGGATCGTTCCTCGTCGCCGCGCCCGCGTGTGCCGGAGCGGTCGCCGCCGTCGCCCGCGCCTCCGCGGATCCCGCGGTAACCCGTCGTACCGCGCCCGCCGGCGCGACGCCGTTCCGCGACCTGCTCTCGGCCCGAGCCGCCCGTCGGCCACTGGCGGTCATGGCGACCGCGCAGGTGGTGATGGTCGCGGTGATGACGACCGTCCCCATCGACATGAATATGACCGGGTCCGGGCTGGGCGTCGTCGGGATGGTCGTGTCCGCGCATACGCTGGGAATGTTCGCGCTGTCACCGCTGACCGGTCGGCTCGTCGACAACGGCCGCTCCTACCCGGTGATGCTGGCCGGTCTGATCACGATGGCCGTCGCCACGGCCCCGCTGATGATGGCGGCGTCGCTCGGGCGGCTCACCCTTGGTGGGCTGCTCTTCCTGCTCGGCTTCGGCTGGAACCTCGCCTTCGTCGCCGGGAGCGCCCGGCTCGCCGAGCAGACCGAAACAGCCGACCGCACGAGCCTCGAAGGAGCGGTCGATGCGGGCGTGTGGGGAGTCGCCGCGATCGCCGGCGCGGTCGGCGGGGCAATCCTCGCGCACGGCGGGTACGCCGTCCTCGCGGCCAGTGCGGTCGCGCTGGCCGTGCTGCCGGTCTGCGTTCTGGCCGCACCCGACCACGACGGTCGGTGTCATCCCACGAAAACGGCGACAAAGGAATCGAAATGATGAGAAGTGCTGTAGCCGAGACGATGAGATCCGAGTGGGAGGAGCGGCTCGGTCGCGCGGAACGCGAACGCCTCGCCATCCGCCTGCGCCGCGTCCGCCGCGCCGAGCTCGGCGGCCCCCGGGAAATGCCCGCCCGGTTGTTGGTGCGCATCGCTGCGTGGCTAGCCCCGTGCCGGCCCGCCGACCCACGGCCGCATCCAATGATCGGTGATTGTGCCGAATTGCGCGAAGCGGCGATTCGCTGACGGGCCGAGCGTCTCGGACGCAGCCGTGACCAGCACCTCGAGCAATGCCACGGTCGGGGTGAGGCTCTCGAACGGCGTCGGTCCGATGACCTGCGCCGGCAGGACCGCCTCGGCGATCTCGGCGACCGGTGAGAGCCAGGGATCGGTGAAAAGGACGATCCGCGCCCCGCGGGCACGAGCGGCCGTGGCGAAGTCGAAGGTGTCCTGCTCGTACCGGCGGAAGTCGAAGACCACGACGATGTCCCGCTTCCCGACGTCCGCGATCGCCGATGCGCGCTCACTCGCCACCGGCGGCACCGCGCGCACCCGCGGCCGGATCTCCCGCAGCAGGGCGCTCAGGTAACCGGCCAGCAGGTGGCTGAACCAGCCGCCGGCGGCCAGCACCTGGCGGCGGCTGTCGCTGAGCAGCTCGACCGCGCGGGCGAAGTCGGCTGCGTCGACTCGGCTCAGGCTCGCGGCGACGGCCCGTCCCAGCTCGGCCCCCGCCTCGGGCAAGGACACGCTCGAACCGGCGGCCCGATCCTCCGCCCGGTGACGGCGGTAGACCTCGACCGGCGACAGGACCTGGGCGGTGATGTCATCGTGCAGGGCCCGCTGGAACGCTGCATAGTTGTCGAAACCCAGGCGGGCCACGAACCGGCTCACCGTGGGACCGCTGACTCCGGCGTGCTCGGCCAGCCGCGCCGACGACTCGAGCCCGATCGTGGGCGGACCGGCCAGCAACGCTCGGGCCACCCGACGCTCGGCGGGCGACATGTCCTGCAGCCGATGCCGGACATGCTCGGCCACGCCGGTCGCCGGCGGTCTCGCTACCCCGCCACCGGGCGAGTCCGTTGACCTGTCCATCAGGTCCTCCCTGGCCAGGACATGAGGACGACTGGGACGAGTCGCGACCGGCCGACGTTACGGGATGATTTCGTTCAGCCCGGCGTCTTGACCGCCGTTTCTGAACCGTGCTGTACTCCGCGCATGCTAGCGCCGCCGGCGCCGCTCAGGGGAAAGTGCGGTCCTCGGCCGGGCGCGGGTCAGGGGACTCCCGGCGGCACGGTACCGATGAGGATGGGGCTCAGATGACAGACCTGCGATCGGCTTCTCGGGTACGACGTCGCCTCGCGGCCAGCGTGCTTGCCCTCGCGATCGTCGCGCTCACCGCCCTCTTCAGCGGTGCGGCCCCGCCCGCGACCGCGGCATCCGGCTCGACCCTCGGGGTGGTTTCGGACACCGAGCTCACGACCTTCAACCCCTTCACGTCCTATTACGACGGCGAGCTGAACATCATCGGCGTCATCTACCCAGCGCTGACCGTCAACGACAAGGACAACATCCCGCAGCCCTACCTGGCCAGCAAGGTCGAGCACTCGGCGGACGCGAAGACGTGGACCTTCACCATCCGGACTGGGCTGAAGTGGTCCGACGGCAAGCCGATCACCGTCCAGGACATCGTTTGGACCTACAACCTGATCATGAAGAACAAGGCGGCCGCCTCGGCCAACGGGTCGATCGTGGAGAACTTCGCCACAGTGACGGCGCCGAATGCCTCGACGATCGTGATCAAGACCAAGTCGCCGCAGGCCAACATGCTTTACCTCTCGATCCCGATCGTCCCGCAACACATCTGGCAATCGCGGGTCAAGAACATCGGGAAGGAGCTCAACACTGAGACCCCCGTCGTCGGCTACGGCCCGTGGATCCTGACCGGATTCAAGACCGACCAGTACGCGACGCTTTCGCGCAACAAGGATTTCGGCACGGACTTCGTGGTCAGTCAACCGAAATTCGACAAGCTGATCTCCTACTATTACAAGAGCACGGACGCTGCGGTATCCGCCCTGCGGAGCGGTCAGGTCGACCAGCTGACCGGGATGACGCCCGCCCAGTTCAAGCAGCTCGGCAAGAACAAGGATCTCGCGGTCTACCAGACCGCACCGGTCGGATGGACCGGGATCGAGGTCAACCCGGGCGCCCGGACAAAGGCGGGCAAGAAATTCGGCACCGCCAACCCGGCGCTGGCCGATCAGCGGCTCCGCAGCGCCATCGCCTGGTCGATCAATAGACCCCAACTCGTCACGAAGATCCTCGACGGCCTGGGCATTGTTGGCGCGGGCTACGTGCCGGCCTCGTTCAAGCAATGGGCCTGGCAGCCGACGGCGGGCCAGAAGATCGGTTACGACCCGGCGAGGGCGAACAAGATCCTCGACCAGGCCGGTTACAAGAAGGACGGCAAGGGTGTCCGGATCGACCCGAAGACGGGCAAGGAGATCTCGCTCCGCCTCGGCATCCACTCCGACGACGACCAGGACCAGCAGATCGCTCAGTATGTCAAGCCGTGGCTGCAGGCCATCGGACTGAAGATCAAGATCGAGCCGATGAGCTTCGACGTGCTCAACAAGAACCTCGTCAAGGGCGACTGGGACATGCTCATGGATGGTTGGAGCACCGGCTCCGACCCGACCTACCTGCTCTCGATCCAGACTTGCGGCGCGCTGCCACCCGACACGTCGACCCCCGGATACACCGACGCGTTCTACTGCAACCCCAAGTACGACGCGCTCTACAAGAAGCAGCTGGCCACGGCCAACCAGTCGGAGCGGGCGAAGTACATCGGCCAGATGCAGTCGATTCTCTACAACGCCAACATCGACGTCACGCTGTACTACAAGAATCAACTCTCGGGATTGCGCAAGAACGACGTCAAGGACTACCTGACCGGGGCGGCCGATGCCCAGGGCGTCTACCCGTTGCAGAATCACGTCGTCAACTGGTCGCTGGCCACGCCGATCAAGCACAAGAGCTCGAGCAACCTCGGGCTCTACATCGGCGTGCCGGTCGCCGTCGTGGTCATCGGTGCCGCGGCCGGTCTCGTCGCGCTCCGCCGGCGCTCTACGGCGGCCGAGCGGGAGTAGGCGGTGTCGGCGGTCGATCCGGTAACGGTCGAGGCAGCCGGGGAAGTCACCTCGTCCGACCGCCGGGGCCGGGAGGAACGATCGGACTTCGGCACCTACCTGATCGGCAAGATCGTCAGCGCGGCCGTCAGCTTCCTCTTCACACTGATCATCGGCTTCACGATCTTCTCGATCATGCCGTCCGATCCGGTCTCGGCCTTGACGCGCGGCCGCCCGACCAGCGCCGCCCAGATCGCCGAGCTGAAGAAGCAGCTCGGCATCGGGAAACCGGTGTGGCAGCGGTTTTTCGAATTCGTGCATCGCACGCTGACGGGTGACCTGGGCTATTCCTACCAGTACCACGCAACCGTGTCGTCGTTGATCGGGAGTCGGATCTGGCCGACGCTGCTGCTCACCGGCAGCTCGACCGTGATCTCCATCGTGATCGGCCTGTGGCTCGGGATCCGCAGCGGCTGGCGTCACGGCAGCCTGCTCGATCGGCTGTCCTCCGGTGTGTCGCTGACACTGTGGTCGGTGCCGACGTTCTGGCTGGGCCTGATCCTCCTGGTCGTCTTCAGCGTGGGCTTCGGACCCATTCCGTCGATCTTTCCCGCCGGCGGGATGTCGTCACCCGACTTCGGGGGCGGCGCGGCCGGGCACGTCGTCGACGTGGCCCGTCACCTCGTCCTGCCCTGCCTCACCCTGGTGCTGGTCGTCTTCGCGCAATACGTCACTATCATGCGCTCGTCCATCATCGATGAGCTCGGCTCGCCGTACCTGCTGACCGCGCGCGCCAAGGGACTCCGCGATGACGACGTACGCCGCAAGCACGCCGTGCCCAACGCGTTGCTGCCCACCGTGACGATCATCTTTCTGCAGATCGGCGGTCTGGTCGGCGGCGCGATCACCGTCGAGACGGTCTATTCCTGGCCGGGCCTGGGATACCTGACCTACAACGCACTGCGCATTCCCGACCTGCAACTCCTCGAAGGGACCTTCATCATCTTCAGCGCGTCCATCATCGTGATGAACCTGCTGGCTGACCTCCTTTACCGGTTCCTCGACCCGCGGGTGCGGGCGACGTGAGCACGTTGACCGTGACCATCCGACCCGCGGCCCCGCCGCGGACCGAGGGACTGCGGCGATTCGTGCGCGCCTACCTGCGGATGCCGACCGGGATCGCCGGGCTGGTGGTTCTCATCGCGTTCGTCGGGCTGGCGCTGTCGGCTCCCCTCTTCATCGGCGCCAACGACCTCGACGTCACGAAGGTCAACGGGCCGACACTGGCTGCACCGAGCGCGCACTATCCGCTCGGCACGGACCAGCCGGGCCGCTCGGTCTTGTTGCTGGTCATCTGGGGATCGCGTACGTCGCTGGCGATCGGTGTCGTGGCCACCGTGCTGACGATGGTCGTCGGCGCGACGATCGGCATGGTCGCCGGCCATTACGGCGGCCTGATCGGCCGGGGCCTGATGCACCTCACCGACTGGTTCATCGCCCTGCCCGGTCTGCCCCTGGCCATCTCGCTGGCCGCCGTGCTCGGGCAGGGTGCGACGTCGATCACCATCGCGATCGCCGTAACGTCGTGGACCGGCACCGCACGGTTGGTGCGCGCGCAGACCCTTGCGGTCGAGGCCCGGCCCTTCGTCGAGCGGGCCCGCGCCCTCGGTGCCAGAAACATCCAGATCATGCTCCGCCAGGTGCTGCCGAACGTGATGCCGCTCATCCTGGTGTCCAGCACGCTCACCGTGGCCGGTGCCATCCTGTCCGAGACGACGCTGACCTTCCTCGGCCTCGGCGATCCGACCGACGTGTCGTGGGGATCGATGCTGAACCAGGCCTTCAACCAGGGCGCCGTCACCGGCGGCGCATGGTGGTATCTGATCCCGCCTGGCGTCGCGATCGTCATCGTCGTGCTCGGATTCACCCTGACCGGTCGCGCGGTCGAGACGATTCTCAACCCACGCATGGCCCGGAAATCCTGATGCTGCTCGAGGTCGAGGACCTCTCCGTCAGCTACCGGACCGGTCGGGACTCGGTGCGTGCCGTCCGCGGCATCAGTTTCCAGATCGGCGCCGGTGGCACGCTGGCCTTTGCTGGCGAGTCCGGATCGGGCAAATCCACGGTCGCTCTCAGCCTGCTGCGGTTGCTGCCGGCATCGGCAACAATGACCGGCACGGTGCGGTTCCGCGGCGAGAGCCTGCTCGACGTCAACTGGGAGATGGTCCGCGCCGTGCGCTGGGCGGGAGCATCGATAGTCTTCCAAGGGGCCATGAGTGCGCTCAATCCGGTGCGCACCATCGGACAGCAGATCCGCGAGCCGATCCTGCTGCACGAAAGGGTGGGGGAGCGCGCCGCGCGGATCCGGACCGCCGAACTGCTGGACGCGGTGGGAGTGTCCGAAGGGCGTGCGGGAAGCTATCCGCACGAGCTCTCCGGCGGGCAACGCCAGCGCGTCATGATCGCGATGGCCCTGGCGTGCCGGCCGAACCTGGTCATCGCCGACGAGCCGACCACCGCGCTGGACGTCATCGTGCAGGCGCAGATCCTCAACCTGCTGACCGATCTCGTCCGCGACACGCAGATCGGCATGATCATGATCAGCCATGACCTGTCCGTGCTTGCCGAGACGTGCGATCGGATGGCGATCATGTACGCCGGGCGAATCATCGAGACGGGGCCGTCCCGGGACATGATCCGTAGGCCGCTGCACCCCTACACGAGGGCGCTGGCGCAGGCGTTTCCCCGTATCGGCGATCCGGGGTCGCGGCTCGCGCCGGCCGGCCTCGCGGGCGATCCGCCCGACCTGCGGCAGGACATCGACGGATGCGCCTTTGCGCCCCGCTGCGACGTGTCCTTCGGCGACTGCACGACCCACCCGATCGAGCTCTGGCCCAGTGGCGAGCGCCGCGAGTCCGCCTGCCTGCGCGCACTGCCCGACTTCGCGAATCGTCTGCCGGATCCGGCGGCGGTTGCCGAGGACGCCTCATGAGCACGCCCATCCTGGAGATCCGCGATCTCCGGGTGACGTACCGCCCGCAGCGCCGGCGACGGGCCGCGCGGGCCGTCGACCAGGTCAACCTGAGCATCGGATCCGGGGAGATCGTGGCCCTGATCGGCGAGTCGGGCTGCGGCAAGAGCACCCTCGCCCGAGCTCTGGTCGGACTGGTGAAGCCGACCGGCGGCGAGATCCGCTATGACGGCAAGCCGCTCGGCTATCACACGTCGGCCTTGCGTCGTTACCGCCGCAACGTGCAGCTGGTCCTGCAGGATCCCGGTGGGGCGCTCAACCCGCGGCAGAACGTTTTCGACGCCGTCGCCGAGGGACCGCGACTGCACGGGCTGCGCTCCGACCTCAACCGCCGGGTCTATGGCGCGTTGGAGCGGGCCGGGATCCGGCCGCCGGAGAATTTCGTGGCCCGCTACCCGCACGAGCTCTCGGGCGGGCAGCAACAGCGGGTGGTGATCGCCGGTGCGCTCGCGCTGGAGCCGTCGGTGATCGTCGCGGACGAGCCGGTCTCCTCGTTGGACGCGTCGGTGCGGGGCGAGATCCTGCGGCTGATCCTGGATCTGCGCCGCGACCTCGGTCTTTCCGCCCTCGTCGTCAGCCATGACCTCGGCCTCGCATGGAACATCGCGGACCGCGTGGCGGTGATGTACCTCGGCCGCATCGTCGAATCAGGCCCGGTCGGCGACATCCTTCTGCATCCGCGCCATCCCTACACCCAGGCACTGATCGCCGTGCTCCCGGATGCCGAGCGGACGGTGAGACCGAAACTGCTCGGTGGTGAGCCACCCGACCCGACCATGATCCCGCGCGGCTGCCGGTTCCACCCGCGCTGCGCGAGACGGGCGGCGTACGACGGCAAGGATCCCCGGACCGAGCTCTGCACCAGCACCGAGGTGCCGGTGCTTGCGGCGCAGGGCCTAGCGGGTGAGATGGTGGCGTGTCATCTGGCCGATGTGGACACGCCCGTGGAGGTGCCGGTCGACGAGTAGGCGGTGCGCGACGATCCCACCGGTGATCGAGCGGATCAGCAGGAGGACAGCAGCTCGATCAGGCCGCCCCAGAACGGGATCTCCTGCTGCCAGGGTCGCATCGGGACGTCCATCTCCTCATCGCCGATCAGATCGCCGAGCTCCTTGAGCAGGTAGGTCTCGAGATCGGGCGCCATGATGATGATGTCGTAGTCGACCACCGAGAGCACCGCGGCCGTGTCGCCGCCGCCCCCGACGACATAGCGGTGACCGAAGATCGGCACGAGCCGCGGCGCCGCCGCGAGTCGCTCCGCCAACTGCTGCCGGCGGGCCCCGCCGGTTGGCGGAGGTGACCCCCACACGGCCGGCCAATACGGGTCGGAAATCGTGGCGATCTCATCGATGTCGAGCCGTTCGATCGGGAGCCGCAGTCGCCGGCGGATTTCCGCTTCGTCGTTCTGCCAGTCGTAGAAGCCGGGTGCATCGATCAATTCCGTCCCGCCGTCGGGAAGGTGCGCAATGGTGCGCTCCGGCATGGTGGTCGTGTGCAGCACCCGCAGGAAGAGGCGATGGTCGGGGCGGAAGGACAGGTCGTACCGCTGCTCGACCGCATCGATCTCGGCGTCGGACAGTCCGCCTGTCCATTTCGTGCCGCGCCGCCACAGCACCGGCGGGAAGACCTCGAGCGCCGGATCCGGCAGGTCCCGCCACTTGCGCTCGGTCACGTCGCGGAACCGAAGCAGAAAGTCCTCGAAGCCGAGAAGCGGATCGGGGCTCATGATCGGACGGCACGCGAGGTCATCCCGAGGCGGTGCGGGAGTGCGGGTCGACGTGAGGATGGCTCATGGCCCAGCGCAGCACACCCGTCGTACCGGCCGCCGCCGGGCGAGCCAGCGCGTCGCTGACCGGCCACAGCCAGGGGATCCGGAGCATCAGCCGCGCCCACATCGGCAGCAGCGACACCGCGCCGGCCGCGAGCCCGCCGTAGCCGGGGCGCGCCAGCACCGGCAGCGGCGGCCGCAACAACAGCAGCCGGGCGGCCTCGCGCGCCGCCGGCGTGGAGTGCAGCTCGGGGCGATAGGCGCGCACCGCCTGGTCGAGGTCAGCGACGGTGCGGGGCGGGTCGAGCACGCCGAGCCGGGCGGCGACCTGCCCGATCTGCTCGACGTAGCGGTCGGCCTCAGCGTCGGTCAGCGCGTCGGCGCCGAACCGGCGGTGGGCGCGCAGGAAGCTGTCCGCCTCGGCGGCGTGCACCCACCCGAGCAGATGCGGGTCGCCGGCCGCGTAGGGCCGACAATCCTCGGACCGGCCGCGGACGTGCCGGTGGATGCGCTGCACGCGGTCGATGGCCTCTCCGGCGACCCGGTCGGACCCATAGGTCGTGGCGGCAAGGTAGTAGCTGGTCCGCTGCAGCCGGCCCCACGGGTCGCCCTTGTAGCCGGAGTGCCCGGCCACGCCGGCCATCGCCAGCGGGTGCAGCGACTGCAGCAGCAGCGCCCGGATGCCGCCGATGAACATGGATGCGTCGGCGTGCACCCGCCAGATCGGGTCCGTGGGCCCGAACCGGCGCGGGCCCTCAGCGTCCCAGATCGCGGCGGCGCGGCGATCGGCGTCGTCACCGGCGATCCGTTGCCGCAACGCCGCACCGAGCCGCGCCCGGACGGCGTCCGGAGCGTCGCGCAGCGCGATACCGTTCATGCCCCCACCATCGCACCATGCCCCCAACACCGCACCGGCGCATCGGCCCGATGCACCGGGTCAGCGACCGAGGAAGATCGGGTTGGTCAGGGTCGCCATCGGGCCGAGCTGCAGGTCAGGGCCGATGCCGTTGCCGTTGCCGGTCGAGCCGTCCGGGCGCAGGTGCCGCACCTCGATCCGCACGTAGGCGGCGAGCGACGGCGTACCCATCCAGGTGACGGTGCCGGCGCCCGAGGCATCCAGCGACGTCTGCTGCACCTGGCCCTCGTCGGAGATGACCCGCACGACGCCGTTCGGGACCCCGCTCACCGCCACCGTGGCGGTGACCACGGCGTCGCGTGCGGCCGCCAGCCGCTCGCCGATGCCCGCCGTGCGCCCGCCGGTTGCGACCGAGAAGGAGAGATCGACCGCCGACGACTCGCCGATCCAGCTGCGTCCGGCGGCGACGCCGCGCAGCAGCGCGGTGTCCGCGAGTACGACGTTCTGCGGCAGGCCGATCACCTGGGGGACGCTGTGCGCGTCGCTGTTGCCCATCGCCGGCAACCACGGCATGCCTCCGCGGACCGACTCGACCAGCATCGAGTCCCACGTATCGACGGCCGACTCGTCGTCGACCGTCCACGGGCCGTTCCACACCTCGACCGCATCGGCAACGCCGTACCCGAATTTCCACCGGCAGGCGATGAACGCGCAGTAGGGGTGCGCGGGTACGACGATCCCCCCGGAGCCGTGGATCTGCTGCGCGAAGTCGTCGAACTTCTCATCGCGGGAGCGGTAGCGCCAGTCGATCCACTCGCCCGGCGGCAGGCCGAGCGCGAGATAGTGCCCGTTGCGGGTCGTGATCTCCTCGCCGGTGATGATCAGCAGGTCATCGCCCGCGAGCGGGCCCCACACGCTGTGCGAGGACGACGTGTTGTGGTCCGTGGTGACGATGAAGTCGAGCCCGGCGTCGCGGGCGCCGGCCGCTACCTCGGACGGCAGCCGCCGCCCGTCGGAGTAGACGGTGTGCAGGTGGCAGTCACCGCGGTACCACTTCTGCCCGGTGCCTTGGACCTTCTGCGGCGGGTAGTGCGGCTGGTACGCCGGCCCAGCGGGGCCGTAGGTGAGGGTCACGTCGACCGAGTAGTTCAGCCCCTGCGGCGCGACCTGGTACGGGCCCAGGACGACGTACCACGTCCCGGGGCTCACCGGGCCCGGCAGGTAGCCCGGCGTGGCCTCGGAGTTGCTGATCGCGAACTCGGTCCGGAAGCCCCCCGACCAGCCGCGGAAGCCGAGGCTTCCCAGCGTGACCCCACGCTGGTCGAAGATGCCGATGTCGCAGGAGTTCCCGGGCACGCCCGGCGGCACCGGCGGTTTGTCATAGGAGTAGGACACGGCGATCTGCTGTACCCCCGCGGGCACCTGCACCGGCAGGTAGACCCAGTCGGCGGCGCCGGTCGGCAGGTGTCCCGCGATGTGCTTGGTCTCCGTCGTCCCGTCCGCTGCGTCGGCGAAGGCCATCGGCGCCAGCGTCAGCGCCGCTCCGGCGGCGGCCGCGGTGAGGGCGCCGGCCTTGAGCGCGGTTCGCCGGTCGACACCGGCCGGCCGCCCGGGGCCGGCGCCCGCGTGGACGCGACAGGGTGGGAGGTCTTCGTGGGTGGCGTCATGAGGCGTCATGCCCGGACCGTAGCCGCCGCACCCCAACGGTTGATGAACGCCGAATGGATGAAGTCGGCCGATGCCTGCGCGAGGGTTCGGCCGCCTCGCCGTCTGCTCCGAGGCCGACGCCTTCGTGGCCTCCAGCCTGACCCAGTTCTCGCTCATCTCGCGGCTCGCCTTTCTCGTGGTCGGGCCGATGGTCGATGTCAAGCTCATCGCGATGCAGGTCGGCGCCTTCGGCCGCTCCTTTGCGATCCGCTTCGCCCCGCTGGTCTTCATCGTCGGCGTGCTGAGCAGCATCGCGATGGGGGCGTGGTTGCTGTGAACCGCAACCTGCAGAGCGTCCTGTTGCTGCTCGTCGGTGGCGCCGTCATGCGCATCGCGATCGACAATTCGTACGTCGAGTACGTGCGTTCCGCGCTGCGGCCCTGGCTGCTCGTCGCGGGCGGCCTGCTCGTCGTCGTCGCCCTGATCTGCCTGGCGCGGGAGAACGTGTCCCGGCTCTCGCCGCGAGGAGCGCCCATCACCCTGACACGGATTCGGCGCACGGCCACGACCACGCGCGGGCGCCCAGGATCGCGCTGCTGCTCCTGATCCCGGTGCTGGCGATCTTCGTGGTCACGCCCGGTGCGCTCGGTGCCTTCTCGGCGAACCGCCAAGGAGGCAGCGTCGGGGCCAAGCCGTCCGGCGGCGACACCACCTTCTCGGCGCTGCCGGCCAAGGGACCGGTGCGCCTGGGCGTCCGCGACTTCTCCCAACGCGGTGTCTGGGACGCCGGCCGCACGTTGACGGGACACTCGATCGCGCTCACCGGGTTCGTGACGCCGCGCTCCGGCGGCGGCATCTACCTCACCCGGATGTTCATTTCCTGCTGTGCCGCCGACGCGAGCCCGATCAAGGTGCGCGTGATCGGCAACCCCGCGGCGTATCCCGCCAATGCCTGGATTCGGATCACGGGGACGTTCGCGGGTGTCGACAAGTCCAACGCGGCGGGGACGGGGCGCCGCCGGCCGGACCACCCGGCCACGGGTCGGCGACCCTTCGCGGAGCCGTCGTCAAGAAGGTGCTCTTCCAGCAGGTCAGCTGCATCAAGAGCCCGTCGAGCAAGCACGGCATCAGCGCGACCGGCATCTCCGGGGCGGCCAGCGCCAACCCGATCTTCCTTTCGGTCAACAATGACGGGTCGACGATCAACCCGATCATGCTGCGCTTCGGGCAGACCACGGAATGGACCGACGGGCGGCTCACGGTCAAGCCGAAGGTGAGCCGATCCGGCAAGACGATCATCTTCAGCGGGGCGGTCCTTCTCTCCGGAAAGTCCTCCGGCCGGAAGATCACGCTGAGCGGAAGGCTGAGCTGCGGCAAGATCGCCGACGTCATCGGCTGATCAGGAGGCCGATGACCTCGCGTCGACCTCGTACGAGGTGTTGATCGACTCGAAGAAGTTGACCAGCTGCAACGTGTCGTTGGCCGTGGCCATCCACTTGGCCGGATTCGCGACCCGATAGTGCGGCTCGAAGCCGAGTTCTTCGAGCCGCCGGTCGGCCAGATAGCGGACGTAGGTCGAGATGTAGCTGGCGTTGAGGCCAAGGATCCCGGTCGGCAGCAGGTCGGTGTTGTACGCGATCTCCATGTCCACCGACTGCAGGATCATCTGCTCGATCTCGACGGCGAATTCCGGTGTCTGCAGATCGGGGTTCTCCTCCAGCACCGTCAGGATCAGGTTGATACCGAATTTCAGGTGCAGGCTCTCGTCACGGACGATCCAGTCGATGAGCGAGCCGAAATTGCGCAGCAGGTTTCGCTGCCGGAAGGACAGCGCCACCATGAAGCCGCTGTAGAACCAGATGCCCTCCAGGATCACGTTGTAGGCCACCAGGTTGCGGACGAAGTCACGCTTTCCGTCTGTCGTGCCGATGTCGAGGGTCTCCTGCGTCATCCGGCGGATGTAATTGACCTCGAATGTCTCCTTCGCCTGCATCGACGGCACGGACACGTGGGCGTCGTACGCCGCAAAGCGATCGATGGGGAACGTCTCCAGGACGTATTCGAAGGCCACGCAATGATTGGCCTCCTCCCACATCTGCTTGGCCAGGTAGAGGTGCGCTTCGGGCGCCCGCAGATAGGGGTAAACACCGAAGGCCAGCGCCTTGTTGACCAGCAGCTCGTTGGGGTTGAAGTAGCTCATCAGGAAGGTGACGGCGTGCTTCTCCTCGGCCGACATCTTCTTGAAATCGGCGAGGTCCTGGTCCAGCTGCACCTCGTGCGGGAACCACGTGTTGGCCACGGCCTGGTTGTAGAGGTCATAGGCCCACTGATAGCGGATCGGCTTGAGCAGCAGGCCGTCCGAGATCCCGGTGCCGAGAATGCCTTGCGTCATCGCTGTCTCCTCGGGGTTCGTCTGGAGACCGGTCACTGGCAGGCCTCGCAATTGAGCCGGTCCTGCGGGTCGGTCGGGCAGACGAGGCCGTCCTCGACCAGGGGCAGCTGGTCGGCCGAAACGTCGGCCACGAACGGCAGCTCCGGCTCGGGCTCTCGCGCGGCGCTCGGCTCCGGTCGGGCCCTGCCGAAGCCGAACCGCGATGACGTCGAGATCGTCTTCGCCTTGTTGACCGCCACCGTGCTCTGCTCGGCCGTGTGCCGCGGCTTCATGTGCAGGTAGTACGTCGTCTTGAGGCCCTTCTCCCACGCGGCCAGATAGGTGGCCTGCATCTCATCCACGTCCCGGGACTCGAGGTAGATGTTGCGGCTGATCGCCTGATCGATCCATTTCTGGGCCCGCGCGGCGACTTCGACGTACGCCGTGGCGGGCACCTGGAACGACGTCTGGTAGATCGACCGGAGATCCTCGGGGATCCCGTCGACCCGGGACAGGTCGCCCTGTGAGCGCAGGATCGGCTCCCGGCACCGCTCCCACAGCCCGCGCTGCTGCAGGTCGCGGACCAGGTTGCGGTTGACCTCGAGGAATTTCCCGGAGCTGGTGGTCCGGCTGAAGATCTGGGAGAACTGCGGGTCGAGCCCCGGCGTCGTACCGGCAACCAGCCCGATCGACGCGGTCGGCGCGATCGCCATCAGGGTCGAATTCCGCATGCCGCCGGCGACTTTGGTCCGCAGCGCGTCCCAATCGAGCCGCTGGGTGCGGTCCACGGTGAGGGTGACACCGCGGGAGAGCTCGGCGTCGGCGAGCGTGTCGATCGGAACCCGCCCGTGCGACCAGCCCGACCCGGCGAAATTGGCGTAGGCGCCGCGTTCCCGCGCAAGGTCGGCGCTGGCGTCGATCGCCTGCCAGCTGACGAATTCCATGATCTCGTCGATGAGCTGGTGGGCCCGTTCGCTGGCGTAGGGGAGACCGAGCTGCTCGGCGATATCGGTGAATCCCATCACGCCGAGCCCGATAGCGCGGTTCTGTGCGTTGGAGATTTCCGACTCGGGGACCACCGATATCGTGATGTCAATCAGGTTGTCGAGCTGCCGGACGGCCAGCCGTGTCGTGCGGGCCAGCCGGTCCCAATCGATCCCGCCGTCGGCGAGGTGTCGTGACAGGTTGATGGAGGCAAGGTTGCAGACCGCGACGTTGTCCTTGTCCTGCGGCAGGGTGATCTCGGTGCACAGGTTGGACAGGTGAATCGTGCCCGTGTTGTCGTTGAGCGCCCGGTTGTTGATGGTGTCCTTCCACGTCAGCCACGGGTGCGACGTCGTCTGCAGCGAGATCAGGATCGACCTGAACTGCTCACGGGCGCCGGTCTTCGTGAAGGCGCGGAGCCTCCCCGCCTCGGCCTCCTCGACGTAGAACGCGTAGCGGGCGCTGAATTCCGAGCCGTACAGCTCGCCGAGGTCGCTCACCTCGAGCGGGTCGAAGAGGTACCACGGCTCGTCATTGCGCACCCGCCGCATGAATTCGTCCGAGATCCACACGGCGGTGTTGGCGGTGCGGGTGCGGCGGTAGGGGTCACCCGCATTTTGCCGCACGTCGAGGAACTGCGGGAAATCGAGGTGCCAGTTCTCCATGTAGAAGCAGAGCGCGCCGAATTTCTTGCCGCCACGGGACACCGCGCGCAGGATCGAGTCAATCGTGTGCATGAAGGGGATCGGCCCGGTCGAGGTGGTGTTGTTGCTCCGGATCGGTGATCCCTCGGAGCGCAGCTTCGACACCGACAGTCCGATGCCGCCGGTGCCCTTGGTCAGCCACATGACGTCGCCGATCGTCTTCGCGATGTTCGCGATGTCGTCCTGCATGTCCATGACGAAGCAGTTCGAGAGCTGCGGGTGCGGCGTACCCGCGTTGGCAAGGGTGGAGCCGGCGGCCAGGTATTCCAGCGAGCTCATCGCGTCGTAGAAGTCGAGTGCCGCGGCGGTCGGGTCCGCCTCGCCGAGCGCCAGGCCCATCGACACCCGCAGCCAGAAGTACTGCGGCACCTCGAGCGGGTCGCCGTCGCGCCCGCGCAGCGTGTAGCGGTTGGTCATGGTGACCAGCCCGATGTAGCGCAGCGTGTCGTCGCGGGACGGGTCGATCGCCGCCCCGAGCTTGTCCAGGTCGAAATCGGTGGCCAGCCGCTGGTCGAGCAGCCCCTCCCCGACGCCTCGAGCGATGTACGCCGCGAACCGCGCCCGATGCCGCATGCCCAGATCGGTCGCGGACTCGACGTCGTAATCGCCGAGGACGTTCTTGTAGATCGTCTTGCGCAGTAGCCGGCTGGCGACCGTATCGAGGTCGGGATCGTCCTTGACACCCTGCAGCGCGGTTTGCACCAGTCCCTGGTCGAGCTGTTCGGTCGTGATGCCGTCGAACAGCGTGATCGCCAGCTCGGACGCGATCTGCATCGTCTTGGCGATCGGGTCGGCGAGCCCGGTGGCCGCCCGCTCGAGCGCGCGGTTGATCTTGTCGGCGTCGTACGGCTCCAGCGATCCGTCGCGCTTGCGGACCCGGATCCCCTCGCCGCCGGGCGGCAGGTCGCGTGACTCCGGCACGGCTTCAGACATGGCTCTCTCCTCTTCGGGCCCGTGGGCTCCGTGCGACGCCCGACCCGGAGGGGCCGGGCGAACCAGCTGCAGTTAGACACCATATGTCGTGGCTCTGACACTGCAGTGCAGCAACATGTTGTAGGCGTGTCGTCCCACGACGTGGGACGAGTACGCTTCGCACGGCCTGATTTCCGGAGGATGGCGCATGGGCACGCACAGATCAGATCGCGGTCCATTACCGGCCGTCTCGCGCCGGGCCGCGCTCGGCGGCGCCGTCGGTGTCGGTGTGGCGGCGCTGGCATCCAGCTCAGCGGCGGCGGCCCGGCCGCCCGGGGGTGCCGCGGTCGACTCGAGCCGGCCGAAGCCGGTCGCCGAACAGGTCCGCACGTTGCTCGCCGGGCTCACCCTGGAGCAGAGGGTCGGCCAGCTCTTCGTCAACTACGTCTACGGCGAGAGCGCCGCCAGCACCAACACGGCGTACGTCACGGCGAATCAGAAGATGTACGGCGTCGACACCGCGGCGCAAGCCGTGGCGAAATACCACCTCGGCGGCGTCATCTACTTCTCCTGGACCGGCAGCCTCGTCGACCCGGAACAGATCGCGACGCTGTCCAACGGACTGCAGCGGGCGGCGCTGGACGACAGCGGCGTCCCGCTCGTCATCAGCACCGACGAGGAGGGCGGCCTGGTCACCCGCGTGCCGGCGCCGTTCGTCCCCTCACCCGGCAACATGGCGCTCGGTGCGACGCGTGACCCCATCGATGCGGGCACCGCGGCATCGGTCGTGGCCGAGCAGCTGGCGGCCATCGGGATCAATCTCGATGACGCGCCGGTCGTCGACGTCAACACCAACCCGGCCAACAGCGCTGACGGCACCCGCTCGTTCGGAGATGACCCCGAGGCGGTGGCGTCCTACGCGGCCGCCGCGGTTGGGGGCTACCACACGTCCGACATCGGTGACTCGGTGAAGCACTTCCCGGGCCTTGGCAGCACGACCGTCAACACCGACAACGGCATCGCGGTGAGCGACCAGAGCCGAGCCACCTTCCTGCGCACCGACGTGCCGCCGTTCCGGGCCGCGATCGCCGCCGGGTGCGACACCGTGATGGCGGCGCACATCGTCGCACCGTCGCTGGATCCGAGCGGGCGCCCGGCGAGCCTGTCGCGGCCGATCGTGACCAACCTGCTGCGGCGTCAGCTGCGCTACAACGGCGTGGTCATCACCGACGCGCTGAATGCGGCGGCGCTGGATGCTTATGGCGCGACCGAGCGGGTGCTGCTCGCCCTCGAGGCCGGGGTGGATCAGGCGTTGATGCCGACCGATATGGACGGCGCATTCCGTGCCGTTCTGGACGCGGTCGGCTCCGGGCGGCTGACCGAGCGGCGGATCGACGAGTCGGTGTCGCGCATTCTCGCCCTCAAGGTGCGCCGCGGCATGACCGACCATCCGCTGGTCGATGCCACGCAGGCGGCAGCGCGGGTCGGCACCGGCGCGCAGTCGAGCGCGATGAAGGCCATCACGGCCCGTACGATCACGCTGGTCAAGAATGCCGGGGTGCTGCCGCTCACGGCCCAGTCCGGCCAGAAGGTGCTGGTCACCGGGTGGGGCTCCGGCTCGACCAAGACCCTGTCGGACGCGGTAGCCGCCTATGGCGTCACGACGCAGCAGTTCTACGCCGGCACGACGCCGAGCGCGCGAGTCATCGAGCTGGTCGTCGAGGCCGCCCGGGCCAGCGACGCGACCATCGTGCTGACCAACAACGCGTGGGGGAATTCGGCCCAGCAGAACCTCGTCAATTCGCTGGTCGCGACCGGCAAGCCGATCATCCCGGTCGCCGTCGGAACCCCCTACGACATCGCGTATTATGACGACGCCATGGTCTTTATCGGGGCCAGCAGCTATTCGACCCTGTCGCTGCACGCGATCGCCGATGTCGTCTTCGGTACGCAGCCCGTCGGGAAATTGCCGGTCGACGTACCAACATCCGACGGGTCGTCCGTGCTCTACCCGCGCGGCACCGGCGTGTCCTACTGACCTGAATTGCCCGCGGCATTACCGCTCGGGGTTAGTCCTGATCCCGATATGGTTACCATAGAGAAATAGTCAAGACCTGTGGATCGGCGTGTCACGCGACTTGCTGGTCAGCTTCTGATTCGTCGGGTCTTTCGAGGAGTTTGCCCTTCTCGAATCTGGCGCCGGCGCGGACGAGGGCGACGAGGTGAGGCGCGTTCACCGCACGCCATCTCGTCTGTGCTGACTCGATGAGCTTGAATGCCATCGCGATCCCGGCAGCCCGCGAGCCGGGGCCCTTGGTGACCCGCTGCCGCAGTCGGACGGTGGCGAACGTTGACTCGATCGGATTCGTGGTCCGCAAGTGAATCCAGTGCTCGGCGGGGTAGTCGTAGAAGGCCAGCAGCACGTCGAGGTCGTCGGTGATCTTGGCGGTCGCCTTGGGCCACTTGGCCCCGTAGTCGGCGGCGAACGCCTGGACCGCCGTGACGGCGTGGTCGCGGTCCTCGGCGTGGTAGATCTCCGCGAGGGCGGCCTTGGCGCCGGGGTGCGCGGAGGTGGGCAGCGCGGCCAGGATGTTGCCGATCTTGTGCCACCAGCAACGCTGCTCGTGAGAAGTCAGACACATGCGCGTCCGGGATCACGACGAGCACGTCAAGGCCAGTTCGTGCTGACCGGGTCGCGGGACGCCGCGGGGGATCTCGTACAGGAGGCGGTGGCCAGGATGCTGGGGCGGGGGCCCGAGCACCAAACTTGTGGATATAGCGAGGCGAGATCCGTGACGGGATGAAGTCGCTGACGTTGCGCATCTGTCCGCCACGCCAGCATTGATGGCGGCGAGAATCCAGCGATATGAGCCGTTCGTGACACGCTGACTCAGGTCGCTTTCAAGAACGAGCGACCAGCTCCGCGCGTGCTGTGATTCCTCCAAGCATGTCCACTTCCGATCTGATCGCAGCTGCCCCGTCGATCCTGTACTGGTCAAGCACCAGAACCGGCAGGCGGGAATTTGACTCACCACGAAATGGGAGGCTTGGCACCGTACCTGAAGGGACCAGCGATCCCCGTTCGTCTCGATTCGTACGACACCATCAGGTACGTCCTCGACACAACTCGGCTCGGGGGCAGCATCGCACCCCACGCTGACGGCTGGCGCTTCCAGGTTGAGTGGTACGGCCGAGACCGTCCCTGGAAGATCCATGTTCGCCCTGTGCAGGGAAAGAAGACGGCACGCGTGGTGCGGGAGCGGGAAAGCAGTCGGCGGCTCCGCCGCCGAGTGAGCACCTTCGAGCTGCAGATCCTGCCAGCGCCGGAACCCGAGGCGGACGGGCGACCGTAAGCCGGTCCCCCTGGTCTGGTGTGTACCAAACCTTCCGTGGGCTTGGCTTTACCGAGTGCAGCCGCGCGCCCGCCGGGCCACTCGACGGCCAAGAACGATTCGACGATGTACATGTGCCTGCATCACGCTCGCAACAAGCGGGATCGACGTCGGCTCGGCACCGGCTAGCCTGCCTTGGTGGACGAGATCAGCGGTGCGCAGCGCGACATCCTCGGTGCAACCACGGTCGAGCACGTACGCGACTGGCTCGCCAGCCATGTGCGGGAACGGTTGGGGTTGGGCATCGACGCGGTTCTGTTCACCGATGGTGTAGTTGGCGCGGTGTTCGGGCTCCGCCTCAGCGACGGGCGAGAGGTCGTACTCAAGGCACTGCGACCCGGCACAGATGTACAGCGGCAGCAGACCGTCGTTCGGGCTCAGAACAGCCTTCGCCAACTGCTCCGCCAACGGGCGAACCCGCTCCAGGATCTCGTCCTCGGTGAGCCGCCGATCCGGGTCGAGCAGACCTTCCGTTCTCGGATTCAGGATGCCAACGAGTCGCCGAGTCACGGGAACATCCGGCTGTAGGAACCGTGCGCACCAGGCGAACCTCCGACCGTACGAACCATCCGCACATCCGACCGTGACCACATGACGGCATCTCGCGCGGATGATCAATGGTCGCGGCCCTACCGCTGGGATACTTGGGAGTGTCCCTATCGGAAGCTTGGGAGTGTGTGAGGCGCATATGGCCCGCGTTCGGCAAGGGCGCCGGTGCTCCGCGCACCGCTCCAACGGCGCCGAGTGTAAGGCGTTCGCCATCCTCGGCGCGACCGTCTGCGCGGCCCACGGTGGCCGCACACCGCAAGTGAAGCACGCCGCGCAACGGCGCCTTGTCATGCGCTCGTTACATCTCCAGATCGGCCACCAGACGGCCGTGCTGGAGGCGCGGCGGAGAGCGTGGCTAGAACAGGCTGTCGCGATCGCTGCTGGGATGACAGGCAAGCCGCCGAGCAAGATCACCCGCGTTGACATTTACGTCGCCAGCGTTTACTACAAGCTCCCGCCTGAGCCGTCGAGCGCCGACGTGCGGCTCGATTCTCGGTTCGGCCCCCGGACCGCGGCCGGTTACCGCAATTAGGGAGGAACGATGCTCCAGGCCGCGCCATAAGGGAGCCTTCCGCGCTAGCCCTGCCGTGCCGGCGGTCGCTCCCACGCCCCTCTCAGTGGTGCGAAACCTGGAAGCAGGCGACGTCGTACTGGCTGGTCTCGTTGTAGTGCTGCCCGCCGATCCCGCCGTTCGGGCTGTCGATCCCTGCCTCGTTGAACGGCGAGCCCGGCGACGTGTTGGAGTGGCCCGGCACCTGGCCGCCGGCCGCCTCGATGTCGGCGCAGTCCTGGTTCGGATGACCCGTCCCACTGGGGTTCGGGGCGGCGAACGCTCCCGTGGGGGCGCCAAAGAAAACCGCGCCTGTGACCATGACGAGAGCTGCTGTTCGACGCATGAGAAACCTCCGGAGGAGTGGCGAAGGAGTCGCCTCTCCCTTTTCCTTACGGTCGCCGGCCCCGAAAGGTTCAATGGTGCGACAAGTAGTCGTGAGCCTGGACGCGAGGACGGTTTCGGTAGTCGAGTTCGTCGGCATCCATCTAACCGAGGCTGCGGTAGCGCTGCACCGGGTGCTTCCAGAAGGCCCTTCTCGGGCAGCTCGGTGAGTTTCCGTTGGATCAGGTGGCCGCATCAACGTGGCTTCCATCATCGGCTACCTGGGTGAGCCGGACAGCGGCATAGAAAGACGTTCTGCGGTGGCTGTCTGGACGTAGGAACGTCTCCTGATGCTCGCCCAGGACCCTGGGCTTGAACGCGAACACCTCGACCGGCTCGCCGCGAACGACGACCCCGCGGCGTACTACCTGCTGGCGCTCCGCGAGTCAGCGCTGCAGGGTGAGTCGTGGGATGCCGCCGGCGCGGCATCCGCGCTTGCACGGCTGATGGCCGCGCCGGCCGCGGTGCAGCAGGACTGGCGTTGCTCTCGCCTGATGTTCGATCTGTTCTGGCTGACCCGAACGGGCGACCGGTTCATGCGCGGGGAGCGGCAAGCCCTCGCATTCACGAACAGCGATTGGGAGCAGGCTCTGGACCTGCTCGCGGTGACCGGCGGCGCGAGGGCGTTCGACGCTTATCGGGCCGACTTCCTGCGCGGGCTTGCGCTGTTCCATCTCGGGCGGCTGCGGGCGGCGCTCGACCAGTTCGACGAGCTCAACCGCAGTGCCGCTTCGGTGTCTACGCGGATCGTCGCCGCGTACGTGGCGTCGACCCCCGATGGCGAGCCCCGCAAGTTCACCGGGCAAGTCCGCAGCGTCACGCCCGACGGCCGACGGGGCCGCGCTTGGATCGATCAACTCGGCATCGAGCTTCCATTCACGCCATACCGTTTCCCAGGCGAGACGCTGCAGCAGGGCGACCTGCTGCCGGAGTTCCATGTCGTGTTCAACCTACGAGGGCCTTACTTGGACCCGGTCCGCGCGTCCGGTGTCCGAGGCCCGAAGCAGGACGGCCGTGCCGCCCGCTGATCTGGACGCTCTCGCGGCCGACATCGCGGGAGTCGTTCGGAGCACGGCTGCGGCGACAGGCGAGGCGCTGACCCCTCCCGACGTACGCGCGTGGACGTTCGACGTCCTGTCGGGCCCCGATTTCCGGGCGCTCGTGTCGGCCTGCTACACGTGGTGGAAGGAGGCGTGGTCGAGCGAGGTGCAGACGCTGGCCGGATTTTCCCAAAAGCACCGCGGGACGCTGCGCGACTTCACGACGACCGTCAACAGCCTGCGCACGTCGCACCAGCACAACCGCGACCTCAACGCGACAGCGTTCGCCCACGCTTCCGCGTGGACAGTGAAGGCGTGCGGCACGGCCTCGCCAGCCGAGCTGTCGGAGTGGAGGGCGTGCGGAGACAAGTTCGGCGACGAGATCGCGGCCGCGACCGCGGCGCTCGCCGCGGCCGCGGCGGCGGTAGCGGCAGATCCGGCTCTGGCCAAGCAGTGGGCGAGCCTGACCGCCGCGCGCAAGAGCGTCGACCTAGTCGCCACTGCCGACGTCGTAATGGAGGATCTCCGCAGGTCGTACAGCCCGTCCCAACTCGAGTATATGCGCAGGCAGATCGAGGGGCAGTGGAAGAGGCGAAGGGTCACGGCCGCAGACGACGCGCAAGCCGCACTGGAAGCAGTCGTCGAAAAGGTTGTCATCGGCGCGGCGCTCACCCCGCTGGAGTGCGGCGGTTTCGGCAAGGTCGAGTAACCGCAGGCAACTGCTAAAAGTAATCTGCGGGTTCAGGGTTCGAGCCCCTGGCGGCCCACCACTCAGACCCGCACTCATGCCGCCCGACAACGATGCAGCTGCATGTCCACTGGTTGTCGGTGTTGGTGGTGCCTCTCCTGCGGCCGGCTGGCCAGCGCACCATCGATTTCGCAAGGCATGCGTAGCAGCACGCCGTCTACGTAGAAGAGCGCCGCTCAACCTTCTTCTTGACGACATCGCCGAGCCGACGGGCGGTATTTTGGGCCCTCAGGCTCGCGCGCCGACGGGACGGGGCTCGGACCCGGCGCGGCCGGCCTGGTGCGCATCACGAGCTGACCGGCGAGGCAGAACCGGGCATAGCGGGCACTACGCGAAATCCCGCCCGCCGTCCGGCGCACGGTGGCACGCTTCGGGGAGAGCACCGCCGGAACCAAAGCGGTGAGGTGGCATCTAACTGACCAACACCGATTCGGGACGACCTTGACCGCGACATCCGAAGGGACCAGCGCCATGAGCGATATGCATGTTGACTACGAGGGCACGCACTACGACGTCGGCGCGGCCGAGGTCGACCTGAACAACAACGGCCACGACGAGACCTCGGTCATCTACAGCGACAACCAGGTCGAGTACTACACCGACAACAACGGCGACGGTCAGGCCGACGAGCTCACCATCACCGACTACAGCGGCAACCTCGTCAGCCACGAAGAGAGCACCGACGGCGTCGACTGGCACGAGACCGGCACCGCCGGCACCATCGGCGCGGACGCCATCGGCCGCGCCACCAGCGACGTCGCCAGCGAGGGCCACTACTACCCGGCCAGCGGCGTCGACAACACCGACGAGTCCGACTACAGCGCGAGCAGCTCCGCGCCGAGCGCGTCCGACACCACCGGCAGCGACACCAGCTCATCGAGCGGCACCGCGCAGTACAACGACGGCACCACGGACTCGCAGGGTTACACCGACACGTGGAGCGCCGATCAGGGTCACGGCGTCGCCGAATACAACGACGGCACCACCAATGCCGACGGCTATACCGATAGCTGGGGCGAGGACCAGAACGGCTGATCCGCGCACTATCGCCAGGGCTCAAACCGGCCCGGCGTACCGAGGGGTACGCCGGGCCGGTTCCGTCACGTGAGCCCTCAGGGCTGCCGCCGGCGCGGTTGTGCGGCCCGCCCGAGGCAGCCCACGGCCGTCGCTTCCTCGTCAACCGACGTACGCACCCGCGCGGCCTCCTCGGTCGCTGCGCGCCTCGCTCGTTCCTCGCTCGTGTGCTCGCTTCCTCGTCACCCGACGTACGCACCCGCGCGGTCTCCTCGGTCGCTGCGCGCCTCGCTCGTTCCTCGCTCGTGTGCTCGCTTCCTCGTCACCCGACGTACGCTGGCCGGATGGACGCGCTGGCCGGGCTGCTCGACGGGCCGCGCGCGCAGAGCGCCTTCGTCCTGCGGTCGCAACTCGATCCGCCCTGGTCGCTGCGGATAAAGGATCAGGCGCCGTGCACGCTCGCCGCCGTGCTCCGCGGATCGGGCTGGATCACCCCTGAGAGCGCATCACCGGCGGGGCTCGCGGCCGGCGACGTCACGATCCTGCGCGGCCCGACGCCGTACGTCGTCTCCGACGAGCCCGGCACGCCACCGCAGGTCGTGATCCTGCCCGCCCAGAACTACGCGATTCCAGACGGCCCGCAGCTCTCGGACATGTGCGACGTCCGGTTACGCGCGTGGGGCAACAGCACGACCGGCCAGACCGCCCTGCTCACCGGCAGCCCGCGTGATCACCGCCTCGCGGCGGCCCACACATGACGGCGCTGGTCACCGTCACGCCAAATCCGAGCGTCGACCGGACGCTGCACGTGCAGCGGCTGGTGCCGGGCGTGCTCAACCGGGCGACGTCACCTCCCTGCATCGAGCCGAGCGGCAAGGGCATCAACGTCGCGCTCGCCGCTCATGCCGCCGGACACGGCGCGACGGCCGTCTTCCCGTGCGGTGGACGGACCGGCGAGGAGCTCCTCGAATTGTTAGCCGGGACCGGACTTCCGTGCACCGCCGTCCCCATCAGCGGATCTGTCCGCGCCAATATCTCGGTCGTCGGCGCCGATGGGGAAACGACCAAGATCAACGAGCCGGGGCCGGCCCTGTCATCGTCTGAGGTCTCCGCGCTCGTCGAGGCGTCATTGCTCCCCGGCCCCGGGTGGCTGGCGTGGTGCGGCCGCCTTCCCGCCGGGTTCTCCCCTGCCGACCTGGCCAGCGCGGTCGAGCGGGCCCGGGCCGCCGGTCGCCGGGTTGCGGTCGATACGTCGGGCGCCGCGCTGGCCGGCGTACTCCCTGCGCAGCCCGATCTCCTCAAACCCAACGCGACCGAGCTCGCCGAGCTGACCGGCCGTCCGCTGCACACCGTCGGCGACGTCGCTGCGGCCGCGGAAGCGTTGGTACGCCGGGGGGTCGGCGCGGTGCTCGTGTCCCTCGGAGCCGACGGCGCGCTGCTGGCCGAGGCTGAGGGCGTGTGGCACGGGACCGCGCCGGTACGCCGCGTGGTCAACACGGTCGGAGCCGGCGACGCGCTGCTGGCCGGCTACCTGATCGCCGCCGGTCTCCACTCGTCCGCGGCCGACCGGCTGGCCACCGCCCTGCGCTGGGGCGCGACCGCGGTGGCCCACGCCGGCACACTGGTCTCGCGACCAGATCCCGCGATCGACGTGCATCTACACCCGCTGGACGCAGGACGATCCCTCACAGAGCCGATCATCTAGGGCGTATTGCGGCCCGGTCGGTTGCGGTTGGATCGTGGCCGAAGGGGGATCGATGGCCCGAGGACGTGGACGGCGGATCTTCTCCGCGTGTGTACTGCCGGCCTCCGGCTGCAGCTGATCATCGCGAGACATCGCCGGTCAGCACAGGCAGAAGGGATGACCCTCGGGATCAAGCATCACCCGGACGTGCGGCTGCGGCTGATGCCCGGCAAGCGTGGCGCCGCATTCGATCGCCCAAGCCGCAGCCGCATCGAGGTCGTCGACGCCGATGTCGAGATGCTGCGTGGCGTTTGGCCCACCGGCGACGCTCGGCCACACCGGCGAGGTGAATTCCCGCTCGTATTCGAAGTTGAGGGTCGGCGCGGTCTCGCCCTCCAGTGGGCAGATCCGGGCAAATCCGCCGTGCGCCGGCTCGTTGCCCTTGGGCTCCTCCACCGTGCCCATCGGCCAGCCGAGTAATCGTGAATAGAAACCAGCGAGGGCGCGTGGATCATAAGCCCCGATCGTGAGTGCGCCGACCTCGAAGCGAAGCTTTGCCATGGTGACCTCACATCCTCCCTACCTCAAGGCGTCCAAGTGGACACGAGACGGATGACATCGTCGGGTCCGCGACGCATGTGGCGTCGCAGATCGGTGATCCGAAAAGCGATGACGAAGGCTTCCCGGCACATCTCACGCCTGGTGCCCGCCTCATAGATGCCCACGACATCCTCGGTCAAGGGTCCGGGTCGCGCAGCAAGGCCTGGAAATCAAACAAGGCCGAAATCGTCTGCGCTGCCTGACCCAATTTGGTCGCCCGCTCGGCGCACGGCACCAGAGCGATCGGGGGACTGATCCTCCGCCTTTACCGCCGCGATCAACTCGTCGCCTGACGGCTCGTCGGCGACCACCGTCCGCCCATCCCTGGGCCGGGCGCGTCGGGCGGCACGACGGTCATATCGCTGATAGCGAATCTGCTGCTTGCGCTCATGCGCCTCGTCGTACCACATCTCAGCTGGCCCGCTGATCTGGTGGTGAGCGGAAAGCGAGATCGATGCGCAGGTGCCGCTCGACCCGGCTGGTTTCCGGTGTGATTGGTGGTGCGGTCGAGTCGTAGGCATGTCCGGTGGGTAAAACGGTGCGGACGCGGTGGGGTTGCCAGGGTTTGCTGCCGTCATCGATGACGGTGGTGCGCCAGCCCGGGTGCTCCTTGCGGTAATTGCAGGCTTCGCACAGACCCTGCCCATTACCCACCCGGGTCGGGCCGCCGTCGTGGCGGGGCACGGCGTGATCGGCATGCCGCAGTGGCGCGTCGCAAAACGGCGTGCGACAGGTGTCGTGGTCGCGGATCGCGATCAACTCCCGGATCCCGTCATCGAAGCCGCGGCGACGGGAGTCCATCGCCACCAGCTGCCCGTCGCGGCGACAGAACAGCCGCCGCAGCCAGGCCCGCGACCGCCGCCGCTGCGCCCCGGTCCGCCGGGCACCGCCGGTGGCCAGGGTGCGGGCCAGGCTGGCCGGGATCGCCCCGTAGCCACGAATCGTCGCCGGCGCGGTGCCGCCGGCAAACAGGGTTTCGGCGTCCAGGATCAGCCCGATCTCCACCGCCACCCCGTCCGCGACGACTTGCCCGGTCAGCCGCTCGTACGCCGTGTCGGCCATGATCTGGTCCCGCGCCCGCGCATCCCCGGCGGCGATCAACGTCTTGGCATACCGATCCAACGCGGCGTAGACGGCGACGGCCTGCTCCACCGGCAACAACGCGGTCAGATAGGCCATCGTGTCCGGGGCCGGGCGCACCGTGACCCGCCGGTCGGCTTCGGCCTTGGCCCGCCGGGCGACGAAACCCTCTGGATCCGCCTGATACGCCGCCGCACTCGCCGCCGCCTTGAGCTTGCGATCCCCGAGCTTGGGCAGCTCGGCGGCGAGCTCGGCGTCCACCCGCCGCCGTGCTGCTGCGTCCAACGCCGCGCTGGCCCGGGCCACGATCGTCGCCCGCCACTGCGAAATCTCACCCCGGCGCAGCGCGGACAGAGTGCGCGGCAGGTCCTCGACCAGCACCCGGCCCTCGGCGATCCGACGGGTGCCCGCCCACGGAGAAATCCGGCAGGCGAAACCGACTAGCGCCCCGGCGGCCTCACCGCGCCGCCGCAGCGGCACCCCGGCCGCCGCATCCCGGGCCAGCTCCCGATCGGCCACCTCGACGCTCGCGATCAGCTGGGCTCCGCCCGCGGCGGCCTTAAGCCGCTCCAACCCATCAAGCCGGTCCACCAGGCCGGCCGAGTCCTCGCCCTTCACCGGCACTGCCAGCCGGGCGACGAACTCGCGGATCTCCGCGACCGTCAGCGCCACCGCTGGCTCCCCGACCGATTGCCCAAACATGTGTTCGATTCTACCCGCCTCGCCGACGCAGGGCAAGGGAAGCAATTCAATATTTGGCCGGTCGAGTCAGCTAAATTCCGCGCACCGCACCGCACCGCACCGCACCGCACCGATGCTCGTCGCGCGTAGCGCCTGCCTCGATTGCCCAAGTCTCCGCCGCGTCGAGGTCGTCCGCGCCGATATCGAGATGCTGCGTGGCGTTTTGCGCACCCGCCGCGCTCGGCCATATCGGCGGAGTGAACGCTCGCTTGTACGCGAAATTCAGGGTCGGTCCCGTCTCGCCCGGCGGCGGCCAGATCCGCACAAATCCGTCGTTCGGCGGTTCGTCGGGCGCCTGCTCCACCGTGCCCATCGGCCAGCCGAGCAGCCGTGAGTAGAAGGCGGACCTGAAACGATAATCGACTGGCCGACCCTGTCGACATGGCGAAGAATGCGGATCAGGCAATCGCGGCCGCCGACCGGCACCGAACACGGGACCGAAGCCAACCGGCAGTTGCGCTCTGCCGGATAGCGGATTCCTACGTGCGCCCCCCGGCGCGGAGCCGGAAAGGAAGTAGGTCATGGTGTCCGATGCGGCGTCGGGTCGGCGTCGCGGGTGGGGTCTGCTTCGACACAATCCCGGATTCGGCTTGCTGTGGTCCGGGCGCACGGTGTCATTTGCCGGCGACTCGCTGGCCCACATGGCTTTGTTGTTATACGTCGCGCACCGTTCCGGTGGTCCGGCCGTGGCGGCACTGCTGATCGTCGGTGATTTTGCACCGAGCCTGTTCAGCCCAGTCCTGGGCTCCCTCGGTGACCGATTCGACCGCCGCCGACTGATGATCACGACGCAGGTCCTGCAAGCCGCAGCGGTGCTGATGCTGGCCCTCTGGATGCCCGGGCTCGCCGGATTGCTGATTCTCGTCGCGATCAATGCCAACCTCGCCAGTGCCTTCCAGCCGGCGTCCTCGAGCGCCGTACCGCAGTTGGTGCCCGAATCAGATCTGACTCGGGCGAATTCGATCATCGGTTTCGGCACCTACGGACTGGCAATCGTCGGCCCCCTCGGCGTGGCTGTGCTCACGCCGCTGGTGGGTCTGCGCGGAGTCCTACTCGTTGACGCGCTCACCTTCGCCGTCTCCGTCACCCTGCTCTGGCGGCTACCGGACCTTCCACCCACCGCGCCGCATCCCTACCCGCGGGCAGGTGAGACTCGCCAAGGCATCTGGCGGGACGTCGTAACTGGCCTGCGTTACATGTGGAGTAACCGGATCGTGCGGACGACGGTCCTCGGTTTCAGTGCGCTGGTCGCGTGCACCGCCTTGGACGACGTCGCGCTGGTCTTCCTGGCCAAAGACACGTTGCACGCCAGCAGCTCCCTCACCAGCCTGCTCTACGCGGGAGCTGACGCTGGGCTGCTAATCGGTTTCCTCGCACTGACCCGTATTCGGCGCGAAGCACCTCACCTGTTCCTGGTCGGCGGCATCGCCCTCAACAGCCTTGGCAACCTGGCGACCGGCCTGTCATGGATCATCGCCTTGGCGATAACCAGCCAGATCGTTCGCGGCCTCGGGATCGCCGCACAGGACGCCGGCGGTAACACGCTGCTGCAGCGCTACGTGCCGACGGCGATGCAATCGCGCGTCTTCGCGAACTTCTACACCGCGATCGGCCTCGCCGCGGGACTCTCCTATCTTGGCGGCGGGTTCGCGTTGACCTCAGCGTCACCGCGGACCGTGCTCGCCGGTGCGGGCGCCGCCGGAGTCCTCGTCGCGATCGTCACCGGAGCCACGTTGAGCCGAGCCACCCGTCACCCGGACGTCACGCATGCGGCCGATGCGTGATGGCTCGCCTGCTCCCGGGCGGACCGAAGCGCACAACTCCACAGCCGGATCCGGTCAATCGATTCGCCCGCAGCGCCACGCGATGAGTAGCGTTGACTCGAAATCATCCGAGGATTCACTGAGGGCGGCAGATGACGGCGGTACGGCAGCAGGTGCTCGTCCTGTATTTGAACGACTCGGCGCTGGACAGCAGCGTGACCGGCTGGGCGCAGTACGACGGCACCGGCAGGACCGATTTCGCCACCGGCGACAGCTCGGAGCCGCCGTACCCCACCGGGCTCGCGGCGTTGCGCGACGGCTGGCGGCTGATCCAGGCCGCGCAGCTGGTCCCACCGCAGCCCGGGCACGAATGGGACACGTCGTTCCTCAAGCACGAATTCTATTTCGAGCGGTTGGAGGAGATCGCGAAATGACGGCGCAGCCGACGTTACTCAACTCCGTCCAGATGGCACAGTTCGTCGCCGCCGGAATGCTGCGGTTCGACGGCATCATCGACGGCGCGACCAACCAAGCCGCCATGACGGTCATCGAGGCCGGACTTCCCGGCGTACCGGCGGGAATCCCGCTGTCAGAGGCGTACGCCGACCAGCCGGCAATTACCGCGATCCTCGGCCACCCGCGGGTCGCCGGCGCGATCGCCAGCCTCGTCGGGCCGGCGCCCCTCGTCGATCACCACGCGACGCACGTACGCCCGGCCCGTGGCGGCGAGTCGCAGCATCTGCACGCCGATGCGATCATCGACATCCGGACGGCGTTCGACATCCAGCTCATGTATTACCCGCACGAGGTGACGCCGGAAATGGGCGGCACGCTCGTCGTACCGGGCAGCCACCTGCGCCGGATCAATGAGACCGACATCGGGCGCTATCAGAATCTGCGCGGCCAGATCCCGCTGACCTGCCCGGCCGGCACCGTGCTGATCCTGCACCACGGCATCTGGCACTGTGGCCGGCGCAACGACAGCGACCAGCTGCGTTACATGTACAAGATCCGGCTCAACCCGACCGTCCGCCAGGAACGGCTGTGGAACACCACCGACCTCGACTCACCGGAGGTCGAGGAGGCGCTGCGGCAGCGGTTTGCCTGGTACGAAAACGCGACCGCACGCCTCGAGCTCATTAACCGGGCGCGGCTGTGGCGGCACCTGACCGGCGAGGCGACGTACGACTTCGACTACTGGCTGACCCGCATCGAGAACGAGCCGACCGCGACCGCACCCGCCTGACCAGCCGCGAGGGCCGGCCGCGCACCGGCACGAGCCACGACGGGTCCGGGTCACGGACGCGCGGCGGTCAGCACCTCTTCGAGCGTCACCTTGCGTCCCTGATCGGCCGAGGCGATGGCGGCGTGGACCAGTGCGAGGCTCTGCAGGTTATCGTGGCACTCGCCCATCGGAGCCTCGCCGGTGCGCAGCGCGTGCACGAAGGCCGCCAGCGAGCCCTCGATGCCGTTCGCCGGCGGCGCCGGCGGTACGCCGTGCACGGCTGGCTCCGACTCCGCCGGATGATCGCCATCCCACACCGCCGAGCCACCGGGACAGCTGGCCCGCCACCGGGTGTCCCAGGAGGTCTCGAGGCCCTCGCTGCACCAGCTTCCGGTGTAGACATAGCGCGCGCCACCGGCGAATTCGGCGATCAGCGTCGCAGCGGCGGCGCCGTCGTACCAGCTCCACGACGGGTTGTACTCCTCGCAATACACCGCGATCGCGTCCCCGCCGAGCACGAACCGGGCGGCGTCGAAATTGTGGATCGCCATGTCCAGCAGCAACGGATGCTCCATCGCATCGCGGAATCCGCCGAAATGCGGTGCTTTGAAGAATTCGTGGGTCAGGATCTGAGCGCCACCGAGCGCGTCGACTCGGTGCTTGAAATCGAACAGCAGCGGGTTGAAGCGCCGATTCTGACTCACCATGAATAATTCGCCGGATTTCTCCGCCGCGTCCATCAACTGGCGGGCCGCGGCCATCGACGCGGCTAGCGGTTTCTCGCCGAGCACCGGCAACCCGAGGCCGAGCGCCTCCAGTGTGACCGGAAGGTGCGCCTCCGGCACCGTCACGTCGATGACGACCTCGGCCCCGACCTGCGCGGCCAACGCTCCGAGCGAAGTGCCGACGGGCACGCCGTCCGGTGCGGCCGCGAGCGCCGCCGACTCGTCGAGATCGACGACCCCGACCAGCTCGACGAGCGGTGACCCGGCGACGGTGCTGATCCAGCCCTTGCCCATCCCGCCGGCACCGACGACGGCCGCCCGGAGCGGCGCGTCGCCGGGAATGGTCCGGACGGTTCTTGCCGCGGTCAATGCGAGTCCCGTGGTACGTCGTGCCCGCTCGCCCCGACGAGGAAATCGAGGTCGGCGCCCTGGTCGGCCTGCAGGACGTGGTCGACGTAGAGCCGCGCATAGCCACGGTCATGCCGCGGCTCCGGCGGTTTCCACTCCGCTCGGCGCCGCTCCATCTCCGCCTCGTCGACCTCGACCGTCAGGGACCGCGCCGGCACGTCGAGGTTGATCCAATCGCCCGTGCGGACCAGTGCGAGCGGGCCACCGACCGCGGCCTCGGGCGCGACGTGGAGCACGACAGTGCCGAATCCCGTCCCGCTCATCCGCCCGTCGGAAATGCGAACCATGTCCTCGACTCCCTGCAGCGCCAGCTTGGTCGGGATCGGGACGTTGCCCACCTCGGGCATGCCGGGATATCCGCGCGGACCGGCATTTCTGACCACCAGGACGGTGGAGGCATCGACCGGCAGGTCGGGATCCTCGCTCACGGAGTTGTATTCCTCGACCGTGTCGAAGACGAGAGCCTGGCCCCGGTGTTGCAACAATTCCGGCGCGGCGGCCGACTGCTTGATGACCGCGCCATCGGGGCAGAGGTTTCCGCGCAGCACCGCGGTCCCCGACCCGGCCGGCTTGAACGGATTGTCGATCGGCCGGATCACGTCGCGGTCCCAGCACTGCGCCTCGGCGTTGTTCTCGCCGATGCCCTTGCCCGTCACGGTGATCGCGTCATTGTGCAGCAGGCCGGAAATCTCCCGCAGCACCGCGGGCAGGCCGCCGGCGTAGTAGAAGTCCTCCATCAGATGGGTGCCCGACGGCATGAGATCGACGAGCGTCGGTACGTCGCGCGCGAGGCGGTCGACGTCGTCGAGGTCGAGCGGCACCCCGATCCGCCCCGCGATCGCGATCAGATGGATCGCGGCGTTGGTCGACCCGCCGATCGCCGCATTCGCCCGGATTGCATTCTCAAAGGCCGCGCGGGTGAGGATCTTGCTGATCCGCAGGTCCTCGTGCACCATCTCGACCATCCGGCGGCCGGCCGCGTGAGCGGTCGAGTAGCGGCGCGAGTCGACGGCGGGAATGGCGGCCGACCCCGGCAGCTGCATCCCGAGCGCCTCGGCGATGCAGGCCATCGTCGACGCCGTACCCATCGTCATGCAGTGCCCCGCACTGCGCGACTGCCCGATCTCGGCTTCCTCCTGCTGATCCGGCGACATCCGCCCGGCGCGTACCTCCTGCTCGAAGCGCCACACCGCCGTACCCGAGCCGATGTCCTCGCCGCGGAACTTGCCGTTGAGCTTCGGCCCGCCGGTCACCATGAGCGCGGGCAGGTCGACCGACGCGGCGCCCATCAGCATCGCCGGTGTCGTCTTGTCACACCCCGACAGCAGGATCGCCCCGTCGATCGGGTTGCCGCGCAGCGCCTCCTCCACGTCCATCGCCATCAGGTTGCGAAAGAGCATCGCGGTCGGCCGCAGCAGCGTCTCGCCCAGCGAGAGGGTCGGGAACTGCAGCGGGAACCCGCCCGCCTGCCAGACCCCGCGCGCGACCGCGTCGGCGACCTCGCGCAGGTGCGCGTTGCACGGCGTCAGCTCCGACCAGCTGTTGGCGATGCCGATGACCGGGCGCCCGTCGAAGACGTCACCGGTGAAGCCCTGCGAGCGCATCCAGGAGCGGTAGATGAAGCCCGATCGCCCTTCGGCACCGAACCATTCCCGGCTGCGGTTGTCCTGCCGTGGCGCGCTGCCGTGTCGCTCGACTGGCACCTGTGCACTCCCTCGCCTCGGGTACGCCGCCATCGTCCCACCCACAGCCCCGCGCATCGTGGCCATGCCCGCCTCCGGCCCCGCCGATCGGTGCTCGCACCAATCCACGCGACGCCCGCGCTCTGACCCGTTAGCGTGACGTCGTTCGAACAGCTTGTCTTCGGGACGCGGTCACGCACCCGGGACACCCTCCGACTGAGCGTGATGGTCAGCGGTTGTGGTGTACCCAGGGCCGGCGCAGCGGCGCGGGCCGTGCGGAACGAAGTCACCGGCCACCGCATGCTCGCCGCAGCGGACATCCCCGCCGCCGAGGTGGTCCACTGGTCGACCGACCGTGCCAACCCGCTCGGTTGGCCCTATCTGATCACTCGCCGGATGCTGCGCTGGCAGGGCAGCGTGGACCGTTGCCGGGTGTAGAGCCGGAGGGCGCCGTCGTTGTCGGTGCCGGTGTGCAGCATCGGCCGGGCCCCGCGGTCGCGGATGTCGGCGATGATGGCGCGGATGAGCCGGCTGGCCAGGCCCTGCCCCCGCCACGCGGGGTCGGCGCAGACGGCGCTGATCTCGACCCAGCCAGCCGGCTGCAGTCGCTGCCCGGCCATGGCGATGAGCGCGCCGCCACGGCGAATCCCAAGATAGGTGCCCATCTCGACGGTGCGCTCCCGAAACGGTCCCGGCCGGGTCGCGGCGACGAGCTCCAGCATTTCCGGCACGTCGGCCGGGCCGAGCCGGACGGCTTCGGGATCGGCCGCCCCTGCCGCGCCGTCGTCGACCAGCTGTACGCCGGGCAGCCCGCCGAGCACCCGCCAGCCATCGGGCGGCTGGGGAGCGCCGACCAACAGCGCCCGACGATCCGGCCCGACCAGCGCGGCCAGATCGGCCCAGTCCCGGGCGACCGGTGCGGCCGGGATGCCGGCAAAGGGCGACACGTCGGGCGGATAGACCGCGGCTCGGCCGCGCCGCTCCGCGAGCCCGGCATGCGCGCCCGCGAGGGAGAAGAGTGCCGGGTTGTCCAGCGGATGGCGTCGCGACGTCACGGCGCCGACCATGCCATGGCGGGCATCCGGTCTTCGAGCGACCCCACCATGGCCCTGTCACGCACCTGCAAGGCGTGGTCCGGCGTGCCCTCGCGGAACGCTGCGATCCTTCCACGCAGGCCGCGGTTATCCCGACCTCACCTACCGGTCCTTGGCTCTGACCAGCTTCCTCGTGTCCTAGACGCGATCGTCGTCACCGGCTCCCGCTCGTGCGGCGGCTCACCGAAGTCCATGGTGAACTCGCCCGTCCCGAAGGAGATCGGCGCAGAGCTTTGACCTCGGCGGCTGATCGTCCAGCAGTAGGGGACCGGCTGCCAGAAGTACTCGTCGTCGGTCAGCCCGTCCAGACGGGGCCTGAGCCGATGCCGCCAGTGCGACTCCAGCTGGTCGACCACCTCGGCGCTCCAGTCAATGTCCATCGCCAGACGGTAGCCGCCGACGGGCCTGAAGGACGGGCGCCTACATCACCTCGGCGGATCCCCGGAGACGACGCGAGCGCGACGCGTGCAGCACGCCGACCCCAGCCGTCCTGTCGCCGACTTGTGCGGCACCGACGGCCCCTTCGAGGCCGCAATAATCGGCGACAAGACGCTCCGCGGGGTGGGTCAGCCCGCGCGTTGCCGCCTCGCCAGCGCGTGCGCGATCTCCCGGGTCGCCGGATAGAGCTCGCGATAGAGCCGGTAGAGCTCGTTATAGTCCGCGGCGGCCGCCGGATCGGGCTCGACGGTGGTCGCGATCGGATTCCAGTCGCGTGGATCCTCGGCCAGCCCGAGCGCCCGCGCCACCAGGAAGGCGTCGCCGTAGCTGGCCCCGACGGTCTCCTGCGGTAGGTCCTGCGGCTGCTGTAGCACGTCGGACACGATCTGCGTCCACAGTCCGCCCTTGGTGCCGCCGCCGACGGCCACCAGCCGCTCGTCGACACCGCCGGCCACGCGCATGGCCTCGAGGTTGTGCCGGACGCCGTACGCCGTCGCCTCCAGCGCCGCCCGGTAGAGGTGCCCCCGGGTGTGCTGGGTGGTCAGGCCGATGAGGGTGCCCCGCGCGTCGGGGTCGAAGATCGGCGTGCGCTCGCCGGCGAAATACGGCAGCATCAGCAGCCCGTCGCCGCCGCGCCCGGCCGTCTCCGCCTCGCCGGTCAGGACGTCGTACGACGTCCCGGTCACCTGCCGCAGCCAGTCGGTGACGGCCCCGGAGGTGGCCATGCCGGCGGCGAAGTTGTAGGTGTCGGGCAGCACGCCGACGGTGCCCCACAAGGTGGGGTGGGTACGCCGCTCGCGCAGCACCTCGACCATGAACATCGTGGTGCCGTACATCAACATCAGATCGCCCGGATCGATCGCGCCGGCGGAGACGCCCTCGGCCCAGGCGTCGATGGTTCCACCAATGACGGGTGTGCCAGCCGGCAGCCCCGTAGCCGCGGCAGCTGACGGCGAAACCTGCCCCACGATTTTACCCGGCCAAGCCAGATCAGGCATTTCCAGACCAGGGGCGATATCGGAGCACCAGTCGGAGATCCAGGAATGCTCCTGTGGGTCATAGAGCGGGGTGCATTGGCTGGCCGAGTGATGGTCGAGCACGTAACGCCCGGTGAGGCGGTGGACCAGGAACGAGCTGGCCATGAAGAAGCGACGGGTGCGCTCCCACACCGACGGCTCGTTGTCCCGCAGCCACTGGAATTTCGGCCCGATCGCCTGGCTGGTGAGGATCGAGCCGCATCGCTCGCGGATCGCGTCCGCGCCGTACCGCTCGGTCAGGGCCTCGATCTGCGCAGTCGCGCGGGTGTCGACGCCGTAGAGAATCGCCGGCCGTAACGGCGTACCGATCTCATCACAAACGACGGCGCAGGGACCAATGCCGGACAAACCCAACCCAACGACCGGTTCGTCGGAAACCGCCAGCAATTCGGAAGTGATCTGACAGAAGTCGGGCCACCAGACCGTTTCCGCGTCGTGCTCGACCCACCCGGGCCGCGGCGTCGATGTGCGGTGCTCCCGCACCGCCGTCGCCACCAGCGTGCCGTCCGAGCGGGCGAGCACGCCCTTCGAACTCGACGTGCCGATATCGATGCCAAGCAGCAGTCCCGCCACTAGCGGCCCATCGGGACGAAATCGACGTCGAGCAGGTTGCAGACCGCTTCGAGGTCGGCGACGTAATCGCCGGGTACGGCGTGAATGTGGTTGCAGCCGTAACTGCTGATGAATTCCTCGGCCGAGGTCTGCAGCCGGGTGAAGGCGTGCGGCCACTCCTGCGTGGACTGCGCGCCGAGCTTGGTGTTAGTTGCGTCGTCGTAGGACTCGAACGATCCGCGCACGACCTGCATGCGGTAGCGGTGGTCCTTGCGGGTCAGGCGGGCGAAGGTGCAGTCCCCCGGCGCCGCGATGTGATGCACGGACGCGCCGCCGGCGGGGAAGAAGAACACCTCCGGGTAGAGATTGACCCTGGCCATGTTCTCGACTGGGTCGTCGCTGCGGGCGGCGTACCACGTGGCGTGCTGGCCGGAGTTGCACAGGTCCCAGATGTCGCGGTCGGCGTGATAATGCCGAACGTCTGCGAACAGCACGGGAGTGCCCCCGGAGAGCAGCTTGAGGATCTGCATCGTCAGCGCCGCGTCCATGTCGGCCTCGGTCGCGGTGACGTGCGTGTCCTTCGGACCCTCCCAGTCATAGGGGTCGTTCAGGAACGCCTCGGCGACGTCCATCGTGCACCAGTGGCCGGTCAGCTCCGGCTGGCCCTTGATGCCGGAGAAGGAAAGGTTCCACTCCTCGATCAGCTCGCGCATCGCGTGGTACGTCGCGACCTGGCGGCCGAGCGTGTCGGGCGTCAGCTTCTTGCCGTCGTAATGCACGCCGGCCGCGTGCTTCTCCAGCCAGGCGATGCCCGCCTTGACCCGCGACGGGTCGATCTCGCGGGCCCGGCGGACCAGCTCGAACTGGTCGATCTCCTCGACGTCGACGCCGAACTGCGACACCCACTGGTCGGCGTTCGCCACGGCGGTGTACATCCCCATCGGCCGGCCACCGATCCGGCCGAAGGTCGTGCCGCGCAACCCGCCGACCGCGCTCGCGGCCCGCACCTGCGTGAGCACCCGGCCCAGCACGGCGTCATCGGAGATGTCACCCCACGCGCGGGCGTGCTGGCGGCCGATCTGGTCGAGCCCGCCCGCGGCGGCGAGCATGCCGACCATGCCAGGCTGCTGCGGATCGATGTTGCCGAGCAGCTGCAGCGAACCGGTGGTCTCGACCGCGGCCAGCATCGTGAAGTGCGGGAACGCCCACACCGGATAGCTGAAGATCGTCAGGTCGGGCCGGCTCGCCGCGATCCGCCGGGCCTCGCCGGTGGCCAGCACGTTGGTGGTGATCGGCTCCTCGGCACGGATGACCTCGTGCCCGGAACCCTCGAGCGCGGTGGCGATCTCGGCCTCCGTCGAGCGGCAGTGCGCGTCGATGTCACGGGCGACGTAGTCGCGGCCGTCGGACATCGTCAGCAGCCCAATGCGTGCCATATCTGATTCCTCCGTGCGGATCGGCGTGATCGCAAAATAGAACGATTTCCCGGAACACATTCGTGCCCACGGCGTACGCATGTCAACCTCGCCGGCGCGGGTGGACGTAGGCTTTCGCCGAAGCCGGTCGTCCCGACCGCGTGACCGACGATTCGGAGGAGCCCGTGCCGACCACGATTCGCGACGTGGCTGCGTCCGCCGGGGTGTCGCCGGCGACGGTATCGCGGGTGCTCAACGGTCGCACCGACGTCGCGGCCGCGCTGCGCGAGCGGGTCGACGCGGCCATCGCCGATCTCGGCTACCGGCCCAACGGCGCGGCCCGCAGCCTGCGGACCCGCGCCACCACCGTGCTCGGCGTGCTGATCTCGGACATCACCAATCCCTTCTTCACCTCGATGGTCCGGGGCATCGAGGACGCCGCGCAGGAGGCCGATTATTCGGTCGTCCTTGCCAACACCGACGAGGACGGCGCCAAGGAACGCCGTTATCTCGAGGTCGCCGCAGCCGAGCAGATGGCCGGCGTGGTGCTCTCGCCGTCCTCGCCGTCCGAGCACCAGCTCTCCATCCTCACCGAGCGTCGGATCCCTGTCGTCACGGTCGACCGCCGGGTGCCCGGGGCGGCGGTCGACAGCGTGATGGTCAACAACCAACGCGCCGCCGACGACGCGACCACCCACCTGATCGAGCAGGGCTGCCGCCGGATCGGCTTCGTCTCGGGCCCGAGGAGTACGACGACCGGCTCCCGCCGGATGGCCGGCTACAAGGCCGCCCTGAAGCGGGCCGGGGTCGACGCCGAGGCGGGCCTCGTCGTCAGCGGCGATTTTCGGGTCGAGGGCGGGCGTGTCGCCACCTCGGTGCTGCTCGCCGATCAGCAGCTCGACGGGCTCTTCGTCGCCAACAACCTCATGACGATCGGCGCGCTCGAGGCGATCACCGCCGCCGGCCTCACCATGCCCGACGACCTCGCGGTGGTCGGCTTCGACCAGTCGAGCTGGGCCACCGCCGTCAATCCGCCCCTGACCGTCGTGACCCAGCCGACGTACGAGATCGGCCGCGAGGCCGCGACCCTGCTGCTGCGCCGGATCCGCGGCGAGACCGGCGAACCGATGCACGTCGTACTCCCGGCGACCCTGCTGATCCGCGGCAGCTCGATCCGAAGCCGCTGATTGATTCCGAGCCGGTGCGGCTGTCTCACTCCGAGCCGGTGCGGCTGTCTCACTCCGAGCCGGTGCGGCTACGGGGCAGCGTCAGCTTCGACAGCAGATTGGCCAGCATCGCCTGCTCCCGAGGGTTCAGATCGGCGAAGACCTCGGCCCGGACCTGGTCGGTGACGCGGCCGATGACCCGTCTCATCGTCCTGCCCTTGGGTAGCAGCCAGATGCGGACCAGCCGCCCGTCTCGGATGTCGCCCCGCCGTTCGATCAGTTCCGCCGCCTCCATCCGCTGCACGGCCCGTGTCACGGTCGGCGTTTCGAGCGCCAGCCGGGACGCGACCTGGCTCGGCGTCAGCCCGTCCTCCTCCCACAGGCAGGCCAGGATCAGGTGCTGGCCGGCATAGACGCCGTATTTCGCCAGCCTGCGGTCGGTCGCCGTGCGGACGGCACGGGCCGCAGCGCCGAGCAGGTTGATCGCGTCATCTCGGAGGTCTGCCACGCATCGAGAATGTACCCGCAACCGACGTGTGACGCGTAGGGACTGACGGGGTGAAATCGGCCGCTGAGCGCGGGAGCCCGAATCGGAAAAGCGACGCCACCGTGGTCCTCATCCGTACACAGCTAGCCGGCTAGCGGAATCCTCAGTCCTCGTCCCACGGGAACCGGGTCCGGCCGACGTCGTACCCGCCGTTGCGGAAGACGTCACGGCTGCTGATGAGCAGGTGGCAGTCCGGTGGTCCGTCACGGTCGGTAGCCAGCGTCACCAGCAGCTCGTTCCATCCCGGCTCGAGCGTCGTCTCGATGTCCGAGCCGCCGTAACTCGGGCGGATCGGCCGGCTGTCCGGCCGGCGGCCGACCTGCCGTCGGTTGAGCCACACCGTGTTGGGACAGCTGCTGTCGAGCATCAGGTAGACGTCGCGGCGGTCGGGGCTGCGCAGGAATGTCTGCAGGTGCAGGACGCCGGGCGCCGTGAGCACACCGTCGAGGGGTACCGCGTTGCCGATCACCGCCAGATCGCGCCAGCTGTCACCGTCGCCGTCGGGCCGCGCCGCCTCCCGGTCCGCATCCAGCGGGAACGGGCCGGCGACCCGCCACGCGCCGGCCCCGATCAGCACCAGCGGCGTCGCGGCCTGCGCCGGCCGGCCGGGGGCGGACACCTCGACGAACAGCCGGTTGGAGTCGTCCAGGAGCGCGCGGCCGGGCACGCCGATGATCCAGTCGAGCACGGTGTCCCCCGGCGGGAGCGTCACCGTGACCGGCGGCGGCGCATCGAAACCGTCGGGCCCCCTCAGCCGGACGGTCGCTTCGATGGGGTCCGGGTGCCGGTTCGCGAGCCGGGTAACGACCCGCGTCGATGACCCCGGCACGACGCCGGGTGTCCCGTCGTACTCGATCGTGACGCCGGCGACGGATCCCGTGCCGATCGCCCGCAACGGGTTGGCGTCCCGGCGGCGGCGTACGTCGTCGTCGGCATAAAGGTCCGCCTCGGCGACGGTGACCGCGCCGTCGGCGCCGAGGCAGCCGTGTGCGGTGAGGACCCGCTCGGCGGCGGCTCGGATCCGGGCGACGAGGTCGTCGAGGTTGTTCGGTGCGGGATTGGGGCCGTCGGAAAGGTGGCGTACGCCGCCCCACGACTCGTTGGTGGAAATGGACTCACCGAGCGGCTCGGTCCATTTCGCCGGGAGCCCACCGGCGCCGGCGAGGATGCCGAGATAGCTGCCGATCGACGCGCCCGAGGAATCGGTGTCGTAGCCGCAGTTGACGGTGATGCAGATGCCGCTTGCGAAGTCGGTCCCGTAGAGCAGCCCGATCACCTGGAAGCCGAGGTTGATCGGTGAGTACTGCGCGACGTAGTGCGGGGTCGCGGCCAGGACCCGACGGCGGGCCTCCTGCCAGTCGACGCCGGCCGCGTGCGCGTCGACGGCCGCGCGGACCGCCTTGGCCGTCTGGCTGTCGGCGGGGACGTACGAGAGCCCGATGTCGACCAGCCGGAGCGCATCGTCGATCACGAAACCGGCGGATTGCACCGCCACGTTGAAGAGCTCGCCGTAGACGGACTCCCCGCCGGCGTGGTCGCAGATCGCGTCCTCATAGGCATAGCGGGCCGCGATCCGGGGCAGCCCCGGCGCGACGCACGCCCAGATCTCCGAGCGGATCGGGCTTCCCATGCAGTCGATGAACCAGTTGTTGAAGTGCCCGCTGACGGGTGGGCTCAGACCGAGGCGCAGGTTCGTCTTCGACAGCCCGTATTCATCGAAGTTGTAGCCGACGTGGTCGAGCCAGTACTGCGCGAGATCGGTCGCGGTCAGAGCCGGACCGACCTCCTCGAGCGCCTTCAGCCAGATCAGCTGGATCTCCAGGTCGTCGTTCGGCAGGCCGCCCTCCCGCAGTTCCGGGTACCACCAGACGTCGAACGGCTCCTCCTCGCCGTACGCCTTCTCCAGCGGCGTGCCCAGCGTGCCGCCGGCGTTCTTGCCCACCCAGCAGCCGCGAACCTTGTCCGCGTAAACGGCACCGTGCACGTCGAGCGAGAGCATCTCGGATTCCCCTCGGGCTGGAAGTTGTCCGTGACGCAATCACCAAGACCGACGGGGGTAAAGCCCGCTGACCCGCATCGGCCGCACCAACTGACGGCGACGCGACCGGCCGAAGCCGAGGCGATATCCGCCCCTGCCCGGCGCAACACGGCACATCGGGGTACGACGGCTATCTCGCCCCCCGGTCGGCCTCGCGGCTGACGCCGTTTGGGACCACCCGCGGCGCTCGCGTATGCTGAACCGGCTTCCTTCGGGAACGACCCGTCCGCCGCCGGTCCGCGGGGTTTGGCAACCTGTTGTGGGCAAGCTGGTGTTCGAAATCAGGCCCCCATCGTCTAGCGGCCCAGGACCTCGCCCTTTCACGGCGGTAGCACGGGTTCGAATCCCGTTGGGGGTACGCTCTACACGCACATCCGATCCACCAGCAAGGCCCCGTAGCGCAGTTGGTTAGCGTGCCGCCCTGTCACGGCGGAGGTCGCCGGTTCGAGCCCGGTCGGGGTCGCTTCACCGAATACGTCGCGTGGGAGGTTCCCGGGCGATTGTCCGTTTTCCGTACCACCGACGGCCGCTACCTCGGCCACAGCCCTTACCTCACCTGGGCCGACGGCAAGCTTGTCCTCGCCGGACAGCGGGTCTACTCCACCGCGACCAACACGCCGACCGAGGAGGACTACAAGTTCGCCCGCGTGGGCGTGGCCAGCTGAGGAACCGCCGGCCCGATCGGGCAGGCCGCGGGACTAGGCTCGAAGTCATGGACTATCGCGTACTCGGCCACACCGGCATCCAAGTCACCCCGCTCTGCCTCGGAGCGATGATGTTCGGCGCCAGCGGCAACACCGATCACGACGACTCGGTGCGGATCATCCACCGCGCCCTCGAGGCGGGCATCAACTTCATCGACACCGCCGACGTCTACAGCCACGGCGAGAGCGAGACGATCGTCGGCAAGGCCCTTGCCGGAGGACGGCGGGACGACGTCGTGCTCGCGACCAAGGCGCACGGCGGCATGGGCGACGACGTCAACATGCAGGGCAACTCGCGGCGTTGGATCGTCCGCGAGGTGGAGAACAGCCTCAAGCGGCTCGGCACCGACTGGATCGACCTCTACCAGATCCACCGGCCCGACCCGGAGACGACGGACATCGACGAGACGCTCGGCGCGCTCACCGACCTGGTCCGCGCCGGCAAGATCCGCTGCTTCGGCAGTTCCACGTTCCCGGCGTACCAGATCGTCGAAGCCCAGTGGGTCGCGCAGGATCGCGGCCGGGAGCGGTTCCGCTGCGAGCAGCCGCCGTATTCGATCCTCGTGCGCGGGATCGAGGCCGACGTGTTGCCGGTCTGCGAGAAATACGGCATGGGCGTCATCCCGTGGAGCCCGCTCGCCGGCGGCTGGCTGTCCGGCCGCTACCGCAAGGGCCGCGACATCGAACCGTCGCACCGCGCGTCGCGGCAGCCGGATAGCTTCGACATCGCCTCGCCGGAGAACAAGGCGAAGTTCGAAGCCGCGGACGCGCTCGGTGAGCTCGCGGACAAGACCGGGATCTCCCTGGTCGAGCTCGCGGTCGCCTTCGTGATCCGCCACCCCGCGGTCACCTCGGCCATCATCGGGCCGCGCACGATGCAGCAGCTGGAGAGCCAGTTGGGTGCGGCGGACGTCGTGCTCTCCGACGAGGTGCTCGACCGGATTGATGAGATCGTGCCGCCCGGCACCAACGTCAACACGGGCGACCGGGGCTGGGCGCCGCCGTCGCTGACCGACGCCTCACTGCGCCGCCGCTGACGGCACGATGGTCAGGCTGCGCCGCCCGCGCCGATGACGCGGGCGGCGTACCCATCCGTGCACGACGCACGGCGCGGCCGGATACACTGACGCGGCTCCAAGGTCCCGGGGCAGGTAGCTCAGCTGGTACGAGCGTCCGCCTGAAAAGCGGAAGGTCGGCGGTTCGACCCCGCCCCTGCCCACCGCATCCGATCTCCGGGCCGATCCTCGGCGGCTCAGCCGGCCGTTTTGGGCGCGAGCAGCGCCCTCACCGCGGCCCGCGGAACCGAAGGGGCCGCCTGATCCAGCCAATCCAGTGGTCTGCGCCCGCGGCTGTCCCGGGCCTGCGGATCGGCTCCATGGTTCAGGAGTACGTCGATGGTCTTCACAAAACCGGCCTTGGCCGCGTAGTGCAGCGCGGTAGCGTTGAGGGTCGCCACGCCGGCGGTGACCCCGTGATCGCCGGATCGGCGATCCTCCGCTCGCGCGCCGTGACGAAGGAGCGCGTACACGTAGTCGGGATCATCCTTGCGTCCCTGATTGCCGGTGCACGTGGCACCGATCCACGAGCCGGAGGAATCGATACGCGCACCACGATCGGCGAGCATCGGTGCGAGCTCCGGATGGAGCACCCAGCGCCCCACCCCGATCCGGGTGGCGTCGGCCCCGTGCCCCAGCAGCAGCTCGACCATTCTCACGTTGCCCTTTCCGGCGGCGCCGCGCAGCGCTCGGGCACCCGTAAGCGGGCGGTGAACGTGGTCGAGGACGAGTCGTAGCGCGTCAAGCTGACCGCCGGCAACCGCGTGCTCGACGGGGGTGATGTCGAGGACGTCGGCGGCCGGATCGGTCGCTCCCGCGAGGCTCGGTTCGGCGGCGAGCATCCGCGCGAGCGAGGTGTGGTCGCCGAGGAACGCAGCGGTGAAGACGTCCTCGCGGGCACCGGCCCCAAGGAGCACCGATTCGGCCGCGGACCGTCGCTTCAGCCGCGCGGTGCACAGCGGCGTAACGAAGATGACGCGCTCGAAGGCCGCGCCCGTGACGCGCACCGGAAAGTAAAAGGGGTGGTCCACTCCTACGCCTCGGGCCAGGAGGGTGCGGACGACCTCGGTGCGATCGGCCCACACGGCGGCCCGCATGATCGAAGCGGCGTAGGTCGGGCGCAGGAGGCCGGGTACCTCCTCCACTGCGGCGTCAACGCCATCGACGTCCCCGCGACGGGCGAGCTCCGTCGCGTGCTTCACGATGCGGGCGCCGGTCCCACACCGGGCCAGCTGCCGCCGCCCGCCGTTGCTGGGTGCGTGCCCATGCCGCTCGCGCGGTTGGCCTGACCCGTCGGCCGGCGTCACCTGCTCATTCACCAAGGCGTGAGCCAGGTCGCGGACGTGCGCGAATATCGTCTTGCGATCGCGCTCCACCGCAACCGTGGCCCGCAACGCGTGACCGAAGTGGCGGAGCCACCGGTCGGCAAGCTCCGGCGTGATCGCAATGTCGTCGTGGCGGTGGACAAGGCCGGCGTGGGCATCGTCGCTGTAACGACGCGGACCTCCGAGCCACTCTTCGAAGAAGAGCTTCTGCACCGCCCGGCTGATGGCAAGATCGCGCGGGAAGAGCGGACGCAGCTGCTCGTCGTCCTCGAGGCCGTCATAGAGAAATCGGGCGGCTCCCTCCAGCAGCCAACGATGCACCAAAGCGGCGGGGTGCAGATCTTTCTCGCCGCCCGCGGGGAGCGAGTCCATCCGCACTGTCGTTGGCTTCGTCGGCATGCCGACAGTGTGCCCGAGCGAGTCGGCCCCGCGGGCGGGATATCCGCGCGGGTGGCGCCGATCGCCGGGTGGTGGGACGGGCGGCCCCCACTGACCCCCGGCCCCGCCGCGTCCAACCCCTCCACCCCGGGTCCTGGACCTCGCCACGACGATCGAAACCTATCGTGGATACTGTCAGACTGTCAAGCTACTTGATCCACAAAGCTACCAGGAGATCAGCCATGCCGCGACGGGCCGACCGCCCCACCGATCACCCGCCGCTCGACGAGGCCATGAGTGCGCTGCGGGAGTTGCTAATCGCCGGCGAGGCGGCACGCCGCCGCTTCGCCGAGAACCTCGGCATCGGGATGACGGAGTCCTGGGTGCTCAGCCACCTGTATAGCCACGGCGAGGCCGGCCAGGCCGAGCTCGCCAGGACCGCGCACATCACGACGAGCTCGATGACCACGCTGATCGACCGGCTCGAGCGCGCCGACCTCGCCGAACGAGTGGCGCACCCGACCGATCGACGGCGCAGCATCGTGCGGCTGACGCCGAGGGGTCGCGCCGGCGTCGCCGCGACCAGGCAGGTCACCCGACGCGCGTTCAAGGACGTGCCGATCGATCTGGAAACGACCGCGCGGGTATTGCGGCAGATCGCGGCAAACCTGTCCGGCCCGTCGCCGAAATAGTCCGCAGGCACGACAACCGAGATTCGCCCGAATTCCACCATTCGAGCAATGACCGTCCGTTAAGTCGCAGAGCCGGACATAAACGATTGTTTGTCCAATTGCTTGACGCTCTTGCAATTGAGGCAATATCTTTCTTCTGCGGGAATATGGCCATACTGCCGCTTCATCCACGCACGACGCTGTGCGCCGGTACCTGCGCTGACCCGGTTGGGGCTGGTCCGTCGCCGGATCGATCGTGCCTTGTCATCGGATTGAGGCAGCACATGAGAGGAATCGGCAGTTCGAAGTCGCGGTGGTGGCGGGCGGGTGCGTCCGTTGTCGCTGCGATTCTCGGCACCGCAACCGCGGTTGCGGTGAGCGGAAGCGCAATCGGCGCGCCATCGGGCCCAGCAATCATTGCCTCCGGCCTCCAGGGCCCACTTGGCCTTGCCGTCGCGTCAAACGGCACGATCTATGTTTCGGAGTCAAATGCCGGGACAGTGGACGCAATAGCAACCGATGGATCCAAGCGGACCATAGCCGCAACCGCGGGCGGTCTCAGCACCGGTGGCGTCGACGTATCGAGGGCCGGCACGGTCGCCTACACCGTTGCCAGCGGCGAAGGCGCGGCGAAGCCGGTCGGCCTGGTCAACCTGACCCGGGCAAACGGCACCGTAGCAACGCTTGCCGACTTCGCCTCGTATGAGAAGCGAAAGAATCCGGACGGCAAACAGCGCTACGGTTTCCTGGACCTCACCGCCTCGTGCGCCGCCCTGGTTCCTCCTGAAATCGGGGGCCATCCGCACGGCGGTGACGTCAACTCCAACCCGTACGCCGTCCTGTCGATGCGGGACGGGTCATGGTTCGTCGCCGACGCCGGCGGAAACGACGTCCTCAAGGTGAACCGACACGGGCGGATTTCCCTGGTTGCCGTCTTGCCGGCGTCGAAGGTCGTCGTGACGAGAGCAATTTCCGGCGCGCTCGGCCTTCCGGCTTGCACGATCGGCAAGACCTACGCATTCGATCCGGTGCCGACCGACGTCGAGCTCGGCCCGCACGGCATGCTCTATGTCTCCAGCCTCCCCGGCGGACCGGAAGACGCCAGTCTCGGAGCGCGCGGCGCGGTCTACACGATCTCCAGACGCCATGGGCACGCCAAACTGCTCGCCCGGGGGTTCCTCGGCGCGACCGACCTCGCCGTGGGCTACGACGGCACGGTCTACGTCACCGAGCTCTTCGGCAACAAGGTCTCCAAGATCCGGCATGGCCGGATTTCCACCGTGCGCGAGCTCAACCAGCCGGCAGCCGTCGAGCTCTCCAAGGGAACGCTCTATGTCAGCACGGATGTCTTCGGCCCGGACGGCAAGGTCGTCTCGTTCAAGCCGTAGCTGATCGGCGCCGGCAAGGCGAGGTCAGCCTCGCCTTGCTGGCGCGGATCCGATCGTCCGCCGTACCGTCGGGCCGTGACTACCTCGGCTTCCGCGACCGATCGTGCCCAGGCCGAGCAGCATCCCGAGCCGCACGGTGAGAGTCTCGGCGATCGGCTCAACTGGCTGCGCGCCGGCGTACTCGGCGCGAACGACGGCATCGTCTCGGTGGCGGGCATCGTGCTCGGGGTCGCGGGTGCGACGACCGATTCCACGTTGCTTCTCACCGCCGGCGTCGCCGGCCTCTCCGCCGGTGCGATGTCGATGGCCGTGGGCGAATATGTCTCCGTCAGCACGCAACGGGACACCGAGCGGGCGATGCTCGAGCTCGAGCGCCGCGAGCTGGCGTCGGAGCCCGAGGAGGAGCTGGCCGAGCTCGCCGGCATCTACCGCGCGAAGGGCCTGTCCGATGAGCTGGCCGGCGAGGTCGCCCGCGCGCTCACCAGGCGCGACGCGCTCGCGGCGCACGCCGAGGCCGAGCTTGGCATCGATCCGGACGAGCTGACCAACCCCTCGCACGCCGCGTTCGCGTCGTTTGTCTCGTTCGTCAGCGGCGCGATCCTGCCGCTGATCGCGATCCTGCTGCCGATCGGGCGGGTCCGCGTGCCGCTGACCTTCGTCGTGGTGCTGCTGGCCCTGGCCCTGACGGGGTGGATCAGCGCCACCATGGGCAAGGCGCCGCGCGGTGGGGCGATCTGGCGCAACGTGGCGGGTGGTGCGATCGCGATGGCGGTCACCTACGGCATCGGTGCCCTGGTCGGCATCGGCGTCTAGCTCTGCCTACGGGTACCTTGCCGCGAGCTCCGGCACTGCCGCACCACGGCAGCGGGACCGCGGACGGCTTCGGACCTTCCGGTCAACCGGCGGCCAGCCGGCGTACCGCGTCGTCGATGACCTGGTCCCGCTTGCAGAAGGCGAACCGGACGAACGGGCGACCCGCGTCCTTGTCGTCGTAGAAGACCGAGCTGGGGATCGCCACGACGCCGAGCCGCTCGGGGAGAGCGCGGGCGTACGCCGTCCCGTCGGCGACGCCCATCGGGCGCACGTCCGTCTGGATGAAATAGGTGCCCGCGGTCGGGTGTACGCCGAACCCCGCAGCGGCCAGCCCGGCCGCTAGCCGGTCCCGCTTGTCCTGCAGCGCATCGCGCAGGGCGTCGACCCACGCCAGCTCGTTCCCCAGCGCGCCCGCGACGGCGAGCTGGAACGGCGCGCTGGCGGTGAAGGTCGTGAACTGCTTGACGGTTTGTACGGCGCTGACGAGCGCACGCGGCCCGCAGACCCAGCCCACCTTCCAGCCGGTCACCGAGAACGCCTTCCCCGCCGAGGAAATCGATACCGTGCGCCGGGCCATTCCCGGGAAGGTCGCGAGCGGCCGGTGTCGCACGCCGTCATAGGTCAGATGTTCGTAGACCTCGTCGGTGACCGCGATCAGGTCGTGCCCGATACACCGCTCCGCGATCAGGCCGAGCTCCTGCTCGGTGAAGACCGTGCCGGTGGGGTTGTGCGGCGAGTTCAGCAGCAGCACCCTTGCGGCCGGGCCGATCGCCGTGTCGAGGTCGGCGGGGTCGAACGTGAAGCGCCCGTTCGGACCATCGGGACGCATCGTCACTGGACGCCGTACGGCCCCAGCCATCGCGATCGCAGCAGGGTAGGAGTCATAGAACGGCTCGAAGACGACGACCTCGTCCCCGGTCTCGGTCAGCGCCATCAGCGCCGACGTCACCGCCTCGGTCGCGCCGACGGTAACCAGCACTTCACCATCGGGATCATGCTCGAGCCCGTACCGTTCCGCGCGGTGCGCGGCGATCGCGTGCCGCAGCGCCGGGACGCCGGGCCCGGGAGGGTACTGATTTGCACCGGAAGCGATCGCGTCCTGCGCCGCCGCCAACATCGAGGGCGGCCCGTCGGTATCGGGGAAGCCCTGTCCAAGGTTGACCGCGCCGAGTCGCACGGCGAGCGCGGTCATCTCGGCAAAGATCGTCGTACGGAACTCGCGCAGACGAGGCACCAGAGGGTCGTCGAGACCGCGCTCGGTCGATCCAGTTCTCAGCACGGTGGCAACCGTACCGATCCGCCCAAGAGACTGTTACAACTCTGTGTCGATGTCGTTTGTCGTCGCAAGAAGCGGGGACACTCGCACCATTGACCAATCGCAGCCGTGTATCGTCCTGTCAAGCCCTGATGTCGCCGTCGCCGTCGGCGCCACCGCATCCCCCGAATCTCGCCGCCCGATGCTGGAGGTCCGAGTGGCATCTGCAACCGCCACGAGCGAGGCAGCCGCGCCTCAGGCGCAGGAGCACCGATCCGCAGGGGGACGGATCGTGCACAGCTGGCTGCTCGGTCGCATCGGCAAGAGTCTCATCACGGTCTATCTCGTCGCGTCGGCGTCGTTCTTCCTCACCCGCTTCATGCCGGGGTCGCCGATCGATGCCTACGTCTCCAGCCAGCTCGCGCTGGGCATCACCCGCGAGCAGGCCATCCAGCAGGCGGCCGCACTGCTGGCCTACAACCCCAACGACTCGCTGTGGCGGCAGTACCTGCACTATATGTGGCGGCTGTTGCACGGAGATTTGGGCCAGTCGATCGTCTCCCCGGGCACCCCGGTCACGACGTACGTCGGCAAATACCTGCCCTGGACGCTCCTGAGCGTGGGCCTCGGAACCCTTCTCGCCTTCATCATCGGGATGTTTCTCGGCGTGCTCATCGCCTACCGGCGAGGCGGATTCTTCGACCACTTCTTCACCAACGTGTCGTCGTTCCTGCACGCCGTGCCGAACTATGTCTGGGCAGTGGCGATCCTGATCATCTTCGGCGTGAAGCTCAAGTGGTTCAACGTCAACGACGTCGCCGGTGCCTACAGCCCCGGCCTGCATCCCAACTTCAGCTTCGACTTCATCAGCGACATGATGTATCACGCCGCCTTACCGATCCTGGTCTACACCATCACCTCGGTCGGCGGCTGGATCATCGTGATGAAATCGTCCACCACCCAGGTGCTCGACGAGGATTTTGTTACGGTCGCCAAGGCGCGCGGGCTGCATGACTCGCGGATCAGGACCACCTATGTCGGCCGCAACGCCGTGCTGCCGCTCTTCACCTCCTTCGCCATCTCGATCGGTTTCGTCGTCGGTGGATCGACGCTCGTCGAGCAGGTCTTCCGCTACCAGGGTGTCGGCTTCTATCTCTACGCCGCCCTCCAGCAACGCGACTACCCGGTGCTGCAGGGCTTCATCCTGGTCATCACCATCTCGGTCGTGATCGCCAACCTCGTTGCCGACCTCCTGCTCAGCCGGATCGATCCGCGCATCAGGACGGAGGGTGACACGCGATGAGCGTCATCATCACCGAGCCCACGGCGACCGAGGCCGGTGTCAGGCCGACCGCGCGGTCCGGACCCTTCCGGTCGTTCATGCACGCCATGTTGCGCAGCAAGACCGGATTCATCGGTTTCGTGGTCTTCACCCTGCTCGTCTTGATGGCACTTTTCGGACCGCTGATCGTCACGCCCGAGAAGGTCGCCAACGTCAATGAGATCTTCCAGGCACCGGGCTGGTCGCACCTGCTCGGGACGGACAACCAGGGAAAGGACAATCTGCGGCAGATCATCGGCGGTGGCCGTGACGTGATCGTCGTGGGCCTGGTGTCCGCACTGGTCTCGACGGTCATCGCCGTGCTGTTCGGGGCCCTGGCGGCGTACGTGCGGGGCTGGCTCGATTCGCTGGCCATCCAGCTCGCCGATTTCGTCCTCACGATTCCCCAGTTCGTCCTTCTGGCCGTCTTGTCCGCCTATGTGCGGTTTTCCAGCACGATCTGGCTGGCCGTACTGATCGGCCTGCTGTCCTGGCCGGGGTTGCTTCGCGCGGTGCGCGCGCAGGTGCTGTCGTTGAAGGAGCGCGAGTACGTCGAGGCCGCGCGATTGATGGATCTCGGGACCTTCCGCATCATCGTGCGCGAAATGATGCCCAACATGGCGAGCTACCTGCTGATCAACTTCATCACCGCCATGACCGGCGCCGTCTACTCGCTGGCCGGCCTCTACCTGCTCGGTCTCGCGCCGATGTCCGGCACGAACTGGGGAATCATGATCAATGAGTCGTGGACCGGCGGCGCCATCTACAACCCGAGCAGCGCCTTCTGGCTACTCAGCCCGCTCATCGCCATCAGCCTTCTGCAGCTGTCGGCGATCTGGATGATGCGCTCGCTCGAGGAGATCGCCAACCCACGCCTGCGGGAGGCGGCGTGAGCACCGCCCCACTGGTGACGACCGCGCCGGGGGACATGCCGGAGAACTCGCTGGTCTCCCTCCGCGACCTCCGCGTGGACTACCGCACCGGCAAGAAGTCCTATGTGCCGGTGATCCGCGGCGTCGACCTGGACCTCTATCGTGACGAGAGCATCGCGATCGTCGGCGAGAGCGGCTGCGGCAAGACCACGCTGGCCCTGGCGGTCCTCCGGCTGTTGCCGAAGCTCGGTCGGGTGAGCGGTGGCACCATCACCTACCGCCAGCGCGCCGGTGGTCTCACCGACGTCCTCGCCCTGGACGGCCAGGAGCTTCGACGCTTCCGCTGGACCGAGGCGTCGATCGTTTACCAGGGATCGATGAACGCGCTCAACCCGCTGCTGAAGGTCCGCCGCCAATTCCACGAGACCGTCCGCGCGCACCGCAGGAACATGTCGGCGGACCAGGTCGAGCAGCGCTCGGCCGACCTGCTGCGGATGGTCCAGCTCGAGCCGGGCCGCGTGCTCCCGTCGTACCCGCACGAGCTGTCCGGCGGCATGCGGCAGCGGGTCCTGATCGCCCTCGGCCTGCTGCTCGACCCGCAGCTGGTGGTGCTCGACGAGCCGACGACCGCGCTGGACATCTTGACCCAGCGCGCCGTGGTCGAGGTGCTCCGCGAGGTCAAGGATCAGATGCACTTCACCATGGTCTTCGTGACGCACGACCTGCCGCTCGCCGCGGAGCTGGCCGATCGCGTCGCGACGATGTACGGCGGGCGCATCGTGGAGCTGTCCGGGGTCAATGACACCTTCTACGCGCCTCGACATCCCTACACCATCGGGCTGATCAAGGCGGTGCCTCCGGTTTACGGCGACGTACCGGAGATCGCGTCGATCCCGGGGACGCCGCCGAGCTTCGGCGATCTGCCGGGCGGGTGCTCGTTCCACACGCGGTGCCCGTTCGCCGAGGACATCTGCACCGATGAGGACCCTCCCCTCTTCGTGATGGGCGAGCGGCATGACGTTGCCTGCCATTTCGCCGACCAGATGAGCTTGGCCCGCACGGTGGGAGACAGGACGTGACCGAGCCTGCGACCACGGCGGAAACACCGCCGCTCATGGAGCTGGCCCTGGTCAGCCAGGTCTTCCCGACCAAGCGCGGGCCGGTCACCGCGGTTGATGCGGTGAGCCTCGATCTCAAGCGCGGATCGGTGGTGTGCCTCGTCGGGGAGTCCGGATCGGGCAAGACCACGACGGCGCGGATGGCGGCCGGGCTGAACAAGCCGACCGCAGGGACCATCACCTTCGACGGGCACGATGTGGCCTCCTTCGGGCGGCGCGAACGCAAGGCCTATCGCAAGGGCGTCCAGTACATCCATCAGGACCCCTACGCCTCGCTCAACCCGACCCGCACCGTCGAGAGCACGCTGCTCGCCCCGATGCGCAAGCACCGGCTCTACAAATCCCGCCGGGCCGCGACGGACCGGGCCCGCGAGCTGCTGAAGCTGGTCGACCTCAACCCGCCCGACAATTACCTGAAGAAATACCCGCACCAGCTCTCCGGCGGCCAGCGCCAGCGCGTCTCGATCGCCCGCGCGCTCACCCTCGACCCCAAGCTGATCATCGCCGACGAGGCGACCTCGATGCTTGATGTCTCTATCCGCATCAGCATGCTCAACGTCCTCGGCCGGCTGCGCGATGAGCTCGACGTCGCCTTCCTCTTCATTACTCACGACCTCGCCCTGGCCCGATATTTCGGTTGGAACGGCGAGGTTGCGGTCATGTATCTCGGCCGGGTCGTGGAGCAGGGACCGACCCCCGATGTCATCCGCAATCCGGCGCATCCGTATACGCGGGCGTTGCTCGAGGCGATTCCCGAGCCGGACCCGGATCTCACGCGGGCCAAATCCGGCGGCGGCCTGCGCACCGCGGACGTGCCCAGCCTTCTCGAGATCCCGGCCGGATGCCCATTTCACCCGCGCTGCCCGATCGCTCAACCAGGGCTGTGCGACACGGACCGTCCGGCCCTCATGCCGGTGGGCGGCTCGCGGCACACGGCGGCCTGCGTTCGCCTCGACGCCGTCGATACCGAGATGCCGCTCTCCGAGGCGGTGCGGGCCGGAGCCGCGAAGGCAAAGGCGCTCCGCACCTCCGCCGCACCCAGGAAGGACGAGGTGGTGCGCGATGCGTAAATCCCGATGGATTACCGATGGCTGAGCTCGCGCGGGCGGCGCTGCCGTTCGCCGCCTTCATGACCTTCGCTTCCGGCCTTCTTCTGCTGATCAACAGACCTGGCACACCGGAATTCGTCGCAACCGTACTCGCATTGATCGTCGGCCTGGTGTTCCTGGCATTGGCACTAGGGCTGCACTTCTTCGCGAGGCGACGTGAAGGCAGATATGAACGACCAGATCCACCCGCGGAACAATCCGCTTCCCCTCGAGGAGGAGTGCAGTGAAGATTAGCGACAAGGCGCGGTTGACGGACGTCTCGCGCCGTCGAGCTCTGCAGATGATAGGCGTTGCCGGTGCCGGCGCGGCCCTCGCTGCCTGCAGCAAGAGCAAGAAGGCCACGAAGAAGGGCGGCGGCTCGACCGGCGGAGGTTCGAGCGCCCCGGCGTCCAGCGGTGCCAGCAGTGCTGGCCCGAAGCCGACGGGTGGGACCAACAAGAGCACCGCTGTCTTCACCGGGGGTTATCCCTACGACGCTCCGCCGAAGGGAAACTTCAACACCATTCCCGGCGTCCTGGAGTCCATTCCCGCCGGCATCGGGCTCTACTACGACTACGTCGTACTCCCGGGTGCGATGTATAACTGGAAGAAGCAGACGTTCACCTATTTCATCGCGGACGAGTCCTCGAAGCTGTCGGCCGACGGCAAGACGTTCACCTACAAGGTGCGCCCGGGCATCAAGTGGAGTGACGGCACTCCGATCACCGCCCAGGACGTCTACTCGACGTGGGCGGCTCGATACCCGCTCAACGCGTCGGCCTTCCTCTACGTCGACAGCGTCACGATGACCGACAAGGAGACCGTCACCTTCCACATCGGGACTCCCGCTCCGATCGCGCAATACTACATCCTGCGTGGTCAGATCGTGCCCGACTCGGTTTACGGCACGTTCGCCAAGCAGGCCGAGCCGCTGATGAAGGCCAAGGCGCCGCAGACCGACGCTCGGATGGTCAAGCTGAACAAGGCGCTGAGCAACTTCAAGCCGAAGACCACCGTGGCCAGCGGCCCTTACAACATCGACACCTCGACGCTGAGCAGCACGCAGCTGACCATGAAGGCGAACCAGCACAGCATGCTGGCCGGCACCGTGAAATTCGGCAGCGTCGTGGTCGTGCAAGGCGAGACCGCCACGGTCACCCCGGTGCTGCTGCAGAAGCGGATGGACTACGCCACCCACGGCTTCCCGATCGCCACCGAGAAGGTACTGGCGAACGCCGGCTTCAGGATCATCCGGCCGCCGGTCTATTCGGGCCCTGCCCTCTACTTCAACTTCGCCAAGTTCCCCGAATTCTCCGACAAGCGGGCACGTCAAGCGCTGTCGATGGCCTTCGACCACGACCAGAACGGGATCGTCGCCCTCGGCGACTCCGGCAAGGGCGTCAAGCTCTTCGCCGGCATTCCCGACCACGCCGTGCCGACCTGGCTGTCGGCCGCCGACCAGAAGAAGCTGACTCAATGGACCTTCGACAAGTCCAAGGCCGAGTCGCTCCTTAAGGAGGCGGGCTGGAAGAAGAGCGGGAGCACGTGGAAGACGCCGAAGGGCAAGACGGCGGCCTACGATCTCATCTACCCGTCCGACTACGCCGACTGGTCACCGGCGGCGAAGAACCTCGCCGATCAGCTCGGGACATTCGGCATCAAGATCACGCTCCGCGGCGAGCAGTCGACGCAGGAGGGCCTGGATGTCGACCATAGCAACTTCCAGCTCGCCATCCAGGGCTGGGGCTCATCGAGCAACCCGTTCCCGGCGGACGCCTTCCGCGCCTCGCTGTTCACCCACAACACGCCAGTCCTGAAGCCGGCGTATAAGGGCATGGACTTCCCGATGGTCCAGGACACCAAGGTCGTCGGGAAGGTCGACCTCGAGAAGGTCGTCGTCAACTCCGGTCTCGGCGCCAACAATGACGCCCTGAAGAAGGCGACGACGACGGCGGCCCTGGCCTTCAACGAGCTGCTGCCGGTGATCCCGCTCTTCGAGCGCTTCGGCAACAACCCGTGCCTCACCAGCGCGGTCAGCGGCTGGCCCGACGACAGTGATCCCATCATCCAGAACTCGCCCTACGCCGACAACTTCTGCGCGATGCTCACCTTTGCCGGGACGCTGAAGCCGGCGTAATCGGCCGGACCGGTCGACGGCGGCACCGCGCCAGGACAGAATCACTGGGACGACCTAGACACAGGGACGCAGGCACCGGACCACCGGTGTCTGCGTCCTGAGTTTTCTACTGCTTTATGGCTGGCGTAGGTCGGGCCCGTCGCTCGGCTTGCCGAGCAGGGCGGTGACCTCGGCCTCCCGATAACGCCGATGGCCACCGAGGGTCCGCAGTGCGGTGAGCTTGCCCGACCGGGCCCACCGGGTCACGGTCTTGGGATCGACCCGGAACAGGCTCGCCACCTCACCCGGGGTCAGGAGCGCCTCGGCGGGACGGGCCCGTGACGGCGCTCGTCCACGGCCCGGCGACATCGCGGCTCCGGCCGGCCGGCGTGCGGTGGCCGCACTCGCCGATCTCGGGGGCGTTGCCGCCGTCGTCGTACTCCGGTCCGGTAGCTCGTGTGGCCGCGGGCCGGGTCCTTGATGCGGCGCTCGCTGCTCCGGCCTCATCGCGAGGCCCCCTCTCCTCGGTGGAGCACAGCTCTCGATGGTGGCGCACAGGCGGGGCACTGACCTGCCCCATGATGCAGCCGATCGATAAGTCGGTCAATTCCGGCAATGCCGGACGTAACGGTCCGGACGTGACGGGACGGCAGGCCACCGGGCTGGCCCCCGGCGGGCACGCGGGCGCGAACTAAGGTGAGCCGTGCGCCCGGCACGGTCGCCGCGGCGGAGAGGAGCCGCGTCACCGATGGATGTCTTCAGCACGCCCGGCGGTCCGGCCACCCACGAGCAGGTCGTCTTCTGCAACGACCCCGCCACCGGTCTGCGCGCCATCGTCGCCATCCACTCCACCGCGCTCGGACCGGCGCTCGGCGGCACCCGCTTCTATCCCTATCCGGACGAGGCAGCCGCGCTCGCGGACGCCCTGAACCTTGCCCGCGGGATGGCCTACAAGAACGCCCTGGCCGGCCTCGACCTCGGCGGTGGCAAGGCCGTGATCTGGGGTGACCCGGGGACCGACAAGAGCGAGCCGCTGCTGCGCGCCTACGGCCGGTTCATCGAGTCGCTCGGCGGGCGATACATCACCGCGTGCGACGTCGGCACCTACGTGCGGGACATGGACGTCATCGCCCGTGAGACCCGGTTCGTGACCGGCCGGTCCCCCGAGCACGGCGGCGCCGGCGACTCGTCGATCCTGACGGCGTACGGCGTCTTTCAGGGTATGCGGGCCTCGGCAGAGCACGTGTGGGGTACGCCGTCACTCACCGGCCGGCGGGTGGGCATCCTGGGCGTCGGCAAGGTCGGGCACATCCTCGTCGACCACCTCATCGACGACGGCGCGACCGTCGTGATCAGCGACGTCGACCCGGCCGCCACCGCGCGGGTGCGCGCCGCGCATCCCGAGGCCATTGCCGCCGACGGTGTCGCCGCACTGGTCGCCGCCGACCTGGACGTCTACGCCCCGTGCGCCCTGGGCGCCGCCCTCGACGACGCGACCGCCGAGGCGCTCACCGCCTCGATCGTCTGCGGCGCGGCCAACAACCAGCTCGCCCACCCGGGAATCGAGAAGATCCTGCAAGACCGCGGCCTGCTCTACGCGCCCGACTACGTCGTCAACGCCGGCGGCGTGATCCAGGTGGCGGACGAGATCGAAGGTTTCGTCTTCGAGCGGGCCAAGGTCAAGGCGAGCGAGATCTTCGACACGACGAAACGGATCTTCGCGCTTGCCGACACGGACGGCGTACCCCCTGCCGTCGCCGCTGATCGGCTGGCCGAGCGCCGCATCGCACAGGTGGGCCGGCTCCGGTCGATCCTGCTGCCGACCCCGTAGCGGCGCCGGAGCTGACGGTGCCCCACGTGCCGCGGACCGGCCGACACGTTATCGTGGACACCACGAGACGCATTCCTGGATGGGGGCGCAGCCCGACCGCCGAGTCGGGCCCCGCCCCGTGTTGCATGCAAGGGGGCTGGAGCCGATGTCGCGCGGCCGGGCCAAGGCGAAGCAGACCAAGGTGGCACGTGAGCTCAAATACTCAAGCCACGAGCCCAACTTCAACGAGTTGCAGCGCGAGCTTGCCGGCTCACGCTCGTACGACGACGAGCCCCATGCACAGCCGGACGACGACGGTTACGAGGACGATCGGGGCGCGGGTTTGCGCTGATCGACGTGACGGTCAGCGTCCATGTCCTCAACGGGCGTAGCTCCCGGACAGGCGGACCTGACCATCCCCCTCGGTGATCCCACCGGCGACCCATGAGGTGACGCCGCGGCCGATCAGGATCGCCAGCGCCCGCTCGGCGTCGTCCTGGTTGACCACGGCCGCCATGCCGAGGCCCATGTTGAAGGTGCGCTCCATCTCGTCCTGCGCGACCCGGCCGCGGTCGGCGATCACGGAGAAGATCGGCTGCGGGCGCCACGTCGAGCGGCGTAGCTCCGCATTGACGGTCGGCGGGAGCACGCGCACGAGGTTGGCTGCGAGCCCGCCGCCCGTGATGTGGGCGAACGCGTGTACGTCGGCGTCGGCGGTCAGCGCGAGACAGTCCGCGGCATAGATCCGGGTCGGTATCAGCAGCTCCTCGCCGAGCGTCGTCATCCCGTCGAGCTGCTCGGGAGCGGAGTCCAGCGGCAGGCCGCGGTCGCCGAGCAGGACGTGCCGCACCAGCGAGTAGCCGTTGGAATGCAGCCCACTCGAGGCCATCCCGATCACCACGTCACCGGGACGAACCCGGGCCGGCCCGAGGATGTCGTCGGCCTCGACCACACCGACCGCGGCGCCCGCGACGTCGTACTCCTTGTTGCCGAGCATGCCCGGGTGCTCGGCTGTCTCACCGCCGACCAGCGAGCAGCCGGCCTGCCGGCAGCCCTCGGCGATGCCCGCGACGACCTGGGCCAGCCGCTCGGGCACGACCTGCCCGCAGGCGATGTAGTCCTGCAGGAACAGCGGCTCGGCACCGCAGACCACGACGTCGTCGGCGACCATGCCGACCAGATCGAGGCCGATCGTGTCGTGCTTGTCCATCGCCTGCGCGATCGCCAGCTTGGTGCCGACGCCGTCGATCGACGAGGCGAGGACCGGGTTGCGCCAGCGAGTGAGGTCCAGCCGGAACAGGCCGGCAAACCCGCCCAGACCACCGAGGACCTCGCTGCGCCGGGTCTTCGCCGCCCACGGCCGCATCAGCTCCACTGCTCGGTCCCCGGCCTCGATATTGACGCCAGCCGTGGCATAGGTCGCGCGCGGTCGCTCCGACATGGCGACCACGCTACCCCGAGCGGCCGAGCGGCTCTGACCGGCCAACGACGTCGTCAGTCGCCGGGCAACGGCTTAGGTGCGGGGATCTCCTCGCCCTCCGGGAAGACCGCAACCACGTCCCCCGCCGCGGCCGAGCGATAGGCCGCGAGCGCGATCGCCGTGGACCGCATGCCGGCGCGGCCGTCAGGCTGCGGCGTACGCCGTTCCCGCACGGCGGCGAGGAATTCCAGCAGCATGCCGCGGTTGGCATCCGATCCGTAGCTGAGCCACATCGCCCCGCCGGCCTCCGGGCTGAGATAGGCCTCGACGTACTCCCCGAAGGCGTCGGCGACCATCACGCCGTCGCTCCCGACGACCTCCAAGGTGACGCCGCCCCACGTGGGGTAGCTGGGCAACCGCGACCAGGACGCGTCGATGGTGGCGACCGCTCCGTCGTCGAAGGTGACCGCGACCAGGCCGCCGGTCTCGACGCCGTGCTCGGGCTGGACAAGCATGTTGATCTGCGCGTAGACGGTCGCCGGCTGGGCACCGGTCATCCAGCCCATCAGGTCACCGCAGTGCACGGTGTGGTCGATCACCGATCCGCCGCCGGACAGCTCCGGCTGGCAGAACCAGCCGCCGGGCAGGCTGCCCGGATTGCGCCCGCCGAGGGCGTGCAACCGGCCGAGCCGGCCGGCGTGCGCCGCCGCCGCGACCTGCGCGATCGCCGGTGCGAATCGGATCGGGAAGGCCGTCATCAGCCCGACTCCGGCGGCGTCGCAGGCCTCGATCATCGCGCGGCAGTCGGCCAGCGAAGTGGCCAGCGGCTTCTCCGACAGCACGTACGCGCCCGCCGCGGCCGCCTTCTCGGTCAGCTCGCGGTGATGGATGTTCTCCGACGCGATGACGACGGCATCCGGGCCCCAGTCGAGCAGAGCGTCATAGCCGTCGAGCACCGCGATGGCGCGCGGCCCGCAGACCGCGTCGGCGCGGGCACGGTCCGGGTCGGCCGCGGCGATCTCGACGCCGAGCTCGGCGAGGATGCCGAGGTAGCCGATCGCGTGCCCGTGCGCGAAGGACATCATGCCGATCTTCATGCTCACCATGTCCCTCGGGCCGATTCGGTCTGCTCGGCGGGCCGTGCGGTATCCCGCAGATCGTCGGGCACCGGCGGTACGTCGACGGGGCGTCCGGTCGCGAGCGACTCGAGTACGGCGGCGGCAAGGGCGACCGCCGCGAGCGCGTCGGCCGGCGTGACCCGCGCCGGCGCTCCGCCCTTGATGGCGCGGGCGAACTCGGCCAGCTCGGTCTCGAACGGGCTGTCCCCGACCATCACCGGGAGCAGTCCGGCCGCGCTCAGCAGCTCGGGCCGGTCCGCCCGCACCGGCGGGTGTGCGGTCGAGTCGAAGGCCACCAGCCCCTCGGTGCCGGCGATCTCGAACGAGGTCTCGAAGCCCTCCGCCAGTCCCCACGACGACGTGATGTGGCTCAGCGCGCCGGACTCGTGGGTGAGCACGGCGTAGATGTGGGTGTCGATGCCGCCGACGCCCGGCTTGCCGGACACGGCGTAGACCCGCGTCACCTCGCCGGAGGTCCAGCGGGCCTGATCGAGGTCGTGGATGGCGAGGTCGAACGGCACGCCGCCGGAGAGTTTCACGTCCCGCATCCAGGTGTTGCGGACCGGCTGCGCGCTGGCCCGGCGGAAATGCGAGACGGCCGGCGTACCCAGGGCGCCCGCGGCCACCTGCGCGTGCGCGGCGGCGTACTCGCCGAAGAAGCGGACCACGTGCCCGACGTGCAGGGACACGCCGGCGTCGCGTACGACGCGGAGCGCGTCGGCCGCGTCGTTTATCGTCAGCGCGATCGGCTTCTCGCAGATGACCTGCTTGCCGGCGCGGGCACACTGGCGGGCGAGGTCGGCGTGCGTGTAGGACGGCGTGACGATGTCGACGACGTCGACCGCGCCGAGCAGCGACTCGAGATCCGTGTGCACGGTCGCCGTCGGCACGGACCGCGCGGCCTCGGCCCGCGCCTCGGCGTCGATGTCGACGATGTGCAGATCGACGTCCTGCTGGGTCCAGCCGGGGGCATGCGCGTGCGCAATGCCTCCGAATCCGATCATTCCGACGCGCACGGGCGGTCGACCTCCAGGAGTGAAGCGATTCGGTGCAGCGATGGATGCGGTTGAAGGGTAGCGACGCGAGTCGGGCCGGCGCGCGCACCTCTGCGCAATCACGCGCCCCGGACCCCATCTACTGGCGCAGGCAGCCGGCGGATCAGGAGGTGGCGGCCTCGAGCAGGTGCTTGCCGACGAGGTCGGCGCCGGGCAGCTCGATCGGATAGTGGCCGTCGAAGCACGCCGTGCAGAGGCGGTTCTTCGGCTGCTCGGACGCCGCGACGAGCTCCGGCAGGGAGACGTAGGCGAGCGAATCGGCACCGATGGAGGCGCGGATGCCGTCGACCTCGAGGCCGTTGGCGATCAGCTCGGCCCGGCTGGCGAAATCGATGCCGTAGAAGCACGGCCAGCGCACGGGTGGGCTGCTGATCCGCACATGCACCTCGACGGCGCCCGCCTCGCGGAGCATCCGCACCAGCGCGCGCTGGGAGTTTCCGCGCACGATCGAGTCGTCGACGACCACCAGCCGCTTGCCGCGGATGACGTCCTTGAGCGGGCTGTACTTCAGCCTGGCGCCCAGCTGCCGGATCGTCTGCGACGGCTGGATGAAGGTCCGGCCGACGTAGGAGTTCTTGACGACGCCCTGCCCGTAGGGGATGCCCGATTCCTCGGCGTACCCGGCCGCGCCGGGCAGCCCGGACTCCGGGACGGGGATGACCATGTCGGCCTCGACCGGGTGCTCGCGGGCCAGCCGGCGGCCGATCTCGACCCGCGTGGCGTGCACGCCGCGGCCGGCGATCGTCGTGTCCGGCCGGGCGAGATAGACGTACTCGAAGACGCAGCCGGCCGGGGTGGGCGGCGCGAACCGGTGCGAGCGCAGCCCGTCGGCGTCGATGGCGATCAGCTCACCGGGCTCGACCTCGCGGACCATCGAGGCGCCGACGATGTCCAGCGCCCCGGTCTCCGACGCCACGACCCAGCCGCGGTCGAGCCGGCCGAGCACGAGCGGGTGCACGCCGTGCGGGTCGCGGGCGGCGTACAACGTGTCGCCGTCGCAGAAGACCAGGCAGAACGCGCCCCGCAGCTGCGGCAGCAGCTCGCGCGCGGCGTCCTCGACCGAGGGCTCAGACTGGGCCGCGAGCAGGCTGGTCACCACGTCCGAATCGGTGGTCGCCGACATCCCACCCGGGACATCGGCGGCCGCGGCCTGCTTGAAGAGCTCGACGGTGTTGACGAGGTTTCCGTTGTGCGCCAACGCGATGCCGGTGTCGCCGCGGGTCGTGCGGAACGTTGGCTGGGCATTCTCCCAGGTCGTCGAGCCGGTCGTCGAGTAGCGCGTGTGCCCGATCGCGAGGTGCCCGCGCAGGCTGGCCAGGGTGCGCTCGTCGAAGACCTGTGCGACCAGCCCGAGGTCCTTGTAGACCACGACCGTGCTGCCGTCGGAGACCGCGATACCGGCCGCCTCCTGGCCCCGGTGCTGCAGCGCGTACAGCCCGTAGTAGGTCAGCTTCGCGACGTCCTCGCCCGGCGCCCACACGCCGAAGACACCGCATTCGCAGCGGGGTTCGGGTTCGGGAAGCTCGTCGGGCTGGTCGGCATGGACTGTTGGCTCGGCAGCCGGCATAGGGCGAGTGTACGTCGCTACCCCTGCCGATCGTGACCGGCGCGGCGCGCCAGCGATCAGCGCAGCAGCGGGAAGGAGTCGGTGAGATCGCTGCGCTCGCCGCTGGCGACGACGCGCCCGGCGACGACCGCATCGGCCCACGTGGTCCGGCCGGTCCCGAGCCGGATCCAGGTCATCGGCTCGCACTCCACGACGCTCGGCGGGTTACCTCTCGTGTGCCGCGGTCCGGCGATGCACTGCACCGCGGCGTACGGCGGGATCCGCACCTCCACCGACCGGCCGGGAGCCCGCTCGGCGAGCACGTCGGCGAGCAGCCGGCAGGACACGCCGAGCGCCCGCCGGACCGGTACGACGTCGATGCCGGTCGCGCGCCCGAGGTCGTCGCCGTGCACGACCAGCTCCAGCACCCGGGTCGTCAGGAACTGTCCCAACCGCATCGGCCCGCGGGGGGCCGCGACGGTGGCATCGGTGACCGGAGGCCCGAGCCGCCGCGCCACCTCGCCGCGGAGGTCGTCGTACGCCGACCGCAACTGCTGGGGCCCGCGCCCGGCGCTCGCCGCGACCTCGCGGTCCCTGATCTGCTCGGCCGCGGGTGCCAGCTCCGCCAGATAGTCCGAGAGCGGCAACGGCCGGCCGGTCGACGGCGTGGACATCGCCGTGACCACGCTGCGCAGGACCTGTGAGAGGTGGCCGACCAGCTCGGCAACGCTCCAACCAGCCAGGTCGGTGGGCAAGGCGAACGCGGTGTCGGGAACGGCGGCGAGGGCGGTCGAGACGCGATTGGCTTGCTCCACAAGGATGCGAGCGGCCTTCGTCGGATCGGCGGCACGGGCGGGCACGCGGTGAGACTAACCCGCCTGCCGCAGCGGGGGACGGAAGCGGCCGCGCTCCCCACCAGGCGACCCGCTCCCGCCCCGCGACTCCGACCCAGCCCGGTCCGGTCCGGTTCCGGGGCGCCGATTCCGGGTTTCGGAGCCCGAGTGCCGATGCTGGTCTTGATGCACCGATCCACCGTCGGGTGATTCTCGCGTGGGATGCCCCGAATTCACGAGATCTTCGCCACCCGTCCCCAGACTGGGGAACTAAATGTTGGCGATCCGACGTCAGCCCCTAAGTCGGTTGTGAGGAATCGGTAGGCTTTACCTCAATCCGTCGGGGCCCGGTTTCATCGCTCGTAGCGAGCGGCGCGGCATCCCCGGCGAAGCTGCTTGGCGACCGGGAGGAGCGGGTGTGACGACACTCCATACCCCGCCGACCCAAGGCAGCCCAGCCGAGCCGGTGGCGCCACCGGCTCCCGCTACAACACCCAGCGGCCCGAGCGGGCACGCAGGAATCGCCGAGGTCGCCCGCCGCGTCGGCGCGTGGCTGGTCAGCAAGCCGGACAACCGGCCACGCCCGCTGATCGAATTGCTGCTCATCAGCATCGGCTACCTCGCCTACGAGGCCACCCGTATCGCGGTCAAGAGCAACGCCGACGAGGCCATGGACAACGCCGCGCAGCTGTGGCGGTTCGAGCGCGTCATCCACGTCGATCCCGAGCACGTGCTCAACCGCGCCCTCACCGGCGTCTCGTGGCTGTCCCAGTTCGCCGGCTATTACTACGCGACATTGCATTTCATCGTCACCCCGACGGTTTTAATGTGGCTCTACTGGCGGCACGCCGACCGCTACCGGTGGCTGCGGCGGACCCTTTTCGCCACGACGTTGCCGAGCCTGCTGATCTTCTGGGCGGTGCCGCTCGCACCGCCGCGGTTCGCTGTCGGCGACATCACCGACACCCTGGCCGAGTGGCACATCCTCGGCGGCCTTGCCCCGCGCGGTTCGGAGCCGGTGGCCAACCTGTACGCCGCGATGCCGAGCCTGCACTGCGCGTGGGCGATGTGGTGCGCGCTGTCGGTGTGGTTCGTCTTCCGCGAGAAGCGCCCGATCCTCGCCTACGCGGCGTGGCTCTATCCCGTCGCCACGTCGCTCGACGTGATGGCGACCGGAAACCACTACCTGCTCGACATTGCCGGCGGCGGCGTCATGCTCGGCTTCGGCATGGTCTTCGCGACGGTGTCCGGCCGGATTTCCGGCCCCGTCCTACGCCGTCGCGCCGTCGTCGACGCCGAAGAGGCGCGGCAGGGTGCGCTCAGCGACGTCGCGTAGCTCCCCCACCGTCGCCTCGACCCGCTGCCCGCGCACGTCGATCGTCACTCCGGTGCCGCCCGCCGTACCGATCCGGTCGCACGGTACGCCGTGGCCAGCCGCCAGCCGCGCGAGCTCGGCGGCCCCCTCCGGGTCGACGCCGAGGAGGGCGCGCCCGGTGGTCTCGGCGAACAGCGCGGTCGCAGCGTCCTCGGCATCCGGAGCCGTCACCGCCACGCCCACACCGGACGCCAGCGCGCTCTCGACGAGAGCCTGCGCCAGCCCGCCGTCGGCGAGGTCATGCGCGTTGCGGGCGATGCCGGCCGCCCGGGCGCCGATGAGGACCGCGGCGAGCGCACGTTCCGCGTCGAGGTCGACGGCCGGCGGCCGGCCGCCGAGATGGCCGTGCACCGTCCACGCCCACTCCGATCCGCCGAATTCGGGCCGGGCTGCGGCGCCGAGGAGATAGATCTCCGTGCCGGCGACGAAGCCGAGCGGCGTGCGCTGGGCGGCGTTTGGCAGCACGCCGAGGACCCCGATCACCGGTGTCGGGTGGATGGCCGTGTTGCCGGTCTGGTTGTAGAAGCTCACGTTGCCGCCGGTGACCGGCGTGCCCAGAGCCCGACAGGCGTCCGCCAGCCCCTGCACGGTCCGCTCGAACTGCCACATCACCTCCGGGTCCTCAGGGCTGCCGAAGTTGAGACAGTCGGTGACGGCGGCCGGTTCGGCACCGGTCGCGGCGACGTTGCGATACGCCTCGGCGAGCACGACCTGCGTGCCCGCGTAGGGGTCGAGCCGGCAGTAGCGGCCGTTGCCGTCCGTCGCGACGGCGACGCCGAGACCGCTCCGCTCGTCGACCCGTATCACCCCGGCATCAGCCGGCGCGGCCAGCGCCGTGTTGCCCTGCACGAGGGCGTCGTACTGCTCGGTGACCCAGCGCTTGGAGGCGAGGTTGGGCGAACCGAGGAGGGCGAGCAGCGTCGTACGCAGCTCGTCGGCAGTCTTGGGCCGCGGCAGCCGCGCCGGGTCGTCGGCCTGCAGCCCATCGAGGTCGGCCGGCCGGCTGCGCGGCCGGTCGTAGACCGGGCCGTCGTGGGCGACGGTGCGCGGCGGTACGTCGACGATCCGCTCGCCGCGCCAGTCGATCTGGACGCGTCCGGTGTCGGTGACCTCGCCGATGACGACGGCGCCGACCCCCCACCTGTCGCACCGCTGCAGGAAGCGGTCCAGCTTCGCCGGCTCGACGACGGCGCACATCCGCTCCTGCGACTCGCTCATCAGGATCTCCTCGGGTGCGAGGGTCGCGTCCCGCAGCGGTACGGCGGAAAGATCGACCAGCATGCCGCCGTCGCCGGCGCTGGCCAGCTCGGTGGTGGCACAGGAGATCCCGGCGGCGCCGAGATCCTGGATCCCGGCGACCAGGTCCTCGGCGAACAGCTCGAGGCAGCACTCGATCAGCAGCTTCTCGGTGAAGGGGTCGCCGACCTGCACGCTCGGCCGCTTCGCCGGTCGGCGCTCGCCTGAATCGGCGTCCTCGAAGGTGGCGCTCGCGAGCACCGACGCCCCGCCGATGCCGTCGCCGCCGGTCCGTGCGCCGATGAGCACGACCTTGTTGCCCAGGCCGCTCGCGACGGCGTACTGCACGCCATCCGCCGGGAGCACGCCGACGCACAGCACGTTGACCAGCGGATTTCCCGCGTAGCACGGATCGAAGACGAGCTCGCCGCCGATGTTCGGCAGGCCGAGGCAGTTGCCGTAGCCGGCGACGCCCGCCACGACACCCGGCAGGACCCGGCTCGTGTCGGGGGCCGTGGCCGGGCCGAACCGCAACGGGTCGAGCACGGCGACCGGTCGCGCGCCCATCGTCAGGATGTCGCGGACGATGCCGCCGACGCCGGTTGCGGCGCCCTGGTAGGGCTCGACGTAGCTCGGGTGGTTGTGCGACTCGATCTTGAACGTGACGGCGATGCCGTTCCCGAGGTCGAGGACGCCGGCGTTGTCGCCGATGCCGGCCAGCATCTTACCTGCGGAGCCGGCCGGGTCCTCGCCGAAGGTCCGGAGGTGGATCTTGCTCGACTTGTAGGAGCAGTGCTCGCTCCACATCACGGAGTACATCGCCAGCTCGGAGCTGGTCGGGCGCCGCCCGAGGATCGCGCGGATCGCGTCGTACTCCTCCGGCCGCAGGCCGAGCTCGGAATACGGCAACTCGATGTCGGGCGTCGCGGCTGCCCGCGCCACGGTGTCCGCTGCGGCGGCGCGGGAGGCGGCCTCGCTCACGCGGCGGCTCCCACCAGCGTCGTGACGGCCGAGGTGAAGAAGCCGAGCCCGTCGGGTCCGGGCCCGTAGACGTCGTCGATGGCGTGCTCGGGATGCGGCATCAGCCCGACGACGTTCCCGGCCGCGTTGGCGATGCCGGCGATGTCGGCGATGCTGCCGTTGGGGTTGCCGCCGAGGTAGCGGGCGACGACGCGTCCGTCGGCCTCGAGCTCGCGGACGGTGTCGGCCGTGGCGGCGTACCGGCCCTCCATGTTCTTGATCGGTACGACGATCTCGGCCCCGTCGCCGTACGCCCCCGTCCACGCCGTGGACGTGCTCTCGATCCGCAGTCGCTGCGGGCGGTAGCGAAAGCGCAGATGTGCGTTGCGGGTCAGGGCGCCCGCCAGCAGGTGGGCCTCGCAGAGGATCTGGAATCCGTTGCAGATGCCGAGGATGGGCAGTCCTCGCTGCGCCGCGGGGATCAACTCGCCCATCAGCGGCGCGAAGCGGGCGATCGCCCCGCACCGCAGGTAATCGCCGTAGGAGAAGCCGCCGGGCAGGACGACGGCGGCAACGTCGCGAAGGTCGGCGTCCGCGTGCCACAGCGGCACCGACTCGCCCCCGGCCGCGCGGACGGCCCGGGCGGCATCGCGATCGTCGAGCGAGCCGGGAAAGGTCACGACTCCTATGCGTGGCGGTGTCACGGCCGCCGGTCCGCGACGCCGCTGCGCGGGCTCCTTGGTCGCTGGGCGCCTCCCTCGCCGGCGCTGGGTGGATGTCTCTGGTCGGTGCTCGGTCCCCCGTCGGTCGACGAGCGCACCGCGAAGTCCTCGATGACGGGGTTGGCGAGCAGCGTGTCGGCGATCCGGCGCACGGTCTCTTCGGTGACCGAGTCGTCGACCTCGAGGACGAAGTGCTTGCCGGCGCGGACGTCGCGGACGCCGGAGATCCCCAGCTGGGGCAGGGCCTTCGCGATCGCCTGGCCCTGCGGATCGAGGATCTCCGGCTTGAGCATGACGTCGACGAACACGCGACTCATTGGCGCTCCTCCGGTGCGGAGCGGGAGGGAGGCACGGTCACCGCGAGGCTCCTGCCGGGTGGTCGCGAAAGTGCGAGGCTCATGGCACGCCGCCACACGGGTGGGGCACTTCGAACCTTACCGGTGCCGCGGACTTCCGAGATCGTGCCAGGGGTGCGCCACCGGCTTCGCGATCGCCTCGACCGCGCCCTGCTCGCGCCGGTGACCGCCCCGACAAAGCCTGATTCCGGACCTCACGGGTCGATACCCTGGGCGCCGCCTGATCGACACGACGAGGAAGGGCCGGCTCGGCACCGCAGATGACATCCGATCCGAGGCAGCCGTGGCAGCCGGCGCTGTTCGACCTGCCGGCCCCGACCCGGCGTTGGCGGCGCCGGCTGTGGACCGGGCTTCGCCTTGTCGCTCGGGTGCTGGTGCCGCTCGCGGGGGCGGGCGTGGGTGCGGCGATCGCGCTCAACCTCGTCCCCTACGACCTGCGGGTTGCCGGGGTGCCCCTGCAGGTGTCGATCAGCACCTTCTCCGGTCACGGCATCAGCGGCAATTCCTCACTCGGCAGCATCAGCTACCCGGACGTGGACGGACTGCCGATCGGCGTACACCTCACACCCCAGGACATCGACCTCGGAAACTTGCGCGGCCTGAGCAGGAACAGTGAGGCGTTCGCGGACCGCGCCGGCACCGATTTCGACGCCGAGCTTCCCGCCATCAAACGGCACTTCGTGCTGGCCTTCCTGCTCGGTTCACTGGCGGGAGCGATCGCCAGCGAGGTCACCCGACGCACCGTTCAAAGCCTGGTCCCCACCCTCCGCCGCCGCTCGTTTCACGCGATGGAGGCGAAGAGCGCGCCGGCCAACACGGCGGTCTTTCTCTCCCACGCGGTCGCCGGGGCTGCCGTCCTGACGCTCGTCGTCGGCAGCGTCGGCGTGGCGACCTACAACTCCAACTGGAGCCGCACCTATCAGGTCAGCGGGCTGCTAGCTGATTTCAAAGCAGTTCCAGGCAAGCTGACCGAGCTCTACACCCGGGATACGACCTCCGCCGACAAGGTGCGCGCACTGCTCCGGCTGGAGGACACCCTCACCAAGGCGTCCGAGCAGAAGACGAATCAGGAGACGGCCTACAAGATCCTCTTCATCTCCGATATGCACCTGCGCGACATGTATGCCTACGTGGGGAACGTGGCGCGGCAACAGGGCGTGAAACTGATCATCAACACCGGCGACGAGTCGGAGTACGGCAGCACGTTCGAGATGACGCAGCGGTATCTCCAGAGCATCCGCCACCTCACCGCCAAGGTCCCGATGATCTGGATCGCCGGCAACCACGACTCACCCCAGACCGTGCGCATCATGCGCAGCATCCCGAAGGTCATCGTGCTGGGCGACAAGACCGAGCGGGCCGACGGCAGCTACCAGGTCACCGGTCAGGAGGTGCAGGCATTTGGCCTGCGGATTGCCGGGCTCGCGGATCCTCGCGTGTTCGGCGCCAAGGGAGTCGCGGGAGCGTCGGACACCACGAAGACCAACCCGCTGGAGGTGGCGTCCGTCCAAGAAGCGGGGAAGACCTTCGCGCCGGACCAGACCATAGACATCGGCATGGGACATGAGCCGGTCGCGGCCGACGAGCTGGAGATGGTGCTGCGCGCGCGGTTGATGGCTTCCGGGCACACGCATGAGCAGAACGACCCGGGCGACCTGCAGGATAGTGACTACATCAACCTGAACGAGGGCTCGACGGGGCTGGGCGGACTCGACCACTACGACACGTCGCCGATGGAGTTCAGCGTCATGGCGGTCGCGCCGGACTGCCAGTTCACCCAGATCACCCGCTACCAGCTGAGCGATCCGGCCCGACCGTCCGATTCCCGCAAGGCCCAGATCCGGACGGTCACCTTCACTCCCCAGAAGGTCGATGACGGCCGCACGTGCACGACCGACAAGGGCATCTCGGATGTCGCGGACTGGAATGGCGCCGCCGGAAAGATCTTGACCCAGGCCGCAGGATAGCCGCCCCGGGCGGAGCTAACCGCTCGCCGATCCGAGGCTGGTCTCGTCCTCGTGCAGTTTCGGTACGTCGGCCAGCAGGCGCCGGGTGTATTCATGCTGCGGGGCGAAGATGACGTCGTCGGTCGGCCCCGACTCGACGATCTCGCCCTTGGACATGACGAGGATCCGATCCGAGACGTAGCAGGCCTGGCCGATGTCGTGCGTGATGAAGAGGATCGACATTCCCAGGTCGTTGCGCAGGTCCTGCAGAACGTTGAGGATGTTGACGCGCAGCGACGCATCGAGCATGGACGTGGCCTCGTCGGCCACGAGCAGTTTGGGCGCAAACATCAGTGCCCGCGCGATCATCACCCGCTGCCGCTGCCCGCCGGAGAGCTGGTGCGGTCGCTTGGCCATCGTCTCCGGCGGGAGACCGACGTGGCCGAGCGCTTCTTCGATCCGGCCACCACGGGTCGCGGTGGCATCGAGCTTCGCGGACCGCTCGAGCAGCCGTCGTACGGTGAAGAACTGGTTGAAGGCGCTGAACGGGTCCTGGAACACCGCCTGGACGTTGCGCCAGTATGCCTTGAGGCCGGCCCGGCCCAGCTTGGTGACGTCGTGCCCATCGAAGGACAGCGTGCCGGCGGTCGGCGCCAGGAGCTTGAGCACGATGCGGGCGACGGTCGTCTTGCCGCTGCCGCTCTCCCCCACGATCGACACGATCTCCCGCCGGCCGACGGTGAAGGAGACGTCGGCGACCGCCTTGACGGTGTGCTCACCGTGGCCGAAGTCGCGACTGACGTGCTCGGCGACGAGGAGGTCGCCGGTGTTGGCGGGCTCACTCATCGCTCGACCTCGATCGTGCCGGCATCGCCGACGGCGGCCGCAGATGTCGCGGCGTCGATGGCGATCGCCTCCTCGGCGGACATCTTCTCGGTCGCCGCGCGAAGTGCTGGTACGGCGCTCTCACCCTCGTGCTGCTCGGCCCAGAAACAGCTGGCGAAATGAAAACTGTCTCCAGCGTGCGGTGGGTCGTTCTCGCATTCGGGCATGCGAAGCGGGCAGCGCGGACGGAACCGGCAGCCTGTCGGTGGGTTGACGAGGTTCGGCGGTGCGCCGGGAATTCCGAGCACACGGGTGCGCCTGACGTGCGGCTCGGGCACCAGGACCGAGCCGAGCAACGCCGCACTGTAAGGATGCCGCGGTCGGTCGATGAGCTCGCGGGTCTCGGCAATCTCGACGATCTTGCCGGCGTACATGATCGCGATCCGGTCGGCGATCGTATTCAGCACCGGGATGTCGTGGGTGACGAAAATGACACCCGAGATGATCTCTCGATGCACCATTTCGCGCAGCATGTCCACGAGCACGCGCTGGGAGGACACGTCGAGCGCGGACGTCGGCTCATCGGCGATGAGCAGTCGCGGCTCGAGCAACGTCGAAAGGACCGTGACGACACGCTGTTTCATGCCACCGGACAGCTGGTGCGGATAGGCATCGAGCACCCGACCCGGCAGGTCGAGCTGCTCGAGCCGGGCCCGGGTCATTTCCAGAGCGGCCGAGCGTTTCACCTTGGAGTCGTGCGCGCGGACGACGTCGCAGGCGAAATCACGGATCCGGATGGTCGGGCTGAGGGAGTTCAGCGCGCCCTGCGGGAGCAGCGAGACGACCCGCCCGCGCCAGCTGCGCGGGGTCTTTCGGTTGGACAGGTCGACCGCCGCGCCGTCGACCTCGAGCTCACCCCCGAGCACGTGCAACGGGGCAACGGCATTGAGTGACAGCACCGCACCCAGCGTGGACTTGCCACAGCCGGACTCGCCGGCCACGCCGACGATCTCGCCCTCGTGGACATCGATGGAGACGTCATCGACCGCGACCACTTGCGTGCCGCGGTCGGGCACGTAGGCGGCGGTAATGCCGCGAGCGGAGATCAGCGGCTTTGTCACCTGGGGGAGAGCGGACGCTGTCATGAACGGACCGCCACCTCCTCGGGATCGGGTGCGACCGCCGGCGCCGAGAGAGTCGCCGCCGCGAGGCGTCGCACCTTGCGGGATCGCCGCAGACGTGGGTTGAAGACCTCATCGAGACTGGACTGCAACAGCAGCAGGCCGAAGGCGATCAGTGTCAGCAGCACGGTCGGCGGCACGAATGCCCACCATGCCCCGGTGCGCAGCGCCTCGAAGGCGAGCGACCAGTGCAGCATGATGCCGAGCGAGACGCCGTTGGCCCGCAGGCCCAGCAGGGCGAGCCCCGCCTCGGCGAGGATCGCGCCGGCCACCTGGAGGACGAACGCCATGAAGATGTAGGAGAGCATGTAGGGCAGCACGTCGAGCGACATGATCCCGAAGGTGTTCGCCCCGGACAGCCGCGCGACGTCGATGTGCTCCCGCACCCGGATGCTGCTCGCCTGCGCGCGCACGGCCCGAGCCGTCCAGGTCCACGCCGTCGACGCCAGCACGATGGCCAGGACCAGCGTGCCGCTGGTATTGAGCGAGACCAGGATCAGGATGAGGATCACGATCGGCGGGATCGTCAGGAGCACGTTGGTGAGACCCATCAACATCTCGTCGACCATCCCGCCGACGTAGCCCGCCACGACGCCGATGATCGTGCCGACGACGGTGCTGAGCAGGCCGGCCAGCAGCCCGATCTCCAGCGAGGCGCGAGTGCCGTACATCAGCTCACCGAAGACGTCGTGACCGATGTTGTCGGTGCCGAGCCAGGCCTTGCCGGAAGGGTGGTCATAGAGGCCGCCGACCACGTCGTTCGCGTTGTGGCCGCTGAAGACCACCGGACCGAGAAATCCGAAGAGCACGATCAGCGTGATCAGGAAGGTGGCCAGGTAGAACCGGCCGGGGAAACGTGCCAGACGCTTCATCGCTCACCTGCCTGAGCTGCTCGGATCCTCGGATCGATGATGCCGTAGGCAAGATCGACGAGGAAGTTCGCGACCAACACCGCCACCGTGATGATCAGGGTGATCGCCTGCAACACCGGATAATCATTCTGGCTGATTGCATTGAACAGCAAGGTCCCTACTCCGGGGTAGGAGAAGACGATCTCGGTGATCAGCGCGCCGCCGACGAGCGTGCCGATCGACAGCGCCAGTCCGGTCACCTGCGGCAGCATCCCGTTGCGGAAGATGTAGCGCATCAGGGTGCGGTCCCGCAGGCCGAGACCGCGGCCGTAGGTCACATAGTCGGTGCCCAGCTCGTAGATCGCCATCGAGCGCATGCCGACCGCCTGCCCGCCGATGAAGACGATCACCAGCGACAGGAACGGCATCCAGTAGTGCCGCAGCACGTCGGCAATGAACGCGCCGCTCCAGCTCGGCGACGTACCAGGCAAGTAGCCACCCGACGCCGGCAGGATGGGCTGCGGCAGGATGGAATTCTGCACCGCCAAGAGGTAGACCAGCAGGATCGCGAGGCAGTAGTACGGCATCGCGGAGAGGAACAGCGAGCCGAGGAAGGCGCTCCGGTCGAACCAGCCGCCCTTGTAGGCCGCGATGGCGCCGACCGCGTTGCCGACCAGCCAGCCGATGAGGATCGCCGGGATCTGCAGGCCCAGTGTCCACGGCAGCGCCTGCTTGATCTGCGAGGACACCGTGCCCGGGTAGTTGGCGAACGATAACCCGAGGTTCCCGTGGATCAGGTTGTTCAGGTAGGTCAGGAACTGCTCGATCATCGACTTGTTGAGCCCGAACTCCTTGATGTAGTGATCGTGGATGCCGCGGAGCTGATCGCCCTCAGCGCCGCTGCGCGACGCCTGCGCGATGATGGAGTCGACCGGGTTGCCCGGAACCAACCGCGGCAGGAAGAAGTTCAAGACCAGCGCCACGATCAGCGCGAGGAGGTACCAGAGCGCCTTCTTGGCGATGTAACGGCGAAATGCCATGCCCGCCGGCCGCCCGCGCTACTTCGTGGTCCGCTTGATCTTGAAGATCCAGGTGATGCCATCCCCCTGGAACATCGGAGGTGCATAGGGATTTGCCGCACTCGGGAAATTGGTCCAGGTGGCCTCGTTGAATTCGAAGAACTCCAGCGGGCGATACATCAGCGGCACCATCGGAGCGTTCTGCCGGAAGATCTCGTCCAGCTGACCAAGCGCCGATTTCAGCGAGTTGTCATCGGTCGATGATCCCGCCTTGTCCAGGAGGGACTGCACGGAGGAATCCTTGAACCGTCCGTAGTTGTAGAAGGCGTTCTTCCCGGGCGCCGGCACGCCGCGGTCGTCGAGCACGTCGCGGAACCGCTGCCACGGGGCGGCCGGTCCGACGCCGGCGACGCCCCAGCAGGCAAGGTCGAAATCGCCGTTCTGCACGGACTGGGTCACCTGCGGCGCCTGTGGGAACTTCGTGCTGATTCCGATCCCGACCGCCTTGGCGTTGTCCGCGACAATCCGCAGTGCACTCTGCCAGTCGGTCCAACCGGTCGGGCACTGAGCGGTCCAGCCGCCAAGCTTCGTGCCGTCGGGCAAGACGTAGATTCCGTCGCCGCCCTTCTTGGCCCCTAGCTCCTTCTCGAGGATTCGCTTCGACTCCGCCGGGTCGTGCTTCCAGCCGGTCTTGTCGACGGCGCCCTTGTCAAAGTACTTCGCCTCGCCGCCGGTCGGCAGGATCAGGCTGGGATTCGCCGGCACGGAGTAACTCGACATTGCCGTCGCCGCGATCCGCGCGTAGTCGATGCAGTAGGCGAGGGCCCGGCGCACCTTCGGGTTGTCCAGGCCCTTCTTCGTCGTATTCATCACCAGCATCGGCATCCCGCCGGGCACGTGATACGGCGCCTTCTTGTACCAGGTCGAGATCGGCTTCTTCTGGACCTCCCACATCTTCCACACCTGCGGCGTGAACTGCTGAGAGATATCGACCTCGTTGCTCTGGAACGCGACGTCGCCGGCGCTGTTGTCTTTGTAGATCGGGTGTACGGCGTACTTCGGCGCGGGCGTGCCCCAGATGCCCTTGCCCCAGTAGTTGTCGACCTGCGCGAGCGCGACCTGGGTCTGGTCGAACTTGTCGATCTTGAACGGGCCGGACCCCACCGGGTTCAGGTTGAGGTCGTTGCCGATCGACTTGTTCTTGGCTTCCTTGGCGGTCCAGATGTGCTGCGGAAGGATATAGGTGCCGGCGATCGATCCCTTGACCATGCCGGGGTTGTTGGTCTTGCTGTCGATGGTGAAGTCGATCGTGCTGGCATCGGTCTTCTCGACCTTGCTGCAATAGTCCCAGAACGTCGCGTAGGAGACCTCGGGGTGCTTCTTGGCCAGCTCGAACGTGTAGACGACGTCGTCGGCGGTGAGGTCCTTGCCGTCGTTCCACTTGGTGCCCTTCTGCAGGGTCACCGTGATCTTGTCGCCCTTCTGCTCCATGGACTTGGCCAGGCCGGGCTGCAGCGAGCCGTCGAGGAGGTTGAAGCGCATCAGCGTCTCGTAGACGAGCTGCCAGTTGCCGTTACCGCAGGGCCAGGCGGCACTCGTGCCGAGCGGGTTGAAGTTGCTGGGGTTGCCCCACTGGAACCCGGCGATGAAAAGGGTGTCGCCGGACTTGCCCTGCCGGCCCGCGGAGCCCCCCTTGCCGCCGCCTTTGCCGCTGTTGCTGCCGGTGCCGCAGCCGGCGAGCATGGTGCCGGCAACGCCGAGGCCGGCGACGGCCGAGCCGGTCAGGAAGGTGCGCCGAGACGCCCCCTGGCCGGATGCGGCTGGATCGGGGACGGACGTGGGTGTGCGGTCCGGTGCGGACATCGATACCTCCGGGAGCGGATGCGAGCGACGCCGTCCCGAGGTGAACCGGTTCATCCGGTTTCACTACCGGTCGTGGCGTGGCTCACATAGAACACCACCGCCGGTGAACCGTCAATCGCCCGTAATAGCGGCGTGTCCTTGCCGACTCACAACCGTGCTATCCGGCGCTCGGCAGGGACGTCCCGGTCACCCGCTCGAAGGCCTCGAGGTAGCGCGCCCGCGTCCCCGCCACGACGTCGGCCGGCAGCGCCGGGGGCGGCGTACCACCGGTGCGATCCCAGCCCGACCCGCCGGCGAGCCAATCGCGCACCGGCTGCTTGTCGAAGGACGGCTGGGCCCGCCCCGGCTGCCACGAGTCGGCCGGCCAGAACCGCGACGAGTCGGGGGTGAGGAGCTCGTCCGCGATGACGAGCGTCCCGTCGGCGCGCCGCCCGAGCTCGACCTTGGTGTCGGCCAAGATGATGCCCGCGCGAGCGGTGACGGTCGCGCCGGCGGCGTAGATCCGCAGGGTCAGCTCGCGCAGCCGCACGGCCAGGTCGGGTCCGACCGCCGTGACGACATCGTCCCAGGTCATCGGCTCGTCGTGCTCGCCGACGGGCGCCTTCGTCGTCGGCGTGAAGATGGGCTCGGGCAGCCGGGCGCCGTCTTCCAACCCGGCCGGCAGCGGTACGCCGCACACGGTCCCGGTGGCGTGGTAGTCGGCCAGCCCCGACCCGGTCAGGTAGCCGCGGGCGACGCACTCGACCGGCACCATCGACAGCCGCTCGCACACCACGGCGCGGCCCGCGGCCTCCACGGGAATCTCACCCGCGGCGGCCGGTAGCACGTGGTTGGGAGCGAGCTCGGCCAGCCGGTCGAACCACCACAACGAGAGCTGCGTCAGCACCCGTCCCTTGTCCGGGATCGCGGGCTCGAGCACGAAGTCGAACGCCGAGATGCGGTCGCTGGCCACCATCAGCAGCCGCTCGCCTGGCAATTCGTAGAGCTCACGCACCTTGCCGCGGTGGCGAAGGGGCAGGTCCGTCAGTCGGGCGGTGCTCACGCCGAGAGTCTCCCACGGCGCTCCCCAAACCCATGGGGCATGTCGAACTTGATCGGTTCAGTTAGTCTGCCCCCACACCGCGGCGAAGGAGGTGCCCCGTGGCCCGCATCACGATCGCCGATCTGGCGCGCGAGCTCGGCATCTCCAAGAGCGCGGTCTCCTACGCGTTGAACAGCCAGCCCGGCGTGTCGGCCGCCACGCGGGAGCGGGTGCAGGAGCTCGCCCGGCGGCACGGCTGGTATCCGAGCAGCAGCGCCCGAGCGCTCTCGGGCGCCGGGCCGCCGGCCATCGGCCTGGTGCTGTCGCGGCCGATCGACCTGCTCGCCACCGAGCAGTATTTCATGCGCTTCGTTAGCGGCGTGGAGTCGGTGCTCGTCCGCGCCGACAGCAGCCTGCTGCTGCGGGTGGTCGGTGACCGCCTCGACCACGAGATCGAGACCTACCGCCGGTGGTGGGGCGAGCGCCGCGTTGCCGGCGTGATCGTGATGGACGAGCGGTTCCGGGACCCGCGGGTGCAGACCGTCGCCAGGCTCGGCATGCCGGCGGTCGTGCTCGGTGGCCCGCTGATCAACGGCGCGTCGGGCGGGTGCGCTGCACCGGACGCCGATGAACGTCCGCACCCCGCGCCGGACCTGGGCCGGGTCACCACGATGTGGACCGATCATGCCGCCGACGTCCGCGTCGCCGTCGACCACCTGCTCACGCTCGGCCACCGCCGGCTGCTGTACATCGGCGGGCCGAAAGTCTTCCAGCACGAGCGGCGGCGCCGTCGGGCGATCAGCGCGCTGGGCGGGTCCGACCGGGTCGAGTGGGCCCGCTGCCTCGACACGGATTACACGCTGGAGGGCGCCGACGCGGTCACGCGCGAGGCTCTCGGCGTATCGGCCCGCGCCCGCCCCACCGCCGTGATCTTCGGCAGCGACCTGATGGCGACGGCCGGCCTGCGGGTCGCGGCCGAGCTCGGCGTCCGGATCCCCGGCGACCTGTCCGTCGTGGCCTGGGACGAGTCGCCACTGTGCACCATCGTCAGCCCGACGCTCACGTCGCTGGACCGGGACGTTCCGGGGTACGGCGCCCGCGCCGCGACGGCCCTGTTGTCACTGGTCGGCGGGGCTGCGCCGGCGGTGCTCCGCGAGCCGGACTGCGCGATCAAGGTGCGGCAGAGCTCGGGGCCGGCACCCACCGGCTGACCCGATCCTCGCCAACCGTCAGAAGCAGCCGACTGCGGACTCGCATCGGCCGCCTGGGGTGAGCGCTCGACGGAGCGGGCTCACAGGATGGGGCGCGGGGTGTAGGTCGCGGCGTCGGGATATCTCGCCGCGACCGCGCCGACCCGGCGTACGACGTCGGAGATCTGCCGGGCCGCGACACCGGTGAAGGTCAGTGGCGCGGCGACCAGGTCGGCGAGGTCGCCCGATCGCAGCGGCAGCCGCTCGTCCGCGGCGAGTCGCTCCAGCAGGTCATTCGTCTCCAGGCCCCGCTCGCGCATGTCCAGCGCGACCGCGATCGCATGCTCCTTGATGATCGCGTGTGCGCTCTCGCGGCCGACCCCGGAGCGGACGGCGGCCATCAGGACCCTGGTCGTGGCGAGGAACGGCAGGTAGCGCTCGAGCTCCCGCGCGATCACGGCCGGATAGGCGCCGAAATCGCCGAGGACGCTCAGGATCGTCTCGAACAGGCCGTCGGCGGCGAAGAACGCGTCGGGCAGGGCCACCCGGCGCACGACCGAGCACGAGACGTCGCCCTCGTTCCACTGGTCGCCGGCCAGCTCCCCCACCATCGAGAGGTAGCCGCGCAGGACCACGGCCAGGCCGTTGACCCGCTCGCAGGACCGGGTGTTCATCTTGTGCGGCATCGCGCTGGAGCCGACCTGGCCGGGCCTGAACCCTTCCGTGGCGAGCTCGTGCCCGGCCATCAGCCGGATCGTGGTGGCGAGGTTGGCGGGCGCCGCGGCGAGCTGGACGAGCGCGCTGAGCACCTCGAAGTCGAGCGAGCGCGGATACACCTGACCGACCGAGCTGAACACCCGCGCGAAGCCGAGGTGGGCGGCCACCCGCTCCTCGAGCTCGGCCACCCTGCCGGCGTCCAGCCGCAGCAGGTCGAGCTGGTCGGACGACGTACCGACCGGCCCCTTCAGACCCCGCAGCGGGTAACGCCCGATCAGCTGCTCGACCCGCTCGAACGCGAGCAGGAGCTCGTCGGCCACCGTCGCGAACCGCTTGCCCAGCGTCGTCGCCTGGGCCGCGACGTTGTGGCTGCGACCGGCCATGACGGTCTCGGCATGCTCGGTCGCCAGCTCGGCGAGCCGCGTCAGGGTGGCCACCGCGCGGTCGGCGACGAGCCGCAGCGAATCGCGGATCTGCAGCTGCTCGACGTTCTCGGTCAGGTCGCGGGACGTCATGCCCTTGTGAATGTGCTCGTGGCCGGCGAGGGCCGAGAATTCCTCGATCCGGGCCTTCACGTCGTGCCGGGTGACCCGCTCGCGGGCGGCGATCGACGCGAGATCGACGTCGTCGACGACGCGTTCGTAGTCCTCGATCACGCCGTCCGGGACGTCGACGCCGAGATCACGCTGTGCCCTGAGCACGGCGATCCAGAGCCGGCGCTCGAGCACGACCTTGTGCTCGGCCGTCCAGATCCGCGCCAGCTCGGGGGTCGCGTAGCGCTGGGCCAGCACGTCCGGGATCGACAGTGGGCCGGGGCGGGCAGGAGGAGGCGTGGCGGCCTGGGCGGCCGCACCGGCCGGACCGGCCGGACCGGATCGGGTCATCGGGTTCCCCCCGCGCGCGAGAAGCAATCGTCGGCCGTCGGCAGCGGCCGCCGGCCCGGGCAGGATCCATTGTTCCCCGCGCCGCGGTGGCGCGGGCGCGGGACCTCGTCGGGCTGCGGCGCGATCGGGTGCGCCTTGCACAGGTCAGGACCCTATCGCCGAGCGCGAAATCCCTTGGCCGCGAACCGAATCGATGCCACGGTGTCGTTGGGCTCCGTTGAGGAGGGTGGTCACGTGCGAGCACGCTACGACTGGTCCGCAGCGGTTACCGGACGTCCGGACGCGTCTTTGCCGGCCCGGGGATGAGCCCGACCGGAATCCGCGCCCGCGTCGGCGTCCGCCAGCTCACCATGGCCGAGCTGATCAATCCGATAGCCGCCGCAGGTCTGGTGATCCAACGGATCCGCGAGGACGCCGACCGCGCCGTGCCGCGCTTTCTCGCCCTGCGGGCCGTGCGGCCGGACTGACCTACCCACCCGGCCGGGGGAGATCGGGTGCTGGTTTCGGCACACCATCTCCCCCACCCGGACCGGGGTCACGTCGGCACGACGACCTCGCCGCGCACGGCGGCCAGCGCGATGTCGGTGCGGAACTGACCACCGTCGACCTCGATCTCGGCCAGCGACCGGTACGCCGCGTCACGCGCGGCCGCGAGGTCCGGCCCCGTTGCAGTCACCGCGACCAAGCGGCCTCCGGAGGAGATCACCTGGCCGTCGCAAGCGCTCGTCCCCGCATGGAAGACGCCCGGTCGCAGCGCGCCGCAGATCGCGTCCCCGGATCGAGCCGGGCCGGGATACCCGCCGGCGGCGAGGACGACCGTCACGGCGGAGCCGGCGCGCCAGCGCAGGGGCGGCGCGTCGGCCAGCCGCCCGGTCGCGGCGGCGTAGAGGACGCACGCCAGCGGCGTCTCCAGCAGCGCGAGCACCGCCTCGGTCTCCGGATCGCCGAAGCGGGCGTTGAATTCGATGACCGCCGGGCCGCGCTTGGTGAGTGCGAGCCCGACGTAGAGCAGGCCGGAGAACGGCGTACCGCGCTTCGCGAGCTCGGTCAGGGTCGGTTCGACGACGTCGCGTACGACGTCCTCCGCCAGCGTCGGCGGGGCCCACGGCAGCGGGCAGTACGCACCCATCCCCCCCGTGTTCGGGCCGGAGTCGGCGTCGCCGAGCCGCTTGAAATCCTGCGCCGGCAATAACGGGACCACCGTTGTGCCGTCGGTGATGCAAAAGAGCGAAACCTCGGGTCCGTCCAGGAATTCCTCGACAACGACCGAGCCGCAACTCTCCGCGTGCGCGAGGGCGATCGCACGATCGGACGTCACCACCACGCCCTTCCCGGCCGCCAGAGCATCGTCCTTGATCACGTAGGGCGGGTCGAAGTCATCGAGCGCGGCGGCGACCTGGGTGGCGTCGTCACACTCGTGGAACCGTGCCGTCGGCACGCCCGCCGCGGCCATGATCTCCTTGGCGAAGGCCTTCGATCCCTCGATCCTCGCCGCGGCAGCGGACGGACCGAAACACGCAATCCCCCGCTCCCGCACCGCATCGGCGACACCCGCCACCAGCGGGACTTCCGGACCGATGACGACGAGGCCGGCGCGGAGATCGGCGGCCAGATCGGCGACCGCACGACCGTCTTCGGCCGCGACCGGTGCATTGCGAAAATCGGCCGCAGTGCCGGCATTCCCCGGTGCGCAGACCACGGATTCCACCGACGGATCAGCGGCAATTGCCGTGGCCAGCGCATGCTCGCGCGCGCCATTGCCCACCACGAGCACCGTCATCCCCGGCTGCGTTGCCATCGCCCGGCCTTCAGTCGACGAGATCGTGGAGCACGAGCGTCTGCTCGCGCCTCGGGCCGACGCCGACAGCGCTCACCCGCGTATGCGACAACTCCTCGACCCGCCGTACATATGCCTGCGCATTTGCGGGCAGATCGTCGAAGGTGCGCGCCTCCGAAATCGGCTCCCACCAGCCATCGAGATACTCATAAACGGGTCTTGCGTGGTGGAAATCCGTCTGAGTCATCGGCATTTCGTCGGTGCGGTCGCCGTCCACGTCGTACGCGGCACACACCGGCACCTTCTCGATACCGGTGAGCACATCGAGTTTGGTCAGCACGAGGTCGGTGAAACCGTTGATGCGGCCGGAATACCGTGCGATGACGGAGTCGAACCACCCACATCGGCGCAACCGGCCGGTGTTCACACCGATCTCGCCACCGGTCTTACGGAGGAATTCGCCCCACTCGTCGTGCAGCTCGGTCGGAAAGGGTCCCGCGCCGACCCGGGTCGTGTAAGCCTTGATGATGCCAATGATGCGATCGAGCCGATTCGGTCCGATTCCGGCCCCGACGGCCGCGCCGCCCGCGGTGGGGTTGGACGAGGTGACAAAGGGATACGTGCCGTGGTCGACGTCGAGCATGGTGGCCTGCGACCCCTCGAACAGAACGAGCTTGCGGTCGTCGAGGGCCCGATTGATCAGCAGGCTGGTGTCCCGGATCCGCGGCGCGAGCCGCTCGGCGTAGCCCAGGTACTCCTCGAAGACCGCGTCGCCGTCGATCGCCTTGCGGTTGTAGACCTTGACCAGCACCTGGTTGCGCTCGAAGAGCGCGGCCTCGATCTTGGCCTCGAGGATCCCCGGGTCCAGCAGATCCTGCACGCGGATGCCGATCCGGGCGATCTTGTCGCCGTACGCCGGTCCGATGCCACGGCCGGTCGTGCCGATCTTGGCCTTGCCGAGGAATCGCTCGGTCACCTTGTCGAGTGCCCGGTGGTGCGGCATGACCAGATGCGCGTCGGCCGAGATGACCAGGCCGGAGCAGCTGACGCCGCGGGCCTCGAGCTCGCCCACCTCCTCGAAGAAGGCGTGCGGGTCGATCACCACGCCGTTGCCGATGACCGTGCACTCCGAGGTGAGGATGCCGGACGGGATCAGCCGCAACGCGAATGTCTCGCCGTCCGGGGTGACGACCGTGTGGCCGGCGTTGTTGCCGCCCTGGTAGCGCACGACGAAGTCGGAGCGCCCGCCGAGGGCGTCGGTCACCTTGCCCTTGCCCTCGTCGCCCCATTGGGCGCCGATGACGACTACAGCCGGCATTGCCTGCGGGTCTCCTTGGAAGAAGGATTTGATTTGGCGGCCGGCTGACACCGGGAGCCGAGGCCACACCGGCACGGTCCACCGCCCGACGCGTCGCCCGGGCCGTCGTCACTCGGTACGCCGGTGAGAGGGTATCCGACGGCGGATCCGGATCCGACCGACGTCCTCCTGATCGTCGATGCTCGGACCCGACGAGGGTCAGGCGGAGGACCGACTCCGCGAGCCGGCCGGGCGGGTGACCGACGGTGATCAGGGCGTCGATGCCGTCACCCGGAGGACTTGGCAGGGGCGGACAGATACGGCGTAAATCGGGATAAACCTGGCGTAACGCAACAGGCATAACTTGGCAAACACCAGCATCTGCCTTATACATCAGGCAAGGTCATATCTGGGTGACCGACACGCCGTCCTTTTATCTTCGCCCGACGTGTGCGGCCGGTGCGTCACTGCCGCGGTCGTCGTACGCCCTCATGCAAGGAGCTCCGCTCCCGTGCCCTCGCTTGCCGCTCCGCCCGGCGCCCCGGGTCCGTCTTGCGCCGCCCGTCCCGCGGGCGGTACGCCGTCCGTGGGGAGTCGCGTGACCGCGCGCTCGCTCGTTGCGAGCATCCTTGCCGCCTGCTGCGTCGCGATCGCCCTGCTCGGCTCGTCAGGGGCCGCGGACGCCGCGACCCCGGGAGCGAATGCGCTCGCGTGGGCCGAAACAAAGGTCGGCGTCCCGTATCTGTGGGGCGGCGAGGACGACAACGGCTATGACTGCTCGGGCTTGGTCATGCGGGCCTATCAGCAGGTCGGCATTTCCTTGACCCACCAATCGGCCATCCAATACCAGGAAACGTCGAACCACCCGGTCTCGGTCGGCGCGCTCCAGCCCGGCGACCTGATGTTCTACGGCAGCACCGCGAGCACAATCCATCACGTCGGAATCTTCGCCTATTACCAGGACGGCGAGCCATGGATGCTCGACGCCCAGCAAACCGGTACGCCGGTCAATTTCCACCACATGTACAGCGACTTCTACGCGGCCACGCGACCGGCGGGCGGGGACGGCACCAGCCCACCTCCGGCGTCCCCGCGGCCGACCATCCAAGCGCCGGCAACGGTCGCAGCCAACCACGCCGTGACGATCTCGGGAACCGCCGGGCCCAGCGCGACGGTGCAGGTGTATTCCTCCGCAATCGGCGACAGTTCCAGCACCCTCCAGGCAACCACGACGGCCGGCGCCACTGGGTCGTGGTCCTACTCCGTGACCCTGCAGCACACCCGCCGCTTCGCCGCCGTGACGAGCGCCGGCACCTCCCCGACCGTCATCGTCAAGGCGATCTGGCCGCTCACGATGAACGCTCCGGCGACCGATCCGGAGGGCACGTCGTACTACGTCTGGGGGCACATCACCGACTACTCGGACGTCACCGTCTACGGCGCCCAGGGCCCGGGCGCCGGCGGCTACACCGCCCTCGGAACCATCACGGCGGGCGGCACCGGCAAGTGGGCTCTGAAGGTCGCGCCGGGCACCACCATGCGCTTCTATGCGACCGCCGACGGCCAGACGTCGAAGGTGGTGCAGACCAACATTCTTCGCTACCCGACGCTGACGGCGCCGCAGGCGGCAGTCGTGGGGGCCAGTACGAAGCTCTCCGGGACCGCCACGTCGCTGGCCCGGTTGACGGTCTACTTCAGGCGCGGCAGCGATCGCTGGACCGCCGCCGGGTCGACCACCGTGAACGCCGCCCGTGGCTGGGGCATGAGCGCGACCCAGCACTCGCAGGTCTCCGCCTACGCGCAGGCCGCCGGGCTGAAGTCCGCGGTGTCGGTCATCCGCTACATCTACGCGCCGACCGTGCAGGCACCGGCGACGATCAGCCTGGCCGGTGCCGTGACCATCAAGGGCACCGGGCCGGCCGGCTGGAGCGTGTCGCTGTACGGCGCACCGGCCGGATCGGGGTCCTACTATCTCATCGGCACTTCCAGGTCGGATGCCGCCGGGCACTGGCGGATTCTTGTGCAGCAGAACAAGAGCATGCAGTGGTACGTCACCGTGCTCGGGGTCAAGAGCAGGATCGTCAGCACGAAGATCGTCTCCGCGACACCGACGACCATCAAGGCCACGGTGACCCGGATCGTCACCGGGACGCGCGTGAGCTTCCAGGGCACCGCGGCGAAGCGCGCCAAGGTGACGGTCATGGCCGCGGCACCGGGCGGTCGGTACGTCGCGATCGGCACCACCGCGTCGGACTCGTCCGGCCGGTGGAGCTACCGGACCGCGTTGACCGCGAGCCGTTCGGTCTATGCGGTCGCCGGGTCGGTGAGGTCCGCGGCGGTCACGACGACGGTGGTACGCCGCCCGTCGATCAGCGTCCCGGCCACCGTCGATGCCAACACCCGCATGACGGTGAGCGGGCGGGCCGGAGCAGGATCCAGGGTGAGCGTGTCCTACACCAATGCGGTCACGCGGTGGCGCACCTTCGCCACCACCACGGCCTCCGCGGGCGGCACCTGGTCGGTCAGGGCCAGCCTCAGCCGGTCGGCGTCCCTGCGGGCGACGGCCGACGGGGCGAGGACCTGGCACACCGACACCCGGGTGCTGTGGCACCCGACGCTCTCCGCGCCGGCGACCGTCCCGCTGATGACGACGTACCGGCTGTCCGGGCACGCCGGTCGCGGATCGGCGATCGCGCTCTATGCGAAGGGCTCACACGCCTCGCGCTTCGCCAAGGTCGCGTCGGGCAAGGCGGACGCCAACGGCAGCTTCGCCTTCCGCCGGACGGCCCGCGACGACTACCGCTACCAGGTGCATGGCGATTACGTCGGATCCGTCATCACGAGCAAGGTCGGCGTGACCGCGAAGGTCCCGGCCCTGGCCCACCGCGGCACCCGCTCGACGGCGACAATCGCCGTCAGCGGTACGGCGCGGCCGGGCGCGACCGTGACCCTGGCGAAGAGGTTCTCGCCGACCGGCATATGGCGGAACGGGTGCAACGTCAACGCGAACACCGCGGGGGCCTGGTCGTGCAAGACGGCCGCGACGAGCACGGTCTGGTGGCGCGTCGGTAGCAGCAACGGCGCCTTGTACACCCCTGCGCACGCGACGCAGGTCCTCAAATAGAGGACTGCTGTCGCCGGTGACCGTCGGATCTCGGTGCCGACACCGGCAAGTTTTCCGGCAAATGCGGACATTAGGCGCCTAATTAAGGTGCCCAGGGTTGGCAAAACCGCGGCTTTCGTCTATACATCACCGGGGGTTCCGACCGTCGAACCGACACGCCGTGAAATTCATCGACGTGACCGGCCGAGCGCACCCGCTGGGACTCGACTACGTCTAGGTGCATAGGAGTCCAGCCCGCATGATCGCTGCCGCCGCCCGCCGCCCGCGCCGTACCCGTCCACGCTCCGCCGTCGCCATCCTCGTCGCCGCTTGCGTCGTCGCGGTCGGCATCCTGGCGACCGGCACCGCGGCAACCGCGGCCTCCACGCCGGGTCAGCGCGCGCTCGCGTGGGCCAACGCGAGGGTCGGCACGCCCTACGTTTGGGGCGGCGCGAGCGACAGCGGCTACGACTGCTCGGGACTGGTGATGCGGGCCTACGAGTCGGTCGGTATCTCGCTCGCTCACCAGTCCGCGTCGCAATTCCGGGAGACGGCGAATCATCCGGTCTCCGCCGGCAATCTCAAGCCCGGCGACCTGATGTTCTACGGCAGCAGCGCCGGCTCGATTTACCACGTGGGCATCTTCGCCTACTACAGGGACGGCCAGGCGTGGATGATCGACGCCCCGCACAGCGGCGTACCGGTGGGATATCACGAGCGGTACGTCGACTTCTACGCGGCCACCCGGCCGGCCGGCGGGACCGGCGTCGCCCCGCCCAGCCGCCCGACGATCAGCGCTCCTGCGAGCGTCCTGGCCGATCACGCCGTGACCCTAACCGGGACGACGTCAGCGGGCGCGCACGTGCGGATCTGGTCCGCACTGACGAACGGAACCGACAACCGCCTGTTCCAGACAGTGACCGCGACTTCGAACGGCCGATGGTCCTACAGCGTCAGGCTGCTGCACAACCGGCTCTTCACCGCATCGAGCAGTGGCGGCGACTCGCGCACCCTGCGGGTCCGAGCGATCTGGCCACTGGTCATCAACGCGCCGGCAACCTCGCCCGAGGGCAAGAGCTTTTACCTCTGGGGGCACATCACCGACTACGCGAGGGTGTCGATCTACGGCGCAGCCGGCACGGGCACCGGCGGTTACCGCCGGCTGACCACAGTGACCGCCGCGGGAAACGGGAACTGGGCCTATCGGGCCAGCATCCGGAGGACCTGGCGTTTCTACGCGACCGCGGAGGGCCAGTCATCAAAGGTCAGGCAGACGAATGTGCTGCGCTATCCGACGCTCGAGGCGCCGCAGGCGGTCGTCATCGGAGCCGGGACACACCTGGCTGGTTCGGCGACCTCGTTGTCAACCGTGAAGGTCTATTTCAAGCGTGGCAGCGGTCCGTGGGGTGTCGCCGGGACGAGCAGGGCCGACGCGGCCCGCGGCTGGAGCATGGGAGCGCGGCAGCGCGCGCAGGTTCACGCCTATGCCACGGCGGTCGGGCTGAGATCGCCGGTGGCGCTGATCCGCTACATCTACCGCCCGACGATCACTGCTCCCGCGACCGTCGGGGGTAAGGGAACCATCTCGGTGTCCGGCACCGGTCCCGCCGGCTGGACGATGACTCTCCGCAGCGCGGTGTCCGGCTCCCATTCCTTTACCACGGTGCGGACCGCGATGGCCACCTCGTCCGGGCATTGGCAGATGTCCGTCGATCAGGGGCGCAGCCGCCAGTATTACGTCACCGTGCTCGGCGTCAACAGCAGGGTCGTCTCCAGCACCATCACGGCATAGGCCTACCAGTGAGCGTCGCGAACCGCCGCGCGTGCCGGGCGGCGGGCTCAGGCCTCCAGTAGCCCCGCCGCGGCCGGATCGCAGTCGGTGAGCAGCGTCGCGCACCGGCGGGCCTCGCCGGACTCGCCGATCGTCCCGGCCGCGCGGGCCAGCAGCGCGACGCAGGTCAGGAAGCCGCGGTTGGGTAGGTGCGACCACGGCACCGGCCCGTGACCCTTCCAGCCGGCCCGGCGCAGGGCGTCAAGGCCACGGTGGTAGCCGACCCGGGCGTAGGCGTAGGCATCGATGGTTCGCCCGTCGGCGATCGCGCGGGTCGCCATGGCGGCCCAGGCCGCGCTGGACGCCGGCACCCGGGCCGCCGCCTCCGCCGGGTCGGCGGCATTCGCGAGCGCCGTCGCCGCCTCCTGGTCCTCGGGCAGCAGGGTCGGCTGCGGGTCTCCTAGCAGGTTCTCGTGCTCACTCATGACCAGACATTGTGCTCGCCATGCCGGGACCGCCCGCGCCGGTACCGGTACGGCGACCGGCTGCCGATCCACAGCCGCCCGTCGTACCCTCGACCGACACGCACGCCGCGGGCGCGTGCAGGGAGGGCATCGACGAGGGCTGGCGCCGGAGCGACAGCGCCGGGCCGCGGACTGGTTGTCACGCGGTCCGGCGCTGTGGATCGAGGGTGCGCGTTATTTGCCGGTCCACGCCGCTGCCCACGTCTTCGGGCCGATGTAGCCCACGACGTGCAACCCGTTGTCCGCCTGGACCTTCTTCACGTACTTCAGCGTCTTGGGGCCGAAATTGCCCGTGCCATCGAACGGGTAGCCGCGCTTGCGCATCTGCAGCTGCCACTTCTTCAGATACGGGCTGGAATCGCCGTAGGAGAAGGTGATTCCTGGCCACGCCGGCGCTTGGTTGGTGGGAGTCGACGACGGTCCGGCACCGCCATTGAGCTGGCTCGCCGTTGGCATCTTGCCGGTCCACGCGGTCGCCCAGGTCTTGGGCCCGATGAATCCGACCACGCCGAGACCATTGGCGCGCTGCAGCCCCTTGACATATTTCTCGGTCTTCGCGCCGAACCAGCCGGTCCCGTCGAAATCGGCGCCGCGCTTCTTCAACTGGAGCTGGAATTTCTTGAGATTCGCGCTGTAGTCACCCTCGTAATACTGCTGTCCGGGCCAAGCCGGAGCGCCGCCCGTCGACGTCGGCGGCGTCGGTGGCTTCGGCGGCTCCGGCGGTGGCTTGGTCGGCGTCGGCGTTCCGCCGCTACCCCCACCGGCGAAGTCCCCGGAGCCCGGTGCCCGGCCCGAACCACCGTCGGAATCCTCCCGCAAACCGAGGATTCGGGCGCAGGTCCAAGGCTCCCATCCGCGCATGCGATACAGGTAGAGCGCGCGGTAGTCCTGCTCCGCGGGTGAGGCATTGTTCGGGTATCCCGAACCGCCCACGCTTTGCCACGTGGAGAGATCGAATTGGTAGGCGCCGTAGTAGCCATTACCGGTATTGATCGAATAGGTGTTGGTTGATTCGCACATCCGCAGCTGGTACCAGGTGTCGGCGGACGGGTCTGCACTTGCCGGCGAACTGGCCACGATGACGCTGCCGATTCCGATTGTCGCCGTCGTACCAAATGCGACCGTCAACCGGCTCGCCATGCGGGCGCGCCGCGTAAAACCATGCAGTGTCGGGGACACCTGTGAATCCTTCCCCACGCCGGAGAGGTGAGCGCTCGGGTCCGGCCGGGGCAATGCCCGGTCGCGCTCGCCCCCGAGACAGGCACGACGTGACCCGAGCCGGTCGTGCAGCTCACGCCCGAGAGAAAACCGCCGCGCGGGGCGGGTTTGGGCTCGAGCCCGTCACGCTGGCTTCCCCACCGTCGTGACGTGATGTGCAGGTACCAGCTGCCGCCACGGGTGCGCGGCTCTGGTGTCCCCACTCCCGTCCTTGTCGGTTGGTCTCGCAGGGCGCCGCGCGGGGCCGGGACGGGATTGGGCGTCAGCTGCGCGACGGGCCGGTTGGTCGACCGCGCATACCGTATTGGGTTTGCTCAACATTCACAAGGGCAACAGCGAACCCACCACTATCGCTGACACCGCCAGTCACACGGGCGACCGACACGCCCCGCGCAGCAGATGGCCGGTTTCGGACGGTCGCTATCGCCCGCCACGGGCCGGTCAGGACCGGCGCAAAGGGGAGCGGGCCGCGATCCTTGGGGGGTGAAGGATCGCGACCCGCTCGTCTGTGGGGTGCCGGCGCCTGCGTCAGGGCCGGATCTGCACCCAGCGGCTCGGCGAGGCGGTGCGGTTGGCGTCCTTGGCGAGGTACGCCGTGTCGTACGACCCCGTGAAGGACGCCGACCACGCGCCCGTCGACGCGCTCGCGGTCGTGGTCCGGCTGACCCGCCACCTGTGCCCGTACGGCTGGGTGTACAGCTCGACGCGGCTCTGCGGGGTCGCGTGCCCGGTCACGGTCACGACCACGGTGGCCTTTCCGCTACGCCTTACTCGGGCGGGCGCGTGCGAGCTCACCTGGACCCGCGTCATCGCGTAGCTCGACGACATGTCGCCGACCACCCGATAGCTCAGGTCCTCCGTGAGATAGCGCCTCGCGGCGTACCTTCCGTGTGCGTCGGCCCTGACGGTCGACAGCGCACGGTAGCCGCTCTGCCGCCGCGTCTTCCCGTACACCGTCAGCGTGCGGCCGGGCCGGGTGGTGCCGGTGATCGAGTACAGGGCGCCGCGAGTGACCCGCGCGGGTGCCCGCAGCGTGGTCGGGTAGAGCCGGTTGGTCGACGTCCTCTGGGAGGTCTGGCCGGAGGCGGCCGCCCAATACTGCGCCCACCGCGCGAAGCCGACGCGGACGGACCACCTCCCGCTCGCGTTGGCCGTGACCACGGACGCCACGAACGGTGCGCGGACCTCGGAGCGCAGGTGGACCGCCACGGACGCGTGGGCCGGGGCCGTGCCGGTCAGCGTGATCGCCCGACCGGCCACGGCCGACCTCGGTGACGTGATCGTCGGCCGCGGTGCGATGTAGCCGTTGCTGGGATCCGGTCGGAGACCGAGGATCCGGGCACAGCTCCACGGCGACCACCCGTGCGCCCGGTAGAGCAGGCGCGCGCGATAGTCCTGCTCGGCCTTGGCGGCCCGGTTCGGGTAACCCGTGCCGCCGACGCTGCGCCACGTCCCCAGATTGAACTGGTACGCGCCGTAATAGCCGTTGCCGGTGTTGATCGCGTAGTTAGGGCTTGCCGATGATCAACACGCTCATTTCGGGGGTGGGTTGAGGGTGTAGTTCCAGTCTGGGTGCCAGTCGTGGCGGTGCAGGATGCCGCTGTTGTGTAGTGCTTTCATCTGGGCGTCGGGGACTTTGATGCCGGTG